>JABJBP010000125.1 GCA_018665815.1 Rhodospirillaceae bacterium
ACGAGAAAGGATCAAACGGAAAACGATGGAAACCCGGCGCTTGCAATACCGCAAATACGCCGCTTAATGTTATCAACCAGATGAGCCAGATCCTCCTTTAGATCAGGCCGTTGATTGTTCCAATTTATATGACGACGGACACATCACCGGAGACGATCGAACCCGATGATGATGCGCGCGATGCGCTGGAACTCATGGAGTTAAGAGGGTTTCGGCACTTACCTGTGGTCGAAGGTGGGCATGTCGTCGGGATCGTTTCGGTTCGGGATTTATATAGTGTCGTCAAACGCCAACTCGCTCGCGCCGCCGAACTGTCTGAGAAATACCTCTTCAACGACAGATACCATGTCGACTAAGTTCAAATAAGAAAACCGGCAGCAATCCCGTATCGGTGAAGAATAGATTTAAATCAGCCCTTCCGCCTTTAGCATGCCCAACGCTTTTCCGGTCGCCTCGGCAGTTTCATTAATATCCGCATCGGAATGAACAGCCGAGACGATCGCGCCGGGCTTCGAATTGACATCCACGCCATTGACCAGCAACGCAAGGCGGAACAGCGCCGCGGCTGGATGACCGCCGGCTTTCTCCATCACAGCCATGGGGTGGCTCAGTGGATCAAAGTTTAGCGGATCGATGTCCAGGCCATCGGGATTGGTGAATATGTAGGTACTGGATCCATTGCCATAGGCCGCCCACGGAACCTTCTCGTCGGCAAATACCTGGTTCCAT
This sequence comes from Rhodospirillaceae bacterium, assembly GCA_018665815.1. Taxonomy (GTDB): domain Bacteria; phylum Pseudomonadota; class Alphaproteobacteria; order Rhodospirillales; family Casp-alpha2; genus UBA3470. The sequence continues at coordinate 730 of JABJBP010000125.1, forward strand.
GCCTGGATCAGGTTCTGTCCCTGTGCGTTGGCGACATCCGTGATATCTCCTTCAGCGATCTGCGCCAACAGTGCCGTGCCCGCGGCGGCGGACAGTGGATTGGCGTTAAACGTCCCCTGGTGTGGAATTTTTTGAAATCCATGAAACTCAGCCGCCTCGAAATCCAGCAACTGCATGATATTTCGGCGACCGCAAATCGCGCCCGCTGGCAGCCCACCCGCTAGGATCTTCGCCAAAGCCGTCAAATCGGGAAGCAAGCCCAGCGCCGCCTGGGCGCCGCCGGGCGAAACTCGAAACCCGGTGACGACCTCGTCAAAGATCAGCACGATGCCGCGCTCTTTGGTGACATCGCGGAGCATTTTGACAAAATCACGGCTGACCGGAATTTGGCCGGAACTAGCGCCTGTTGGCTCTAGGATAACGGCGGCAATGTCGTCATCCGATTCGAGAACTTTACGAACGTCATCGGGCGCGCCCGCGTCTGCGACGATCACATTTTCGATGATACCGGCGATGATCCCCGGCACGTTTTCGGTGCCGGCGAACTTTGAGCCGAAAGCAACGTGATCTTGCCAACCATGGAAATGGTTTCTGAACCGCACCAGCTTGTTCTTGCCGGTAAATGCCCGGGCCAGGCGAATGGCCATGAGATTGGCCTCGGTGCCGCTAGACGTGAACCGGACACGATCGGCGGACGGAATAAGCAACTTAACCAGCTGCCCCCATTCAAGTTCCAGGTTATGGCACGCAGCGGGATGCGTACCCAGGCTGACCTGCGCATTCACCGCCGCCACCATACTTGGATGCGCATGGCCTAAAAGCAGCGATCCGTGGCCGCCGTAGTAATCAATGTATTCATTGCCGTCGGCATCCCATTTCCGCGCGCCCTCGGCGCGTTCGACATAAAGCGGATGCGGGAACATGTGTCGGGAATCATGGACAACCCCACTTGGGAAGACGTCACGAGCTTCCAGATGCCGAGCTTTCGACCGCTTGGTACGTTCTTCAAATGCCGCAACAATTTGGGAATTGGTGAAGGGTGTCGTGTCCATGATCGCTCTCCATTTGCCGAGAGGCGACTGTGGCGCCGGATAGTCATTTTTGCAAGTGACCGGGGCCAAATGCCGTCATTGGCATGGCTAGGCCTCACCCGGCAGGATATTAGTGTACCAACAACACCGGAATATCGGCATGTTCAATAACATGACGTGTGACACCGCCCATAACCAGTTCGCGGCGACGGCTGTGGCCATAGCCGCCAATTAACAAGACATCACCACCGGCGCGCCCGGTTTCCGCTAGAAGCATGTTGCCGACTTCGGTGGCGCCAACATTCATTGTCGTCACCTCCGCGTTGACATCATGCCAGCCCAAGTGCTCGCGCAAATCGTCGGCGCTCAGCTTGTCCTCCAAGCCGTGTGGTGACGAGAACACAGTCACCTTGTCGGCCGCCTCAAGAATTGGCATGGCGGCGCTAATGGCGCGCGCCGCTTCGGCGCCACCGTTCCATCCGACGCAGACATGCCCGCCGATACGGTCCGTCGGTTTTGGTGGACACATGAGTACTAGTTTGCCGGTTTCCAGAAGTGCCGATTCCAGCGTTTTATGTCCACTCACACCGCTTTTTTCAGGTTGTGCGACGGCGATGACATCGGCCAACCGGCCACGCACCGCAACAATCGCTGCCTGATGGCCTTCAATCTCATGCCAAGACGCAGAGACACGGCCTTCCGGCACGGGCGGCTCCTCCACCAAGACAATGTCCCGTGCTTCCAGGTAATCCATAAACAACCCCTGCAAATGGGCTTCTTCATCGGCCGCCGTGGCACGCGCAGATTCCAATATTGTCTGACGCATACTTTCAGTAATCATCGTCGAATAAGGCAGAAGTTCCTCGGGTTTTGCCCGGCAATGGACAACCGAAAGGTGGGCATCAAAAGCACGACCGAGCGCTTCCGCATGGTCAAGAACGCCTTCGCCCTTACCGTCACCGCGAACCGGCACGAGAATAGTACGAATAGTCATGACACCTCCAAGCCGCAGCGCATGCAGCATCAATAAGAAAACGGCGACGATAACCTAACAAGACTACCGTCGCCGCGACTTGATTTGAAGCAATTCTCTTCGATCAGAACAGGCCTTCGATATCACCGTTCTTGTTGAGATAGATGTTATCGGCGGCCGGCACGCGCGGCAGACCTGGCATCGTCATAATCGCGCCGGTGACGACGACGACAAACTCAGCCCCCGCCGACAGCCTGAGTTCACGTACCGGGACAATGTGGCCGGTCGGCGCGCCCTTGGCGTCGGGATCGGTCGAAAAGCTGTATTGGGTCTTTGCCATGCAAACCGGGAACTTACCGTATCCACCGGCCTCCAGATCGGCAAACTGGCGGGCCACCGCGGCATCAATGGAGATATCCTTGGCGCCGTAGATTTTTTGGGCGATGGTCCGAACTTTGTCTTCCAGCTTCATGTTGTCTGGATAAAGCGGCTTAAACTTCGCCTTACCGCTATCGGCCAACTTCACCACGTGCTCGGCCAGCGCCTTCGTGCCCTTGGAGCCATCAGCCCAGTGGCTGCAAAGGATGGCCGTGGCACCGAGCTTCTTGGCTTCGGCCTTGACCGCATTCAACTCTTTCTTCGTATCAGTAATGAACGAGTTGATCGCCACCACGGCAGGCACACCGAACTGTTTCAGGTTCTTCAAGTGCTTGGCCATGTTGGTACAACCGTCCCGAACGGCCTTGACGTTCTCCTTGCCCAAATCGTTCTTACCAACGCCGCCATGCATCTTCAAAGCTCGCACAGTCGCAACCAGCACAACAGCAGCCGGCTTCAGACCAGCTTTACGGCATTTGATATTGAAGAACTTCTCGGCACCCAAGTCGGCGCCGAAACCGGCTTCCGTAACCACATAGTCGGCAAGTTTCAGTGCCGTCTTAGTGGCCATGACCGAATTGCAGCCGTGCGCGATGTTGGCAAAGGGGCCGCCGTGAATAAACGCCGGGTTGCCTTCCAAGGTGTGGACTAGGTTCGGCATCAGTGCGTCTTTAAGAAGCACGGCCATCGGTCCCGGGCCCTTAAGCTGCTTGGCCGTCACCGGTTTGCGATCACGGGTGAAGGCGACAACAATGTTTCCGATCCGTTTGGTCAAATCCTCCAGGCTAGTGGCCAAACAGAAGATCGCCATAATTTCTGACGCGACGACAATGTCATAGCCATCTTCACGCGGGAATCCGTTGGAGATGCCACCCAAGTTGGCGGTGATGTTGCGAAGGGCGCGGTCATTCATATCAACAACACGCTTGTAGCCAATGCGTCGCGAATCAATCTTCAGCTTGTTGCCCCAATAGATATGGTTGTCGAGCAATGCCGACAGCAGGTTGTGAGCAATGCCGATGGCGTGGAAGTCGCCAGTAAAATGCAGATTGATATCTTCCATAGGCACGACCTGCGCATAGCCGCCGCCGGCGGCGCCGCCCTTCATCCCGAAACACGGGCCCAGGGACGGCTCGCGGATGCAAATCGCGGTGCGTTTACCAATGGCGTTGAGGCCATCGCCCAGCCCGACCGTCGTGGTCGTCTTGCCTTCGCCGGCCGGTGTCGGCGTAATCGCCGTCACCAGGATCAATTTGCCAGCACGCTTGCGCTTTAATGAATCAATAAAATCGTACGAAATTTTTGCCTTATGCGGCCCGTAATGCAGCAAGGCATCAGCCGGAATATCCAGCTTCGCGCCGATATCGGCGATGGGTTGCATGGTTGCCTCGCGGGCAATTTCAATATCACTTTTCGGCATCAGAGCCTCCCGGTTTTAATTCAAGCCGCCTAGGATCACGCTATAACCACAGAATTGATATGGCAATTTTCACATTCCAAAATCAGTGCATGGGGTCATGCGCCGATCACGTTCCCAACTTGGCACCAACGGCCAAACCAACTTTTTCTGCAAATTCCTGTGCGGTCACTTTCTTGCTGCCGTAGCGCACCCGTTTGATGCGAATGGCGCCACGGCCCACCGTCACCAACATTCCATCCTCGCCGATGGCCGACACCTGACCGACCCGACCAAACGCGCCATCGTCGACTTTTTCACTGTCGAAGACTTGCAAGGTTTCGCCGTTAATTGTCGTCCAGGCGCCAGGCTGCGGGTTGCAGCCCCGGATCAGGTTGTAGACCTCACCGACTGAGCGGCTCCAGTCGATTTCGGCGGCCTTCTTATTGCACCAGCCTTCATAGGTCGCTTTCGCCTCATCTTGTACGATTTTCGGTGGATTTCCGACACGAACCAAGTCAATCGCCTCCAAGGTCGCCTCAATCCCCATGGGGAACGCCTTGTCGAAATAGATTGAGCCCAAAGTGTCATCCGGGCCGATATCAATTTCCTTTTGCAATAGAACTTCGCCCTCATCCAACCCGTCATCGGGCCAGAAATAGCTAATCCCAGTTTTCGTTGCGCCCCAAATGATCGGCCAATTGATCGAACTGGGGCCTCGATGTAGCGGCAACAAAGACGGGTGATAACAAATCGAGCCGTGCGTCGGGATATCGCGGGCTTCTTCCGGCACAAAGATAATGACGTAGGCCATGACGCAAAGATCAGCTTTAAATGCCCGCATCTCATCGAGAATTTCAGCGTCTTTAAAATTGTCGGGCTGCATAACCACCAACCCCTTCTCCAACGCGAATTCCTTGATTGGATCAACGCGGTCATCTTTATCCGGCGCACAATAGACTGCGACGACTTCATCGTCGCCTTTATTCAGAATGGCCTCCAAGGCGGATTTACCGAAAGCCTGTTGGCCCATCACAATCAAACGCATCTTGGTTTATTCCTTCCTTGTCGCGCGGCGATTGCCTGCGAACGTACTTATATGGCCCCGTCTTCACGGGCCGCGGCGATTTCCTCATCACTGAGACCAACGACATCACGCATCACTTCATCCGTGTGCTCACCGAGCAATGGTGAGCGTTCCACGTCGGAGGGCGAATCAGACAATTTGACGGGGTTGCCGACAGTCAGATACTTACCGCGCTCGGGATGATCGACCTCAACGATGGCGCCGGTCTCCCGAAGGCTCATATCCCCCGCAATCTCTTTCATGGACAGAATCGGGCCGACGGGAATATTCAGCGGGTTGCAGATTTCCAGGACCTCAAATTTGGTCTTGGTCATCGTCCAGTCCTCAATGGCACCAAACACTTCGCCCAATCTCGGCAGGCGGGCGTTGGGCGTCGCGTAATCGGGGTCTTCTTTCCATTCGGGCTTGCCGATGACATCGCAAACGTTCTTCCAAACGGCGGCCTGGGTAATGAAATAGGTATACGCGTCAGGGTCCGTTTCCCAGTCCTTGCATTTCAGAATTCGGCCAGGCTGCCCGCCGCCGGAATCATTTCCAGCCCTGGGCGTCGCCTCACCGAATGGAATGCCTTCACCAAACTGCGAATACTCGTTCAGCGGCCCGTGCGCCAGGCGCTGTTGGTCGCGAAGTTTCACCCGGCATAGGTTCAAGACGCCGTCCTGCATGGCGCATTCGACGCGTTGGCCCCGGCCTGATTGTTCGCGGTGGTAGAGTGCAGTGACAATGCCGAATGCCAGATGCAGCCCGGTGCCACTGTCACCAATTTGCGCGCCCGTCACCATCGGCACCTCACCCAACATGCCGGTGGTCGAGGCCGATCCGCCGGCGCATTGCGCGACGTTTTCATAGACCTTGCAATCGGCATACGGGCCCGGCCCGAAGCCCTTGACCGAAGCGTAAATCATCTTCGGATTAATCTCTTGAATGCGCTCCCAGGGAAACCCCATGCGGTCGAGAGCACCCGGCGCGAAATTCTCGACCATGACATCGCATTCCTCGATGAGCTTGGTCAGAATTTCCTTCCCCTTATCGGATTTCGAATTCAGAGTAACGCTGCGCTTGTTATGGTTCAGCATAGTGAAGTAGAGGCTGTCCACATCGGGAATATCGCGAAGCTGGCCGCGCGTTGCATCACCAACGCCGGGGCGCTCAACCTTAATTACATCGGCGCCAAACCATGCCAGCAATTGCGTGCATGTTGGGCCTGATTGTACATGGGTGAAATCAAGAATACGCACCCCATCTAATGCCTTGCTCATAATCCCCTCACTACTTCCTTTTGTGTTCCAGGTTATTTCTTCGCGATAATGCTTTGCGGATTGAGATTGCCGATCCGCCCACTTTCGGTGCCGGCCTCCTCATCAATAACGGCGTTGATCAAAGTTGGTTTACCGGAATGCATCGCCTCATTCACAGCACGTTTCAAATCATCAGGCGTTGTGGCATGAACGCCGACGCCACCAAAGGCTTCCATCATCTTGTCATAACGCGCGTCTTTGACGAAAACCGTCGTCGCGGCGTCTGCACTACCGGTCGGGTTAATGTCGGTTCCCTTATAAATGCCATTGTTGTTAAAAACGACCACGCAAATCGGCAGGTCGTAACGGCAAATCGTTTCGACTTCCATGCCGCAAAACCCAAAGGCACTGTCGCCTTCAATGGCCAACACGGGTAGGCCTGTTTCGACGGCCGCGCCAATGGCTTGGCCCATACCGACGCCCATGACACCCCAGGTACCGACATCCAACCGTTTGCGTGGTTTGTGCATATCAATAACGCTGCGCGCGAAATCCAGCGTGTTGGCGCCTTCGTTAACTAAAATCGCATCCGGCCGTTCGTTGATGATAGTCCGAAGCACGCCTAACGCGCCGTGGTAATCCATCGGCACGTTATTGTTTTGCAGCTTCGGCGCCATCCGTTCGACATTAGTCTGCTTTTTAGTGAATATCGCTTCGGTCCATTCGGTCGGCGGTTGGGCCCAATCTTCACCCATGCCGTTAAGCAGCGCCTGAACGCACGATCCGATATCGCCGACCAAGGGAGCCGCGATTTCGACGTTGGAATCCATTTCCCGGGGCTCGATGTCGATTTGGATGAATTTCTTGGCTTTGTCACCCCAGGTCTTGCCCTTGCCATGTGACAACAGCCAGTTGAGGCGGGCGCCGATCATCACCACAACGTCCGATCCCTTTAGTGCCAGCGAACGTGCCGGCCCCGCGGAAAGCGGGTGCGTATCAGGCAGCAATCCTTTGGCCATGCTCATGGGCAGATAAGGAATACCGCTCTTCTCCACCAGGTCGCGGATGGCATCATCGGCTTGTGCGTACGCAGCACCTTTGCCCAATATGATCAGCGGATTCTTGGCATTCTTCAGCAGGCCCAGTGCACGGGCCACGGCTTCCGGTGCCGGCAATTGGGCCGGCGCTGCGTCGATGACCTTCACCAACGAATTCGCCCCGGCGGCCGCATCCATGGTTTGACCCAAAAGCGCCGCCGGCAGATCAAGATAGACGCCACCCGGGCGCCCCGAGACAGCGGCGCGAATGGCTCGCGCGATCCCAATGCCAATGTCTTCGGCATGCAGCACGCGGTAAGCCGCTTTGCACAAGGGCTTGGCAATCGCCAACTGATCCATTTCCTCGTAGTCGCCCTGCTGTAGATCCACAACCTCCCGCTCTGAGGATCCTGAAATTAAGATCATCGGGAAGCAGTTAGTCGTCGCGTGGGCCAGTGCCGTCAATCCATTCAGAAAACCAGGCGCTGACACAGTCATGCAGATACCAGGCTTCTTGGTCAAGAAACCGGCAATGGCGGCGGCATAACCCGCGTGCTGTTCATGGCGAAAGGACAGAACCCGCAGCCCCTCGGCCTGCATATAGCGGCCTAGATCGGTAATCGGGATACCTGGGACATTATAAATCGTCTCAACGTCGTTGAGTTTCAGCGCATCAATGACCAGATGAAACCCATCGGTCAATGGACCGGCTTCAAGGTCGTCATCGGAGTCTGTCCATTCATCCGCTGTCGCTAAAGAGCCTGCTGCTGTCGTTACCATACTTTCCTCCCATAGGGGACCGGGGCGGGTCCGTGGCAGTGCTTCGGTTTAATATCAGTCGAGATAATCCACATATTTCTTGATATGCGCGCCGAGATTGAGCGTGTGTTCGCGAACCAAGCGTTCGGCCAAATCCGTGTCACGGCGTTCCAACGCCTCGATGATATCGAGATGATCAATGATGGAACGGTTGGCGCGATCTTCTTCGCCGATGGTTCGCGCCCGAATTGAGCGCATGTGGATAAACAAATTTTCAGCCATATTCGGAATCAACTCGCAATGGCTGAGTTCAAGAATTTTTTGATGAAATTGGATATTCTTATCTGAATATTCGTCGATATGGGCGCCGACTTCACCTTGATCAACGCTAGTAAAGATTTCACGCAAGGACGCAATTTCCGTATCACTGGCATTTTGTGTTATCAGGCGCGCCGACATGCTTTCCAATGCCGCCCAGACCGTCACCATTTCAAGAATTTCGGCTTTGGTTTTCCTGACGATGTAAACGCCGCGTCGGGGAACGATTTCAACCAGCCCTTCCTGTTCAAGACGCGCCAAAGCTTCACGGACCGGTGTCCGGCTGATTTTCAGCTGTTCGGAAAGTCGGCGTTCATCAAGCCTCAGTTCCGCATCGTCGGCATAAATATCAATGCGGGTGATGGCCTGTTTCAGCGACGCATAAATGCGGTCCTTGAGACTGAAATTCGTCTCAATGGGCTCGACCGGCAGATCGGCAGCGGCAATTCTACGCTTTGCTGATGGTGCGCCGGAGTTCATGCCGTCTCACCTTTCGAGCGTTGCCGAATGACTTTGATTAACGGCATGACCAACAAAATGATGGCGATCACCATGATCGTGCCGGAAATAGGACGCTCGAAGAATGTCATCATGTCGCCGTGCGATCCGATCAATGATTGGCGCATTGACCGTTCTGCCAGTGGCCCCAAAACAATGGCCAGCACAGCCGGCGCCAAGGGATAGTCCAATTTCCGCATGAGGTATCCGACAACGCCGAATATCAACATCAACCACACATCATGCATATCCAGGGTCGGCACATAACCGCCGACGACGCACAGCACGAAGATAATCGGCGCCAGAATGGTGAACGGCAGGCGGAGAACCGCGATAAAAGCCGGGATAAACGCGATGTTGATGAGCAGGGCAAATAAGTTTGCCGCATAAAGACTGGCGATAAGGCCCCAGACGAATTCCTTGTGTTCAACGAACAACATCGGGCCCGGCTCAAGACCCCATATGACCATACCGCCCAGTAAAATCGCCGTCGTCGGCGAGCCCGGGATACCCAACGTGAGCATCGGCAGCATCGAGCCTGTCGATGCGGCGTTGTTCGCCGCTTCCGGCGCGACGACACCATTGATATTGCCTTTACCGAACGTTTCGGGGTCCTTAGCGACCGTCTTTGCAATACCGTAGGCCATCAAGGAGCCTGGCGTTGCACCCGCTGCCGGCAAAATACCAACGAAGTAGCCCAGGAATGATCCCATCAACATGGTCTTCCAGGTCCCCATCAGTTCTTTCAGCGCTGCCATGGTGCGTTTTACTGAAACCGTCGCCGAACTCATGGCAACGCTGCCGCGCGACGTCTCGACGGTCCAAAGCATTTCGCCAATGCCGTAAATACCAATGGCAAGAACCAGGAAATTGATGCCGTGTGAGAAGCCCGTCAGATCAAAGAAAATCAGGCGCGGCTCTCCACTGACGATGTCAAATCCGACGGCGCTGAGAACCAGGCCAATGAAAATCGAAAACATCGTCTTTGGAATATCATCACCACCAAGGCCGACAAAGGTGGCGAAAGCCAAGATCATCAAGGCAAATTCCTCGGGCGGCCCGAAAGCTAGGGCAACCTCGGCGAGCGGCGGCGCAAAGGCAGTGAAAAGAATAATCGAGATCGTGCCGCCAACGAACGAGGCCAAAGCGGCTGCGACCAAGGCTTTGTCGGCCTCGCCCTTCAAGGCCATGGGTCGGCCGTCGAACGTCGTTGCCACCGCCGTCGACGCACCCGGAATACCCAGCATGATTGAACTGATGGCGCCGCCGTACATGGCACCGTAATAAATCGCACCTAAGAAAATGACCGCCGAGGTGGGGGGCACAAGGAAAGTCATCGGCAACAAAATCGCCACCCCGTTGACTGATCCCAATCCGGGCATGGCACCGATGAACAAGCCAACGGCCGCGCCAAAGATTACCAATCCAAGGTTTAGCGGCTCAAAGGCGATTAAAAATCCGTCAGATAGAAGACCGAGAACTTCCATTATTCACACCTAGTCAATGATCGAGAAAACAGGGCGGTAGGTTGAAACAAAGAGCTGTCTAATATTTGGTATATTGTATGCCAAAAATACAAATTCGTTCCCCCAATCTCCAAGGCTTGCCGTATTTGGAGTTAAAGGAAAATGTCGTAAAGGGGGTAGAATAAAGGTTCTGTAATGCCCTTGGGCAGGGTCTTAAGTAAGGCTATTTCAAAGAAAAAGAACGTCACGATGGGGGTTACCACCGATATCGCAGCGATAAGTTTCCACGAATGGCGGCCCAGGTAACGCATGTAAAAAGCCATGAATATCGGCACTGAGAAATACACACCGACGACATGAATGCCGCCGATCATCGCCGCCAAAGATCCGCTGATCACAAAAAACAACGTCATCGCTTCACGGTCCATGAACGGCTCATCGGATTGGCTGGGCGGACTTTGCCGCTTTGCCCACCGAACAATGATCGTGATGCAGCAGATCACCATCCCGGCACCCAGCCAGAACGAAAATGCGCCACCACCCGGCCCTTCTTCAGGAATCCAGCCAATGGGCAATTCGGCACTTTTCCACATAAGGTAGACGGAGAAGACCAGCATCACCAAAGCCATAATCAATTCAGCTTTACGCATGACGCAAATCCCCTCCGTTACCCTAAATGCGAAACTTATTTATTGACCAGAATGCGCGACTTATTTGCCGAGCATCTTGGCGTGCTTGGCGCGTTCCGCGAGGAAATAATCCTGCAGCTTGTCGCCGGTCAACCAACCAGGGATCAGGCCTTTTTTGCCCAAGTAGCCCTGCCACTCCGCCGAGCGATAGACTTTCTCGAACAAATTGACATAGAAGTCTTTGGCGGCATCCGGAATTTTACCCGGTGCAACGATGCTGCGTTGCATGTAGTAGACCATGTCTTTGCCATATCCGAGTTCTTCAAACGTCGGGATCGTGCCCCATTTGCCCTTCATGGCGCCCGGCGGTGTGAAGCTGGCGATGGGGCGCGATTTTCCGGCATCCCAGAAACCAACCTGTTCGGCCGGGTTATTCACGGTCGAGTTGATGTGCTTGCCGATCAATTCCTTGGCCACCTTTCCGCCGCCTTTATAGGGGACGTAGGTGACGGCTGCGCCGATTTTTTTCATCAGCATGGCGGTAACGAGCGAATCTTCCGCACCTTTGCCGGTGCCGCCCATCTTCCAGCCTTTCTTGCCGGCTTTTTTCACGGCCGCCGCATATTGTTTGACCGTTTTGATGCCCGTGTCCACATGGACCCAAAGCTGGAATGTGTCTTCGGCGAGACGCGCGATCGGCGTATAACCGCCAATATCGATGCCCAATTTCGGCTGCCGCAACGGCGTCGTGTAATAGCTGTTGAGCGTCGCCAGAATCACATGCGGATCACCGGCTTTGGATTTCAGGTACTGAAGCGCTTCGGCACCGGACCCACCGCCCTTGTTGATCGGAATCAACGGCTTTGGTGACATCTTGTTCTTTTCAATGATGCCTTGAATGAAGCGGGCCAAACGGTCGGCACCGCCGCCTTTGCCGGCCATGATAACAAATTCGATAGGCTTCTTCGGTTTCCATTCACCCTTGGCGGCTTTGGCTTCACTGTTCACCATTGCCGTGCCCGTAGCTAGGCCAACGGCCAAGCTGAGGCTGAGTGCAGATGTGGATAGCTTATGCATTGCGATCTCCCCTGTTGTTATTACCGTGCCGCTGAAATTTAAGTCATCAGCATGCGGCAATTTGGAATTTTAGCCTTTATACTCAGCAGTATTCTGCCAAGCCGCCAACCCAACAATCTGGTCTGGCATGTGGTATACCACGAGACTATAAACAATAGTCCGTAAATCATACAACAAGTTTTCCAATCATATACACCAACAATTTTGCGATCCGGTCATGATAAAACTGCGCCCACCCGATCGGGGCGCCCGCGCAGTTTATATTTTCGAAATGGAACTACGTTTGATTTAAGTTCACCGGCCACCAAATCGGAGCCAAACTATCAACATCAAACTTGGCAGTTAAGAACTGTCCGCCCGGCTCAGGAGCCGGCTTTTTTATCAACCGCCATATCGGCCATACCCCGGCTCAACCGGGAGGCTTTAAAATCAGGAATTTTAAACACCCAACCCGTGAGTTGATCGCTCAATCGTTTGGCAACTTGCTGGGCGGTTTCCTCGCCCTTTTTCGTTGGCGCCAGCGCATCGGGCTTGGCCTCAACACGGACTTTTACCCAGCTGTCTTCACCCATTTTGATGAGCGACAAATGGGCAATCAGCCCACTGCGCGAGGTATACGTTCCTTCAATCGTTTTATCAGCGGCAAATTCAATGTGCCCTTCTTTTCGGACATCCACCAATTCCAGATCTTCGACCACGTTGGCAACGTTGTCCGGATCGGATTGATATTTCACCCGCTTGCCCTCGGGGACGCCGTGCAACGTAAAGTGTCTCGCCGTGGGGTTCTCTTTGGTTATCTTAACAATCTCGCCGCCCGGATGCCTGATCTCGATGGCCGCGACATCCTCTTCACGGATATTCAGGATGCTTTTTCGGAGCCATGCCTTGACCTCGGGGTCAACGGTGATTTCACCTTTCGCGAGCCAGGTCTGCGGGTCGCTCGGTTTGCGGACATAGGCGCCCTCAGTGATCGGCCCCGGGAGGTTATATTTTTTCTTGCCGACAATAAGTTCCGCAAGCGGCGTATCTTTGGCGCCAAATAGACGGACGCGCCGCGCCTGCGTGCCTTTTATATTCAGTTCTTCCAGATGCAGCCGATTGTATAGGTCTTTCTGGGCAGTTTTCGCTTCGAACAACCGCATGCCCGCCAATTGCAGAATAACTTTTTGCGCTTGGGCAACATTGGCTGGGAAGTTATCGCTGGCGGGCACGGTCCAAGTGCCGTCGGCATTGCGGACAACAACGATTTTACCATCCTTGTGATCGACGGCAATTTTGGTGACCTCGTTGACCTTGTCGATCAAGCCGGGGAACACCAATTCATTCGTCGCCTGCGGAGCGTAACCGCGTTCAATATTCAATGATACCGTGGCGGCGCCAACAGCCACAGCAGTCGCGACGGCCAGGAAAGTTACTGTTCTTGGAGTCATTTCAATTTCCTTCCGTTCAACTGGTTTCAACGATACGGCGTCGACGAAAGCGCCGGCTGAGTGCGAATATCAAAGTCCCCGCCCCCAGCAATAACGGAATAGCGGCGATATTCAGGAACTTCAGTGTCGCATCCAGATTGTCGATATCTTTCCGAAGTTCGTGCTGAACGCCACGGAGTTCGCGGCGGATGGAAATCATCTCGTTGCGGAAATCCTCGATCGCTTTGCGTTCTTCGGGCTTCAACACAACGTCGCCCTGCTGTTGAGCTTCGCGGCGAACCAACTTGTTGAGCTTGGTGCGCACGTCGTCGAGTTTCTTTTGAAGCTCTTGTTCCTTGGCCCGGTAGCGGCGATCCGCGTCCTGGCGAATTTTGCGCACCAAATGGAACGGCCGGCTCGAAATACTCCGGCCACGCAACGCACCGAGGCCAGCGCCACCGATCAGATTTTCCAGGGAATTGACGACGAAATCAGCGTTGTTGGCGAATGGCACCATTAATGGATTGCCCAACAGATTTTGTTGTTCCGCCCAGAGCTGCACATGCAGCATATCAACATCGCCAACGACGATGGCTTGGATGTCATCTTTTGATTCTTTCAGATGCGTCTTCTTGGCGGCCTCGTAAATTTTTAGGTTCTCCGCGGTCTCGCCGGCATCCTTGCCTCTCTTCGCCGCGGGAGGACCGTCGGGGAACGCGCTTTTGATTTTCCCCGCGACCCGAGCGGCAAGAGTGAACGGTTGGCCTGAGGGTTTGAAATCTCGGAACATGCCCAAGACATCGGGCTGCAGAGAAACCCTCGATGACGCGATCTCCATGGACCGCATGCCGGTTTTGATCAGCGGCGTCACCGTCGTGCCGACACCTTCAACAGTATCGAGGATGCCGGCGGTGCCGAGATTGAGGATTTTCAAATCCCCCATGATTGCGTCACCGCGATCAAAGTTCCCGGACTGCAATGACAACCACGCAACATAATCCGTCACCGTCAGTTTCGAGCCGACCCGCACGTTGACCCGGCGCGCGGTATCAAGATCGCCGATGATCTTGTCCTTACGCAGTACCACACCCCAGGTTTTCAAGATGGTCTCGAAATCCGACTTGCCGTTGGCCTTCATGCCGCCGCCGGGGCCATCGACCTCGGCATTGGGATCAACAAAGACCATCGCCCGACCGCCTTTCATCATGAACTGATCAATGGCGTAGAGCGCATGCTTGCCCAAATCCTTGGGATGAATGATCAACAAAATACCGATGTCGTCAGGGATTCTGGTGACGTCCGTGGCGACCGGCTGAACTTCAAAAAATTCATTCACCTGTTCGACAATCGGCCAGCGGGGTCGCTGCCCTTGGTTCGGAATATAGCCCCCGTTCACCAACAACGTACTCAGAACACCGACGACTTTCTTTCTGGGCGTCGCCAGAACATTCACCAATTTCGTCAGGTCATATTCCAAAAAGCCTTCACGGTCCGGCGTAAAGAACGGAATGACTTCGGTCTCGTCGACACTGTTGGTCGCCGCTAGTCCGAAATAGCCCAAGTCGCCTTGATTGTTCATCGGTACGCCGGTCATACGGAAGCCCACGGCGCTGTCTTCTTGATCGGAAAATGGTTCCGGATTGAAAGTCTGCAGGCGTAGTTTTCCGCCGGACAGATTGACATATTGCTCAAGCAGTTCGCGGACACGCTCATAATAGGTTAGGTGCGGCGGGCTCTGCTTACCAAGAACCTGGCTGAAATAAAGGCGGATGGTGATCGGCTCTGCAATGTTTTTCAGGACCTTTTTCGTGGCCTCGGAAAGCGTGAATAGCTTTCCTTCAGTCAGGTCCAACTGCATGGCCCGAAAGGCATTGTTGGACGTCACGTTGACGGCAAAAAACAATACGGCCGCAAGGGCCAAGCCGACAACGGCCAGTTTACCTCGGTTTGACGCATTCATGATCAGGCCCCCTTCTTCGCATCGACGGCGACGACATTGGCGAATAGGAAAACAGCAATCAATGAGCCGAAGAAAATAAAGTCCCGAATATCAATGACGCCTTTTGTAATCGCCCTGAAATGGGTCAGAAAACTCATTGATGAAACTGTATCAACCAGCAAATCCGGTGCCCAAAGGCGGAAGAAATTAAGCACAAGTTCAAGCCCGCTCATGGTGAATATGAAACACACCGCAGCCGCCACGATAAAAGCAATCACCTGATTTTTTGTCAGTGCCGAAATACACGAGCCAATGGCTAGATAAGCTCCGGCCATGACGAAGCTGCCGATGTAACTGGCAAAGATCACCCCATTGTCCGGATCGCCCAGATAATTCACCGTGATCCACATGGGAAAGGTCAGCGCCAAGGCAACACCGGAAAATAGCCAAGCCGCCAAGAATTTTCCAAGCACCGCCTCCGTCGTCGACACAGGCAACGTCATCAGAAGCTCGATGGTGCCGGTTTTGCGTTCCTCCGCCCACAGCCGCATGGAGATCGCCGGGATCAGCAAGAGATAAAGCCAAGTGTGATAGAAAAAGAATGGAACCAGATCGGCCCGTCCGGAATTGAAAAAGCCGCCCATGTAAAATGCCAAGGCGCCAGTGAAAGCCAAGAAAATGACAATAAATACGTAAGCCACGGGTGTGGCGAAATAGCTCATCAGTTCCCGGCTGGCAATGATACGGGTGTTACGCATGCTCATTCTCCCCGCCCTTCTGGCCGCCATCGCCGCCCATCGTGACGTCCCGAAAGACATCATCAAGGGCGCCCTTTTCGACGAATATTTCCCGGATATCCACGTCGGCAGCCTTCATGGCGTCTCCAACGGAAAGCACGATAGCAGCGCCGGCTTTCGGCAAAATTCTCAACCGGTCGATACCGTTTGTGGAACTCAGTGTTTCGACGGTTTCAACACCATCAACGGCCACAGCCGTCTTGGCGGCCTTGTCCGCGCCGCTCGATGTGACGCCGACGACAACCGCATTGTGATTGCGCGCCCGCGCGATCAATTCGTCGGGTGTGCCGTCCGCCAAAATTTTGCCGTGCGCAATGATAACGGCGCGGCTGCATACGGCTTCCACTTCTTCAAGAATATGCGTCGATACAATGATCGCCTTGTCGTGCGCCATATCTTGAATGAGGCCGCGCACATGATGTTTCTGATTGGGGTCCAAACCATCGGTCGGTTCATCCAAAATCAAGACTTCCGGATCGTGCAGCATGGACTGGGCGAGCCCGACGCGACGCTTAAAACCTTTCGACAAGGTTTCAATGGGTTGCGACATCACCTCGCCAAGGATGACTTTTTCAACCACCTCATCGACCCGGCGCGATCGCTCGGCGCCATCAAAGCCGCGAACTTGGGCGATGAAATCCAGAAACCGCCGCGGCGTCATATCGCCGTATGTGGGCGCGCCCTCGGGCAGGTAACCGATACGTTTTTTGACATCCACCGGCGATGCAACGACATCGAAACCGGAAACCATCGCGTTGCCGCTCGACGGCTCCAAAAAACCCGCGATCATTTTCATGGTTGTCGATTTTCCAGCGCCATTAGGTCCGAGGAACCCGAGTACTTCGCCACGCGCGACGGACAAACTCACGTTATCAACGGCCACAAGGTCGCCAAACGCTTTACTCAGTCTGTCCAATGCGATCATTTCTGACATGAACCGCCCCAATTTTGTGAATTTCCCAGTTACTTAGCCTCTGGCCATTGCCTCCGCTTCAGAAGGCGCCCATGCACATACCCTCCCAGCCAGAGGTGTCAAGGGCATTGTTCGACCACTCAACAGATAAGATGCAGAAACAGAAGTGTTTTTTTGATTCATTTAACGAAAAATTGACCAACTCAGTCTTCTCGTTTGGCGTTTCCCTATATCCGGCGTCGATAACGATCTACACTATCCCGGCCCCAGGCTTGGCCTGTTTTCGGCATAAGATTTGTTATGCGATGAAATGAAATCAAGGTTTTCACAGAATTATTTTGTTCGATAGCGAATTCGCATGGAGATATGCTGCAACAAGCCGACACTATCGTTTGCGGTCGGCGCCAGATATGATAAAAATTGCCCCGCTTGATTTAGATCAAGGCCAATATTTACAGTGGTTCTTACGTTGCTTGCAGGATTGATGAATGGGCGAGCGAGCACAGCCGACGCGAAACGAGAGAGTCAAATGGACTACGAAGAGTATTTCAAGGCCTCGGTACAGAAAATTAAAGCCGAAGACCGATACCGCGTGTTCGCCGATCTTGAACGGCACAGCGGCAACTATCCCCACGCCTTGAACCGCCGCGACGGTGCGGCGGAAGACGTTGTCGTTTGGTGCTCCAACGACTACCTGGGCCAAGGCCAGAACCCGATTGTCCTGGAAGCGCTGGTTGAAGCCGCCGAGAAGCTAGGATGCGGCTCGGGCGGCACACGCAACATTTCCGGCACCACCCACCTGCATGTCATTTTGGAAGAAGAACTCGCACAACTCCATGGCAAGGAAGCCGCGCTATTATTTACCTCCGGGTACGTTTCCAACGATGCCGCGATCTCAACGATCACTCAGTTGATGCCCGACTGCGTCATTTTATCGGATGCCTGGAATCATGCATCGATGATTGCCGGTATCCGGCATTCGGGCTGCGAAAAGCGGATATATGATCATTGCGACATGGCACACCTGGAGCGCTTGTTGAAAGAGATCGATCCGGCGCGGCCAAAACTGATCGCGTTCGAATCCGTCTATTCCATGGATGGTGATATTTCACCGATCAAGGAAATTTGTGATCTCGCGGACACCTACGGCGCAATGACCTACATCGACGAAGTTCATGCCGTCGGCCTCTACGGTGATACCGGTGGCGGCATCACTCAGCGCGAGGGGTTGCAGGACCGCTTGACGGTCATCGAAGGCACATTGGCGAAAGGCTTCGGCATGGTCGGCGGCTACATTACCGGCTCGGCGGCGCTGGTCGATGCGGTGCGCTCCAATGCGCCTGGCTTCATTTTCACCACGACCTTGCCACCGCCCGTCGTCGGCGGTGCCATTGCTTCCGTACGTTACGTCCGCCAGCACAATGAATTGCGCGAAAAACACCAAGAACGCGCCGCAAAACTTAAACAGATGGTTGCTGATGCCGGCCTGCCTTTGATGGAATCAGTAACCCACATTGTCCCCGTGATGGTCGGCGACCCGGTGCTCTGCAAACGTGCCACCGACATGCTGCTCGCGGATTACAATATTTACATCCAGCCGATCAACTACCCCACCGTACCGAAAGGCACCGAACGCCTCAGGATCACGCCGTCGCCCTTTCATACCGATGCCTTGATGGAGGATTTGGTCGGCGCGCTGGTTGAGGTTTGGCAACGCCTGGAACTGAGGCAAGCCGCATAAATCCAGACACCCCCTAACAAATGTCAATTGCAGAAACGGGATTTCGCCCGAAAAAAGCCTGATCGAATCTAATTTCGGCAGAATATTTTCCATCTAGGAGCATACAATCATGAAACTTCGAAACGCCGCCATAATCGCCGCGTTCCTGAGCGTTACCGTCGCCTCCAGTGCGGTCGAAGCCGGCGATGCCGCAAAAGGAAAACGGGTTTACGCCAAATGCAAAGCCTGCCACACAATCAAGAAAGGCGGGAAGAACAAGCTCGGGCCCAATCTTTATGGCATCATTGGACGCAAGGCCGCTGGCGTTGAAGGATTCAAGTATTCCAATGCAATGAAAAATGCCGGCATCGCCTGGACGCCGGACAACTTGGACAAATACCTGACGAAACCAAAAAAATTCATTCCCAAGAACCGCATGGCGTTTCCTGGCCTCAGAAAAAAACAGCAGCGCGACGATGTCATCGCCTTCATGGCGACTTTTCATGAATAGACGTTAGAGTTGGATCATAAGCATCTCCCGTCAGGCTATTTCGCGGCTTCGAGCCGTCCCGCGACAAGAACCCGGCCTTCAAGGCCGCCGCCACGGAAAATCTTATCAGCCGAAATCCTACCGTCGGGAATCCTTGCGCAATAAAATCACCGCCGCTGCTGCTTGAAGTCCCCTTCTGTCATTTCACCGGCCCGCTGAGTTGACTATGGTGACGCGCCGAGTATTCAAGCGGAGCCGCCTATGATCGCCACTGCCGTTACCGCCACGTCCGACGTCTCTCCCGTCCTTGATCAACACCAGATTGATGAGGCGGCGTTGATCCGTTTTTTCACCGACCACGTTGACAGCTTCCGCCCACCCCTGACCCTTGGCCAGTGCCAAGGCGGCATGTCGAACCCGACATTCGTGGTCACCGACGGTGGAGGAAATCGTTACGTCCTCAGAAAAAAACCACCGGGCGACCTTCTGCCTTCAGCACATGCGGTGGATCGCGAATACAGAGTGATCACGGCCCTCACGGATACCGATGTGCCGGTGCCCAAGACCTATGCGCTGTGCGAGGACGAGACGGTTATCGGGCAAGCGTTTTACGTCATGGCGTTCATGGACGGTCGGGTGTTTCGTCGTCTTGACCTACCCGACATGGATATCGCTGAGCGCAGCGCCATTTATGAGGCCATGGGTGACACACTGGCAAAACTCCACGGCGTCAACTTCGAAGCCGTCGGCTTGGCCGACTTCGGGCGCATCAGCGGATATGCGGCCCGTCAGGTGGCGCGCTGGTCGAAGCAATACGAAGCGCAGAAGACCGAAGACGTTGCTGACATGGATCGTCTAATCCAGTGGCTGCCCGACAACATGCCGGCCGAGACGGAGACGACTTTGGTGCATGGCGACTTCCGGCTGGAAAACATGATCTTCCATCCCACCGAAGCGAAAGTATTGGCCGTTGTCGATTGGGAATTGGCGACACTGGGCGATCCGCTATCGGACCTCGCCTACAACTGCCTGCCCTATTACATGAATGATCCGAACCGCGGCGAATTGACCGACCTCGACCCGCAGTCGGGCATCCCGTCGGAGGCCGATTATGTGGCGCGCTACACCGACCACACGGGCCGCAACGCCGACGCCGAGCGAACCTTCTATCTGGTGCTCTCGCTGTTTCGCATCGCCGCCATCGTCCAGGGCGTCTACTACCGGGGCCTGCAGGGCAACGCATCGAGCCCGGAAGCCCTGAAGCGCAAGGACTCGTGCCGGCGCTTTTCAGGCCTGGCCTGGCAGCTCGTACAAAACATCTAATCGCGTTTCGGCAGCGCCCCCTGGCGGCCCAATTCGAGGCGCGCGATTTGCCGGCGGTGAACCTCGTCGGGACCGTCGGCAAAGCGCAACGCGCGCATCCGCGACCACATGTAAGACAGCGGAAATTCCTGGCTCATGGCGCCGCCGCCGTGAACCTGCATGGCCCGGTCAATGACCCCCAAGGCCATGTTCGGTGCCGCAACTTTAATCATCGCGATCTCCTGACGGGCTTCCTTGTTGCCCGCCCGGTCCATTTTGTCGGCAGCTTTCAAAACCAGCAGGCGGCACATGTCGATCTCAATGCGCGATTGGGCAATGCGTTCTTGCGTGACGCCCCGGGCCGCCACGGGTTTCCCCCAGGTGACGCGCTCGGCGGCGCGCTGACACATCATTTCCAAGGCGCGCTCGGCGACGCCGATAATCCGCATGCAGTGGTGAATACGCCCCGGCCCCAGGCGCCCCTGGGCAATCTCAAAGCCCCGGCCCTCGCCCAACAACATGTTCGCCGCCGGCACTCGGACATTATCGAAGATCACCTCGCCGTGGCCATGCGGCGCGTCGTCGAAGCCCATGACATTGAGCATCCGAGCCACCGTGATACCCGGTGTATCGGTTGGCACCAAGACCATTGATTGCTGCGTATAAGTGTCGGCATCGGGGTCCGTCTTGCCCATGACGATCATAATCTTACAGCGGGGATCACCTATCCCCGACGTCCACCACTTGTGCCCGTTGATGACGTATTCATTACCGTACAACGTGATTGACGTCTCGATGTTGGTCGCATCCGAGGACGCCACGGCTGGCTCCGTCATCGCAAAGGCCGAGCGAATTTCACCGGCCAACAACGGCTTCAGCCATTGCTCCTTCTGGGCATCGTCGCCGTAGCGTTCCAAAGTCTCCATATTGCCCGTATCGGGCGCCGAGCAATTGAATACCTCCGGCCCCCAATGAACCCGCCCCATGGCCTCGCACAAGGGCGCGTATTCCAAATTCGTCAATCCGGCACCCAACTCACTTTCCGGCAAAAACAAATTCCAAAGCCCCGCGGACTTCGCCTTGTCTTTGAGTTCCGCCATGATCGGCGGCGATTGCCAGCGCGTTTCGCCTTCATCCAGTTGCGCGTAGTAAACCGCCTCGTTGGGCTCCACGTGTTCGCTCATGAAAGCCTTCACGCGGCCCAGCAGTTCCTGGGTCTTTTCGGAATGTTCGAAATCCATGTGTCTTCTATTCCTCAGTCCAAACGTTCGAGAAGCTTCATCCAGGTCCGCGCGCGGGGCTCCAGCGATGAAATATAAATGTGTTCGTCCAATTGGTGCGCCCCGAAGCCATCGGCACCCAAGCCATCCAGCGTCGGCACGCCTTCTGCCGCGGTCAGATTACCGTCCGATCCACCGCCCGTGCGCCCGGTGTATTGCAGGTCTAAACCATGCTCCAAGCTGTAAGCCCGGGCCTTTTCGAACAAGTCGATAATGCCCTCCGTCCGCTCCATGGGCGGGCGCGAAATGCCGCCGGTAATGGTCAATTTAACGTCCGGATCATTGGCCTCAAGCCCCAGCAACCGGGCCTCCATCTCCTGGCCGTCAGCAAGCCGGATAAACCGGTGATCAACCTCAATGGTGCAATGTTGCGGGATCACGTTGACCCCGGTGCCTCCCGTGATGAGTCCAGTGTTGAACGTCACGCCACGCTCATAATCGGTCCATGATTCAATTTCACAGATCTGCTTGGCGATTTCCTTGATCGCGCTGCGACCGTGCTCGTGCTTGGAACCCGAATGCGCCGGGCGTCCCTCGGCGATCATTTTGAACCGCGCGCTGCCCTTGCGCTCGACCACCACCTTGCCGCCGTCACGCGCCGGCTCGGTGACCAAGACGTATTTGGCTTTCCGTGCTTCCTCGGCAATGAATTTCCGGGAATACGGGCTGCCGCGTTCCTCTTCCGGGATATACATGAACGTAACCGGCAGCTTCGGCTGACCGCCCATCTCCAACAATTTCTTATAGGCGGAATAGGCAATATAGGCGCCAGCCTTCATGTCGTAAGTCCCAGGGCCGTAAAGGTTGTCACCTTCTATCCGGATAGGATTGCCGTTTTCCTTGGTGCCGATGGGATGCACGGTGTCTATATGCGAGACCACCAAAATTCCCTTGTTGGCGCGGCTTGACCCTGGCGCACGGCCACGGATCAGATCACCCCAGCCGTCTTCACCCGGTGTGCGTTCGCATTCCAGCCCGACAGCCTCGAACTCTTGGGTTATATGATCGACCATCTCATTGACCGCATCGGCCTCAATGGATGGGCTTTCGATGCTGATCCATTCAATGACGCCCTTAACCAGATCGTCGGTGCTTAGTTCGGCCGAAGCCGCATGGTCGCTCATTCGAAAATTCTCCTGATTGGCTTTCGTTATAATTAGTTAACTGTAGGTGCCGCGCGAGGCGTCGGCGCCGCCATCGACGATGATGGTTTGGCCGGTAACAAAGCGTCCGGAAGGGGCTGCCAGGAACACCGCCGCGCCGGCCACCTCTTCAGGTTCGCCGATGCGGCCCAGCGGATAAATCTCACACGCCTTCTTATAGCGCTCGGGGTCTTCCCAAAGGGCGCGGGCCATATCGGTGCGGATCAACGCCGGCGCGATGCAGTTCACGGTGACTTGAGATTCGCCCCACTCCACCGCCAAATTGCGAGCAATGGTGATGTCGGCGCCTTTTGAAATCGAATAGGCGCCCAAATTCTTGGTCCCCTTCATGGCGCCAACACTGGAGACGATGATCACCGAGCCTTCGCGCCGCTCGGCCATCGCCGGGATTACCATGTTGCAAAGCCAGAGCTGGTTCTTGACGTTGGTCTCCATGATCTTATCGAAGGCGCCCTCGTCAATATCCTGCAGCGTCCCGAAATAGGGATTGATGGCGGCATTGCAGACCAGAATATCGATCCGGCCCCAAGCATCGATCACTTCACCAACCAGCGTCCGGAGTGAGTCGCGGTCCGACACATTGCACGGCAGCGCCATGGCTTCGCCGCCGGCGTCATTGATCTCGGCGGCAACAGCCTCGCAGGCATCCAGCTTGCGGCTGGAGATCACGACGCGTGCGCCGGCGTCCACCATGGCCATGGCGATGGCCTTACCGATACCCCGCGATGAGCCGGTAATCAGCGCCGTCTTGCCGGTGAGATCAAAGAGTTTAGGCATGTCAATAGTCCCTCAAGCGCCGGGCGCGTCCTCCGGACGCTCAGGCTCACGGACAACGATGTCCAGCATGGAGTGTCGATCGCTGGGGGTGAATTGTAATGATCGCATGCTGGCCCGGCAAACGTCGGTGAAAAATGGGTTCGGCTGGTGAAATGCGGATACCGTTATCGGTTTTTTGAGCGCGCGGCGGTTTGAATTGTATACGTTTGTCAGCATTTTTAGCCGTTTTAGGCAAATTTTGATGACTTTTTTTTGAGAATTAGCCGCCTCCCTGAGCCAGCCAAATTTATTCAGAGTTTTTTGGCTTTCTCCGCTTCAGCGGATTGGAACCGGGTTGGACCGCCCCCCACATCTTTCACTCCGGCTTTTCCTCTGGCATTTGCTTCGGCTTTCGCAAATTTAGATTTTTTCTTTTTGCTCTTGGGTTTCTTCGATTTCTTCGCGGTCTTATCCCAAGGTTTTTTGCGCTTCGGCTCACGAAGCTTGTCAGCCTCCAACCCCCGAGGATTGTCAGCCTTTAACTTCCGAGGTTCATCAGACTTTAACTCACGAGGCCTATCAGCCTCCGGATTTTCGCCTGACTTCTTCGAAAACGTTCGCTTCGGTTTTGGCTTATGTCGCCCGTCGAGTTTGTCCGATGTATATGGCTTTTCATGGTGACGTGTCTTGTCGGGCCTGTCACGGCGGGCATCGCGGCGCGCCGCCGGCGGGCCTTCCATGCGGGTAACGGAAATGGTCTTCTCCATCTTCGCACTGGGGCCAAGGGCTTCGAGGAATTGTTCGACGCATCCGGGCGCCAATTCGAAATGGGTCTCACGTTCTTGGATTCTGATCGCGCCGACATCGCCTTTGGTTAGGTGACCGGCCCGGCACAGCATCGGCAACAGCCAGCGCGGCTCGGCCCTGTGTTCACGCCCAACCGACAAGGAGAACCAGACGCCATCTTTGAAATCATCGCGTTGTTTTTTCGGACGTTCCGCAGGCCCGGTGTCCAATAGTTCTTCCGGTGCGGCCTGGTCGGCAAAGTGCTTGCGCAGGAAGGCGGCGGCGACCTGTTCCGCGCTGTGGTGTGCCAGAATTTCCTGGGCGAAGATGGTTTCGGCTTCGCTTAGTGGCTCGCTTAAGGACGGGTCCGAAAGCAAGCGCTCGTGATCACGCGCCCTTACGTCTTCGGCCGACGGCGGCTTTGCCCAAGACGCGTCGACGTTGGCACTCCGTAACAACCTTTCGGTTCGCTTGCGCCAATTGTGCGGCACGATCAATGTGCATACACCTTTACGTCCGGCACGCCCGGTCCGGCCGCTTCTGTGAAGCAGCGTTTCCGGGCTTCCCGGAATATCGGCGTGAACCACCAATTCCAAATTGGGCAGATCGATCCCCCGTGCCGCCACGTCGGTCGCGACACACACCCGCGCGCGGCCATCGCGCATGGCTTGCAGGGCATGGGTGCGCTCGTTCTGGCTCAATTCGCCAGAAAGAGCGACGACCGAAAAGCCCCGATTATTGAGGCGGCTGGTCATATGATTGACGGTGGCGCGGGTCGCGCAAAAGACCAAGGCATTTTGCGCCTCGAAAAACCGCAGCACATTAACGATCGCGTTTTCCCGGTCGTTGGGTGCGACGGTGAGCGCACGATATTCGATGTCGAGATGTTGCTTTTGCGCCGAGGTTGTCGCAATTCGCACGGCACCGCGCTGGTAACGCTTGGCCAACGTCTCGATTGACCTGGGCACGGTGGCCGAAAACATTAAGGTTTGGCGGTCCTTCGGACAGGCATCAAGAATGTGTTCCAAGTCATCGCGAAAACCCAAGTCGAGCATTTCATCCGCTTCGTCCAAGACCACAGCCTTGATACCAGACGTGTTGAATGAGCCGCGCTCAATGTGATCGCGCAACCGGCCCGGTGTGCCGACGACGATGTGGGCACCGCGTTGCAAGGCGCGGCGTTCATCGCGCATGTCCATACCGCCGACGCATGATGCAATCGACGCCCCGGTCATTTCATACAACCACGCCAGTTCACGCTTAACCTGCATGGCCAGTTCCCGGGTCGGTGCGACAACCAATCCGAGCGGGGCTTTGGCATGAGCAAAACGTTCTGCACCTTCCAGCAGCACCGGGGCGATCGCCATGCCGAAGGCCACGGTCTTGCCCGACCCCGTTTGGGCGGAAACTAGGGTATCGGCGCCCTCCAGCTCTGGCGCCAATACGGCGTGCTGCACCGGAGTGAATTCAGTATAGCCGCGTTTGCTCAACGCCTGTGCAAGCGCAGAAACGACGCCTTCAAATTCTGTCATTTTTCATCTTTCGACGTATTGGCTTCGTGCTATGGATTGCAGGCCTTTTATTCAAGAACACAGGTCGTCGCGATCAAAAGCGCGACAAAACAATCCAACTGGGCCGCGTTGTACGTTGTGTGGGTTGCGGCGTAAAGCGAGAACCAACAAAAGGTGCGCGCAACCTGACGGGCCGGCGGATCCAGACGGCCAGCAATATCTGTGAGGCCTGACAGCCGGCCCGCGCCCGGGCGCCCGACACTTGGCGCCCATTCCTTGACCCCTAACACCACCTGTGCGCCAATGACACATTGATGATCACTACCGGGGGGGGAGGTGAACTTCCAATCCCCCTTGGTTACGAACATCGGTTCCAAACGTCGGTCACATATACCGACCCAATTCCAAAACGGGGGAATTTTTATCATGCTACGCACCATCACCATCGCACTGACCTTTGCTTTCTTCCTTGTCGGCGGCGTCGCGGCACCGTGGACGGTGAGCGTCCAAGACGGCGTCTCCGTCGACCACAAGACCGCCGATGCGAAGAAAAAAGATAAAGAGAAGAAAGATTAAGAAGAGCAAGGGCAAGAAAGGCAAGAAGGGTAAAAAGGGCAAGAAAAAAGAATAACCCCACCCCTATAGAATTCAAAAGGCCCAGCGTGATCGCCGGCCCTTTTTCGTTCGCCCTTCGGCACGGGTTTCTTTGCGGTCAGACCACGCGTTTTTCGCGGAGCGCCGCAATCTGATCGACGCCGTAGCCCAGCGATCCCAAAACCTGATCGGTATGTTCACCGAGCATCGGCGCTCGCGCGCGAATGGTGCCGGGAGTCGCGGTCATGCGGACCGGGGTGGACGCGATGGGTGCGTCCTTATTGGTGCCGGGGTATGGGGTCGGCGTCAGCATGCCGCTTTCGCGGACGTGTTCGTTGTCTAGTGATTCCTGTAACGTGAAGACCGGCGCGGCCGGAATCCGGACCTCGGCCAATTGCGCTAGGGCTTCATCGGTGGTTCGCGCCGCGCACCAGCGTTTCAAGCGCGTGCTGATAAACTCGGCGTGGGTACCACGCGCGGGATCATCCTTGAAGCGCGGATCGCCCAACCAATCAATTTCAGACTCGATGCCTTGTTCTCTGTCGTCCTCAATCATCAGGGCAGCCCAGCGATCAAACATCGGCTGGCCCGCCGAGGTGACGAAGATATGGCCGTCCTTGGTCTTGCAGTCATCCGACGGCGCGCTGAGCTGGCCGCGGTTACCACTGGCTTGGCGGTTCGCCTGCAACAGGTCTTGTTCGATCAGGATCGAATTGGTGGTGGTCAGCGCGGTGGCCAACAACGCACCCTGAACCTCCTGGCCTTCACCCGTGGCGGTGCGGTGCATCAGCGCCGCCATGGTGCCGAACGCCGCGTAGGTGGCCGTATTGTAATCAACCCAGGGTGAGAACGATTTGATTGGCTGGCCCGGTGTGCCGCTCATTTCCATATTGCCGCTCATCGCCTGGGCGACGGAATCGAGGCCGACCTTCTCGGCGTACGGTCCGGTCGTGCCGAACGCCGTCGCGGTGACTAAGATGATGTCGGCCTTGATCGCCTTCAAGGTGTCGTAATCCAAGCCCAACTGCTTCAACGCCCGGTCTGGCATGTTGGCCAGTACGATATCCGCCGTGGCGATCAACTTGTCCTGGATGGCGCGGCCTTCGGGCTTCGTCGGGTTCAGGGTCATACCCAGCTTATTTCGATTGCAATGGATGAACATGGCGCCCGAGCCGTCTTCGGTACTGACCGGATATAGCCCCCGGTCCTCGCCACCGTCGACCTTCTCGACCCGGATCACCTCGGCGCCCAAATCACCCAGTAACGCGCCACACCAAGGCCCGGCGATGAAACGCCCGAAATCCAAGACGCGCACGCCATCCAATACACCCGTCATCTATTCTTTCCCGTGAAATTCCTGATAGCCGACGCTAAACCGGCGGCTACACCTCTAACCTAGCGCTGCCCGCATGGCCAGCGATCTTGAATAACGGTGCATCGCCAGACATTGATACATCAAAATGTAATAACATTTTAATTGATGAATTGTTATTAATGTAATAACAATTTGATATCTTAAACAGAAGCAAATTGGATACCTCATGGCCCAAGGCACCTCCGAACCGAAAATATTCGAACAATACCGCCGCACCCGCGGTCCACAAAAATCTCCGAAGAAGGTTTCCACGACCATTCGCCTGGATGCCGACGTGATTGATCATTTCAAGCGCGGCGGTGCCGGCTGGCAGCCGCGCATCAACGACGTGCTTCGCCGCCATATGGAACACGAACAATCGGGCGCCAAACGCTGAACCGGCAAGTTTGCGCCGCCCTTGAAATCCGACATACTCTTTCGCGTGCCAATCACGGAGGGATTGCATGAGACTCGCAGACAAAGTCGCCATCGTCGTCGGCGCAGGCCAGCAGCCGGGGCAAACCATCGGCAACGGTCGCGCCACGGCGCTCCGCTTCGCCGCCGAAGGAGCCGAGATTTTGTTGGTCGATAAGGACGAGGCGTCAGCCGCAGACACCTTGGCGATGATTACCGACAATGGCGGGCGTGGGTCCGCGCGGGGCGCCGACGTGACTAGCGAGACCGACTGCCAAGCCATTGCCGAGACCTGCCTCAGCCGTCACGGGCGCATCGATATCCTGCACAACAATGTCGGCCGGTCGGAAGGTGACCGGGAAACCACACAGTTGCCGGTGGAAACTTGGGACGCGCTGATGGCGATGAACCTGAAAGGCATGTTCATGACCTGCAAACACGTCTTGCCGGCCATGCGCAACGCCGGGCGAGGCGCCATCGTCAATGTTTCATCGACATCTTCGACCGGCACGTGCCCGACACTCACTTACAAAACATCGAAGGGCGCGGTGAACACCATGACCCAACACATGGCGCTGGAAAACGCGCCCTACGGGGTGCGCGTCAACGCCATCCTGCCGGGGCTCATGGACACCCCCATGGCGATCGAGCGCCGGGCCCGCGAACGCGGCGTCGACCAGCAAGTGATTCGCGATGAACGCAACGCGCAAATCCCCCTGGGTGGCATGATGGGGACATCCGAGGACGTCGCCAACGCAGCGCTTTTCCTAGCCTCCGACGAGGCACGGTTCGTCTCCGGTGTGTTGCTATTGGTCGACGGCGCACGAAGCTGCAAGGTGGGGTAAACGTGTCCGTCGTCATATAAATTGGAACAATCAACGGCCAGATTCTAAATCTCAGACTGGACCACCAAAGGGACCCCAGCCAGGTTCATGAAAACTTCAAACGAGTACCTAGATGCTGGCGGGCGAGAGCCGTCCACGGCATCAGAAACCGAAGAACCGTGCAATTTTCTTCGTTCTCCCAATTCAACACCGTTCGATATACTTTGATGCTATTCTCCTGGGAAATAGC
>JABJBP010000126.1 GCA_018665815.1 Rhodospirillaceae bacterium
AGTGTCCAGTAAGCCTGTACAATTATGGCGTAAAATTTAAAAAAAAGAGTCCCAGTGATCAGGCGGCAGATGTTAGAGTAACGGCATCAAAAGTTCCGCAAAAAAGCGGGCGCCTGGAAGGATGTTGGCCGGTCGCGAAATTATGTTTCGCTGGCTTTGCCGTTGACGATCATCAATACATCCTGGCCTGGCGCCCCTTAAAGAAAAGGGAAGTTTCCAATGCAAAAGGCCCTCAATATCGATCCGGAAAAATGCACCGGTTGTCTGCAGTGTGAATTGGCGTGTTCCTATGACAACGAAGGCGTGTTCAATCCGTCGAAATCCCGGATCAAGGTCTTCAAGTTCGAGGATGCCGGGCGCTTCGTGCCTTATACCTGCACCCAATGTGATGAAGCGTGGTGCATGCACGCGTGCCCCGTGGATGCGATTTCCGTGGATGCGACGACCGGCGCCAAGGTTGTGTCCGATACGCTGTGTGTCGGTTGCAAGGTCTGCACGATAGCCTGCCCGTTCGGCACGGTGAATTACAATTCGGCCACCGGTAAGGTCATCAAGTGTGATCTTTGCGAGGGCGAGCCGGCCTGTGTGGCGGCATGCCCGACGGCGGCGATCACCTACGTGGACGCCGATTGGACCGGATTGGACAAGATGCGGGCTTGGGCGGAGAAGACGGATTCCGGTCAACAGGCATCGGCATAGGGAGAATTTACCATGGCATGGGCAAAACAGTTGCTGCGGGTTGACCTGACCAAGGGCACCTGCACGAACGAAGCGCTCAATATGGAATGGGCGCAGAGCTATCTGGGCCAGCGCGGTTTGGCGACCAAGTATTACGTGGAAGAGTGCGACCCCAAGGTCGACGCCTTGTCGCTGGACAACAAAATGATCATGGCGACGGGGCCGCTGACCGGCACCTGTGCGTCCACGGCAGGACGCTATTCGGTGATCACCAAGGGCGCGTTGACTGGCGCCATTGCGTGCTCGAATTCCGGCGGCTTCTTCGGCAATGAAATGAAGAACGCCGGCTATGACATGATCATTTTCGAAGGTGCGTCGAAATCACCGGTGTATTTGATGATCGAAAATGACAGCGCCCAATTGCTGGATGCGTCCGAGTATTGGGGCCAAACGGTCTGGGATACGGAAGAAGGCATCAAAGACAAGCACGGTGACGCGCAAATCCGCGTCGCGTCAATCGGTGT
Source organism: Rhodospirillaceae bacterium (assembly GCA_018665815.1). Lineage (GTDB taxonomy): Bacteria > Pseudomonadota > Alphaproteobacteria > Rhodospirillales > Casp-alpha2 > UBA3470. Next base: position 1,203 of record JABJBP010000126.1, read on the forward strand.
CGCCGGTGAGCAAGGCGTCAAGTTCGCTTGCATCGTCAATGACATGGACCGGGCTGCCGGGCGTTCCGGGGTCGGCACCGTCATGGGGTCAAAAAACCTCAAGGCCGTTGCCATCCGCGGCACCAAAGGGGTGGCCGTTAATGACCCAGGCGCTTTCATTGCCGCAGCGAATGCCGGCAAGGCCGTATTGGCGGAAAACGCCGTTACCGGCCAAGGCCTACCGGCTTTTGGCACCCAGGTTTTGATGAACGTCATCAACGAGACTGGATCACTACCGACCCATAATCACCGCGACGTGCAGTTCGATGGTGCGAACAATATTTCAGCCGAAGCCATGGCTGAGCCGCGTGCGTCCGACGGTAAGCCCAATTTAGTCACCAATGCGGCGTGTTTCGGCTGCACCATCGCCTGCGGGCGGGTGTCGACCATCGATCGCGAGCACTACACGGTGAAGGATCGCCCGGAATATCAAAAAGCGTCGGGTGGGCTTGAGTACGAAGCCGCTTGGGCGTTAGGTGCGGCCACTGGCATCGATGACCTTGATGCGCTGACATTCGCCAACTTCATCTGCAACGAACAAGGCATTGATCCGATTTCGTTTGGTGCCACGGTCGGCGCGGCGATGGAAATGTTCGAGGACGGCGTGATTACCGATAAGGACACCGGCGGCATTGATCTCAAGTTCGGCAATGCCCAAGCCTTGACCGAATTGGCTGAATTGACGGGCCGCGGAGAAGGCTTTGGTGCGGAGATTGGGTTGGGTTCGAAACTGCTGTGTGAGAAACACGGCAAGCCGGAGCTCTCAATGTCGGTCAAGGGCCAGGAATTCCCGGCCTACGATTCACGCGGAATTCAGGGCATGGGGCTGACCTATGCGACGTCGAACCGTGGGGCGTGCCATTTACGCAGCTATACGGTGGCGTCTGAAGTCTTGGGTATTCCGGAAAAAACCGATCCCTTGGAAACCGACGGCAAGGCGGGTCTCGTCAAGGCTTTCCAGGATGCCACGGCGGCTTTTGATTCGGCCGGATTGTGCATCTTCACCTCCTTTGCCTGGACACTCGATGACGTGGCGCCGCAATTGGACGCGGCCTGCGATGGCGAATGGACGACCGACAAGCTGTTGGAGGTCGGCGAGCGGATCTGGAACTTGGAGCGTAAATACAACATGGACGCGGGCTTCACCGGCAAGGACGACAATCTGCCGGCGCGCCTTTTGAAGGATGCCGCCAAGACCGGCCCGGCCGAAGGAAAGACCTGCGGCTTGGACAAGATGCTGCCGGAATACTATGAGGTCCGTGGTTGGACGCCGGATGGCGTACCGAGCAACGAAACCCTCGACCGGTTGGCGCTTTAAGTCGTAACAACATCAGGCACGGTTGGCGGGATGCGTGGTCCCGCCGCCGGCTCGCCTTGCACACAATGAGGAGCATGAAATGACCTATGTGGTTGTTGGCGCCGGCCCGTCCGGCGTGGTGGCGGCGGAGACGTTGCGCAAAGCGGACGCTGAAACCGAGATTGTTCTGATCGGCGAAGAGCCGGAACCGCCGTATTCGCGGATGGCCATTCCTTATTATTTGACCGGCAAGATTGATGAAGCCGGGACTTACTTGCGCAAGACCGACGGCCATTACGATACCAAAAACATCACCTACCAGCAGGGCAAGGTCGAAAGTGTTGATGCCGAGGCCGGCAAGCTGAATTTGCATGGCGGCGGGTCGCAGGACTACGACAAACTGCTGATCTGTACGGGTGCCAGCCCGATCAAGCCGCCGGTGGAAGGCCTGGATCAGCCCGGCGTGCATCATTGCTGGACGCTTGAAGACGCACGCCAAATCATCGGCTTGGCGCACGAAGGTGCCGACGTGGTGTTGATTGGTGCTGGGTTCATTGCCTGCATCATTTTGGAAGCCTTGGTCGAGCGTGGCGTCAATCTGAGCGTCGTCGAGATGGAAGAGCGCATGCTGCCGCGCATGATGGATGAGATCGGTGGCGACATGATCAAGCGCTGGTGCGTGAACAAGGGTGTTAATGTGCAGACCGGGCGCCGGGTCACCAAATTGGATGCCGCCGGCGGTGCTGGCGAAGACCGATTGACGGTAAATCTTGATGACGGCACCGAAATGCCGGCGCATTTGGTCGTGGTGGCGGCCGGCGTGGCGTCCAACACCGGTTTTCTGCAAGGCTCAGGTGTCGAAGTGAAAACCGGCATTGTCGTCAATAATCACTTGGAAAGTAGTGTCGCGGGCATCTACGCCGCCGGCGACTGTGCCGAGGGACCTGACTTTTCCACTGGCGGCTGGTCAGTCCATGCGATCCAGCCCACCGCCGTTGATCACGGCCGCATCGCGGCGCTCAATATGGCCGGAAAGCCGACACCCTATCGGGGCTCGTTGGTGATGAACGTCTTGGATACCATGGGCTTGGTTTCTGTTTCCTTTGGCGCTTGGGAAGGGGTTGAAGGCGGTGAGCGGGCAACCATTGTTGATGATGATCAGTTCCGTTATCTGCGTTTGGAGTTCGATGGCGAGCGGTTGGTCGGCGCCTTGAGCCTGGGCCGCACCGATCATGTCGGGGTGCTGCGCGGCTTGATCCAGAACCGCGCGCCGTTAGGCGAATGGAAAGCTATCTTGATGGATGATCCCAACAAATTCATGGATGCCTACGTGGCACATTCACAATAATCGACAATATCGATGATTATCCGAATCAAGTTATACGCGTCGCTTGGCCAACACCTGCCGTCCGGTGCTGTCAAGAATGAGGCCGATCTTGATCTGGATGAGGGGGCGACGCCGGTCGATGCTTTTTCCAGATTGAACGTACCGCTTGAGCAATGCCATTTGGTGTTGATCAACGGCTTGTTCGTGCCGCCCGCCGAGCGCCCGACCCGCGCGCTGGTTGCGGGGGATCATCTGGCTGCCTGGCCGCCGGTTGCCGGGGGCTGAGCGATGCCGGGCGACGGCCAAGCGGTATCGATTGAGAAGATGATGGCCATCACCCACGCGGATTTTTTTCGTTCCCTGCCGAACGCGATGCAAGGTGAGGATTTTTTCATCGACGGCGGCCGGGTCATCGTCGGTGATGAGACGCAGGGATATCGGATCGAGATTGGTCCTGAAGGTGAACGCCGAATTGCGCTTCTGGCGATCCCGGCGACACCGGTAACGCTGTCATTTTTCGGATACGATGAGGCGGCGCGCAGGGAAGTTCTGGCGCGCTTTGATAAAGCCTTTCAGCGCGCCGGCGGCTGATTACACCCCTGATGCAGTTTATCCCTTCGCAGATACCGCCCAGTCTTCTATCACACCCAGTCTTCTATCATGCCAATATCGGTGATTGAGCCCACAGCTGGAATTTTGGGATGCGCCAATATCGCTTCATATATCTGGTCTTGTTCGTCACGGCCCTGACGCCTGGCCGGCTTGCGTTCGCGAATTTTGACAGCGGATACAACGCCTATCTTTCAGGTGATTACGGGAAAGCATTAGAGATTTGGACAAAAGCGGCGAGCCCACGAAAAAATCCCGATCTTTGGAGTGCCTATATGGCCGGTGTTCTGCATGAGACCGGCCGGGGGACCGAACGAAATATTCCCGCCGCCAAGGCGTTCTATACAAAAGTCTATAGAAAGTTGCCGACGATCATCGCCGATAAACCGACACGCAAAAAGGCTTTGGCGCTACCCATTGATGCGGTTTTTCGGTTCGCCATGATCAAACACGTGGAGGCCCGCCGCCAGGAAGAAAAAGACGGCGGCGATTCCAAGGGCAAGATGGTCATGGTGCATCAAGAAGCGCGGATCATGCTCGACCGGGCCGGATTCTATGGCCATGCGGAAGCGTTCTACAATCGCGCCGTGATTACGGAATTGGGTATCGGACGGAGGTTCGCCCGTGACAAAAAAACCGCCTGGGCACTGTATACCCTGGCCGGCGCAATGGGGTTTCAGCCGGGTGTGGCGGCGGCCAATGCGGTGGAGGCCGAGTTATCGGACCGCAAACTGAAAGATGCCCGAAAAAATCTCGCGAGCTATCGGAAATACATGGTCGCGGATGTCGGCTACAAATGGCGCAATGTCACAGGTGAGGCTCCCTTGGTGTTGACGCCAGGCGACGACAGCATGCCGGCCATGGTATTGAGCGCGATGGTCGCACCGCCGCGAACGGTATCGCCGGCCAAAAGCACGGAATCGGGTGTGGCAATGGCCGTCAAACCTGTTTCGCCACTCGGTCAATCGAGCGTCGCGGACCAAGCACTGGTTCAACCGACGAAGCCGGTATTGCGGAAGCCCCTCAAATTAACTCGACGAAGTCCTGCTGCCGCTCCATTAGATAGCGGCTGGGCGGCGATTGGGAACAGCAATTTCCAACCCGCGATCCGTCGTTTTACCCGCGCCCTAAAGTCGGCGCCGAATGCAGTCGCACCGTTATGGGGTCGCGCCTGGGCGTATGAAAATATCGATAATTTTTCCACCGCGATTGATGATTATTCAATGATCCTCAAGCGGCATCCGGGGGATGGAGATCCGCGGTTCAGCCGCGCCATGGCTTATTACCAAAGCGGATCATATGCCGAAGCCGCTGCCGATTTGGCGCAGATGCTGGAATCCGCTGAGCACCGCCGCCGCCAATATGCGCTGATTTGGTATTACCTCAGCCGGCGCCAGCAAGGTACAGGTTCCAATGGTGACGCTGCCGTGACTGAACTCGCTCGGCTGATCCGGGAGTCCGACCTCGACGGCGATCTCGGTAATCTTATAGGTGTCTATTTGGGATGGGCGGACTCGCGGCGACTTGCCCGGTCAATGGGCAATGACCGGACCGCCGCCGAGCGGACGCGCCGGTGTGTTGTCTTTTATCACCTAGGTGTTCATCACTTACTCAAGCATGAGTTGCCGACAGCCCGGCGTTATTTCGGCAAAGCCGTGGCCACCAATGCGGCTTCGGTTCGTCAGTTCAAATTAGCGGCCCGGGCTTTGGCGCGATTACGTGGCAATAATTGACCTCACGATAAATGACCTCGTAAAAAATGACCTGGCGATCATGTAAACGACCATGTTAACGCCTGTTAAAACTATATGGTGAATTGAACGATCCTCATTTAGTGTTGGTATGTCTTCGCTTAGGGGGCGATTTCATTATTTGAGGATTTCCGCGATGTCGGTATTCACCAGTACGCCTGCGATGGCGTCAGACAGCAAAGTTGACAAACGCAAAAGCGCCATCCGTATATTTCATAATGCGGTCACGGCGTGGGTCGTCTTGTTGTTTGGTTTCGCATTCACGGGCGCCGCTTGGTATACGTCCAATCAATTCGTCAATGCCAACGCCGAAGCGCGGTTCGAGAACCGGGTTACAGAGATTACCGCCGCGATCCACCAACGCATGTTTATTTATGAACAGGTCCTGTGGGGCGGTGTTGGATTTTTCAACGCGGTTGAGAATGTCGATCGTAAGGTTTGGCGGGACTATGTCGATGCGCTGAAACTCGAACAGCATTGGCCGGGCATTCAAGGTATTGGGTTCAGTGTTCCGGTAACACCGGAGGAAAAAGGTAGCCACATCGCGGCGATCCGTGATGAGGGGTTCCCGCAATACACGATCAAACCGGCCGGCCAACGCGACGCGTATAGCGCGATCATTTATCTAGAACCCTTTGATTGGCGCAACAAGCGGGCCTTCGGCTATGACATGTGGTCGAACGATATGCGCCGCCAGGCCATGACCCGGGCCCGCGATACCGGCGAAGCGTCAACGTCGGGCATCATCACGTTGGTTCAGGAAACCCAGGAAGATGTGCAGCGCGGGTTTCTGACTTATGTGCCGCTATACAAAAAAGGCATGCCCGTGGGTACCGTTGCCCAACGCCGTGCCGCGTTCGAAGGATGGGTATACAGCCCGTTTCGCATGGGCAACCTGATGAAGGGGGTTCTCGGTGCAAATCGTTCCGACGTTGAGTATGAAATATTTGACGGCGCGGACATGAACGCCGATACGCTGCTATTCGACAGCAACAAGTCGTTGCATGCCGACGGCCCGTCAAATGATGATGCGTTGAAAAAGATAAAGACACTGGAATTGCAGGGTCGGACCTGGTTACTGGTCTTTTCATCGGGCTCCAGCGAATTGACGGACGCCGAAAAACATCAACCGACGTTCGTGGCCATTGCCGGGTTGGTCGTCGATTTTCTACTGTTTTACATCATCTCTTCGCTGGCCTACCTGCAGCGCCGTGCCGAAGGCATGGCAACGGCCATGACGTCGGATTTGCGGACCACACAAACTGAGCTGGAGGCAAAGGTTGCCGAGCTTTCGGCATCCAATGAGGAACTTGCCCAATTCGCCTACATTTCATCTCACGATCTCCAAGAGCCCTTGCGCATGGTCGCCAGTTATTGCGACCTTCTGAAAGAGGATTACGGCGACAAACTTGATAATACCGGGCGCGAGTACCTGGACTTTGCCGTTGATGGTGCCCAACGCATGCGGGCGTTGATTACCGACTTACTGACCTATTCGAAGATTGGCCAAAAAGATCTCGAACTCAGCCGCGTTTCCGTCGACGAAGTTCTTGGTCTCACTTTGAAGAACCTGGAAATGGCGATTTCCGAAAATGGTGCCGAGGTCACCCATGGGCCGCTGCCGTCATTGACTTGTGATCCGGGGCAATTGGGACAGCTGTTTTTGAATTTGATCGGCAACGGCATCAAGTTCAAAGGTGATGCGCCGCCGCGAATTCATGTTTCCGCCGAGCGCGACGGGGATGAGTGGACGTTCGCGTTTGCCGATAACGGCATTGGCATTGATCAAGCTTACGCCGAGCAAGTGTTTACCATGTTCCAAAGGTTGCATACCCGAACCACATACGACGGTAACGGCATCGGCTTGTCGGTTTGTCGGAAGATCGCGGAGAGACATCGTGGTAAAATTGGGATTGAGCCTAATGTAGGTGGTGGCAGCATTTTCTACGTGTCGCTTCCCGAAGGGGGAACGTCATGATTGCACTTGGTGGCATGTCGCCGCATTCAGACGCGCCGGAAGTGCAACTCGCTTCTGTCGAGCCGATCCGTGTGTTGTTGATTGAAGACAATCCCGGCGATAAACGTCTGCTCGAAGTTTCCATCGCTCAGGTTACGACCGTGCAATTTGATCTTACCTGGGCGGAAATGCTCTCGGATGCGCTGGCGCATCTTGCCGAAGGCCGGTTTGATTTGGTGCTCACCGATCTTAATTTTCCCGACAGCAAAGGCTATGAGACCTTCCGCCAAGTGCGCGATGGCGCGTGCAAATCGCCAAGATCAAACCTTTGCGCTGCTGATTGTTGACCTCGATCATTTTAAACCGATCAACGATACTTATGGCCATCAAACGGGCGATGCGGTGCCCAAAGAAGTTGCGAAGCGGATGACGGAAAGTGTGCGAATTAACGATGCCGTGACGCGCTTTGGTGGCGATGAATTCGTGATTGTATTGGAGGATATTTCGACTGAAAGTCAGATCGAACTGGTCTGCCGGAAAATCCTTGATGAATTGGCCAGCCCCATTTTGGTTGGCGAGCATAAATTGACGATCGGTGCCAGCATCGGCGGCGCCATATTCACCGAAGAAATTGAGGGCACGGCAGAGCTTTTGAAGAAAGCCGACGCGGCGCTCTATCAGGTCAAGGAAGCTGGCCGCAACGCCTTTCGGTTGGCGTCGTAGCCCGCGACTACAGCTACTTGGCGCGGTCCGCGTAGGGGTTGTCGCTCTTTTTCGGCATCAAACGCAGCGGGATACCGCTGAGCCCGAAATCATCGCGTAGGCCATTCGCCAGATATCTCAGATAGCTTTCCGGAATTTTTTCGGCGCGCGACGAAAACAGCACGAAAGTTGGCGGACGGGCTTTCGCTTGCGTGACATATCTGAGTTTCAGCCGCCGGCCCGACACCACGGGGGGCGGATGGGCTTCCAGCATGGCCATGAACCAGCGGTTCAATTCGGCCGTCGGTATACGGGCATTCCAGACCTCATAAATCTCGAAGACCGTCGGCATGATCTTGTCCATCCCCTTTCCGGTCTTGGCCGAGCACGTGAGGATGGGGATGCCGCGGACTTGTGGTAGCGACGTTTGCAACCGGTCAGACAGGCGTTGCAGGGAGGCCTTGCGGTCATCGGCAGCGTCCCATTTGTTGACCACAATGATCAACGCGCGCCCCTCTTCGATGACGTTGCGGGCAATGGTCAGATCTTGCTTATCCAAAATAGCGTTGGAATCGAGTACCAACACGACAACCTCGGCGTATTGAACGGCACGTAACGAGTCCGCAACTGACAATTTTTCAAGTTTCTCCGCGACCCTGGCTTTGCGGCGCATGCCGGCGGTATCGACCAGCTGAATATCACGGCCTTGCCATTGCCAGGGAATGGAAATGGCATCTCGGGTGATGCCGGCTTCCGGGCCCGTAAGCATTCGGTCTTCGCCCAAAAGATAATTGACCATGGTTGATTTGCCGACATTCGGTCGTCCGACGATGGCCAATTGCAAGGGTCTGCTTGCGTCATCTTCGTCGTGCTCGTCGGCGTCGTTGAAGGGGGAGTCTTCAAGATCGGCAAATGCCGCTTTTGCGACCTCTTGAAGCGCATCGTAAAGCTCGCCAAGGCCCTGGCCGTGTTCGGCGGACACCGCAATGGGTTCACCAATGCCCATGCCATAGGCCTCAAGTCGCCCGGCTTCCGCTGCATTGCCTTCACATTTATTGGCCAGCAAGATCACTGGGGTCGGGCGCGTTCTGAGCCAAGCTGCAAAATGTTCATCAACAGGCGTCACGCCGGCGCGGGCGTCGATCATGAACATGGCGGCGTCCGCCTGGTCGATGGCTTGTTCCGTCTGGCGGCGCATGCGGCCTTCCAGCTTTTCGTCGTCGGCGTCCTCCAATCCGGCGGTGTCGACCAGGCGAAATGTCAGATCGCCGATCTCGGCATTGCCTTCCCGGCGATCGCGGGTGACGCCCGGTGTGTCATCGACGATGGCGTGCCGGCGGCCCGTCAAACGATTGAAGAGCGTGGATTTTCCGACATTCGGTCGGCCGATGATTGCAACGGTGAAGGGCATAGCGCGTCAACTTTATGAACCAAATGCGAAGGTCGAGACCAAGGAACAAAGATCGGCAAGCGGCCGTTTGGTGGCAGCTCAGCGGTAGGCGACGAGTTCCGCGTCATCAGCAAGAAAATAAACGCTGCCGCCGGCAACCACGGGCGCGACCGTCACACCGTCGGGCATTTCCTCGACACCCAGAACCCGGCCCGAATAAGGTGATACGGCCAGCGCTTCGCCGTTCGATCCGGCAACCACCAATCGATCGCTGGTCAATAGCGGCCCGGTCCAGGTGATCGGGTCTTCCTGATCTTCCGGATCTTCGAATCGCGGAAGACCGCGCACCCAATGAATTCGACCGTCGGCTCTGGAAATGCAGACAATTTCCGATTCCGTGGTCAGCAGGAAAATATAATCACCGGCGACCCAAGGGCTTTCAATGCCCGCCACCTCACGGTCCCAGACGCGGCGACCAGTACGCAGGTCAATAGCAACCAACAGCCCGGCATTGGAAATCGCAATAACTCGGCCACGGTCGATGATCGGTCTGCCGCGGATACCCGATAAGCTTGAGACAACATCTGTGCGCCGCGCGGTGATCAGCGAGTCCTGCCACAAGACACGGCCGTTTTCGATCTTCAGTGCAAACAATTCGCCGGATGTATAGGGAACAACCACTACACCCTTGTCGACTGCCGGACTGGCGCTACCCAGAACACTGGCGATCTCGGGCAGTCCCCGGTGGCGCCATATGGTTTCGCCGGTCTTCGCATTGAGGGTGCTTAATTCGTTGTTCATTGTGACCGCGAAAACCCGCCCGCCACGCGCCGCCGGTGCTGCGCGCATTGGCGCATTCAGGTTTTTGCGCCATAAGACCGCGCCGGACTTTGCATCCAGCGCAATGACTTCGGCGAACCCCGTTGTCGCGAAGACACGCCCATCATCATAGGCAAGACCGCCGCCGATATGGCCATCGTCATCGTCGTCGGGTTCCAGTTCCGCTTCCCATATCCGGCGCCCGGATTTTTCATCAAAGGCGCTGACGCGGGTTTCCGCATCCATGGTGAACACCATGCCGCCGGCAACAATCGGGCTGGCATTGAGGCGTTCCTCATCATCGCTGCCTGATCCGATATCCGCAGACCAGGCCTTGCCAAGCGAATCGCGCACTTCGACATGGTGCATGGCGTGATTGGCGTATCCACCAGCTTGCGGCCACGATGAATTCGGAGAGGGTGCCGGCAGCAGGATTTGCTTGCCGGCCACGTCTTGGTCGGCTGACAAGGTTCTGTTGTGCGCAAGAACGGCGACACGATCACCGTCCAGCGGCTTTTGCGGCGGGCCATCAATCCATTCGTCGATTGTTTCACATGAAGCCAGGACTGTAGCCGCAATGAGAACCGGGAAAAATGTCTTGGCAGCGTTGCCGAATGCCCGGCCGAATGCCCGGCAGAATGACTGAATAGGGTGGATTTCGATCACCATCTCATCCTCTATTTGCCGGATAGAACATTTAACATCTCACGGGCTCGGTTCCGAAGCCCCTGCGGTGCTGCCGCATCCTTCGTCAAGGCATCATAGCGCGTGTGCGCTGTTTTGTTATCACCATTTTTCAATGCTGATAGTGCTGATACTTCTTTCGCTGTGTAACGCCATGGGCCATTGCCCGTCGCCAGTTTCTCAGCGCGTGCCGTCAATGCCGTTGCACCGGATTTTGAATTTAGTTCACTTAACGCACCTAGGACGACGGCTAAATCACGATAGACGCTTTCGAGTTTGTCGTCGTTAGCGATCAATTCGTATGCGCCGGCTGCCGCTGCCGCATCGCCGTTGTTGGCACTCAGCGCGGCCATTTGGAATCGGGCCAGCATGCCGTATCCGGCTCCTGCATCGGCGGCAATCTTTGAAAATGCCTCCTTGGCGGCATCGGGCTTGCCGCCGCTCGCCAATTCCTGTGCGACGGAAAACTGCGCCGCTGTCGCGGTTCTTTGTTTGAGGTCGTAGGCCTGCCAGCCCTTGAAGGCGGCGACACCTACCACCAAGGCAACCGCACCGCCGACAATCAACATGCCGTAAGAATTCCAGATCCTCTGCAGGTTGTCCTGCTTCAGTTCCTCATCGATTTCGCGTAGCAATAAGTCTTGTTCGTCAGCCACGTATCTCTCCTGCAGCGGCCCCTGAAAAGCGCGTCAACATATCGCCGGATTTCGCCGATAGCAACGTTAACCGGACATCCTAACCGGTGGTTATTGCATGCTTTGACGCCATTTGATTGAGCATCCCATACTTGGGGTCTGTTCCGCCGGGCCGTGCCCGCCCTCGGCGACCTGGCACATGGCCTCCAATAGTTCGCGTTTGGCACCCTCCGGCGCCGGGTTGAGGCCGGAACCATCAAGTCGCCCACGGTACTGCAAGGCATCATTGGCATCGAAGCCAAAGAAATCCGGCGTGCAGACGGCATCGAAAGATTTCGCCACGTTTTGCGTTTCATCAATGACGTAAGGAAAGGTGAAGCCGCGTTCCGCCGCGAAAATTTTCATATTGGCGAAACTGTCGGCGGAAACGATTTCTGTGGCATTCGACATGATGGCGATAGCGCCAATGCCTTGTTGCTGCAGCGCCTTGACGTCAGCGGTCAGGCGGTCCACGACGGCGATGACGTAGGGGCAATGATTGCAGATGAACATCACCAACGTGCCATTCGGGCCGCGAACATCATCCAACGTATAGGTTTTCCCGTCGATGCCGCCAAGTTCGAATGCCGGCGGGTTCCAGCCGAAGTCACAAATTGGGGTGTGGATGGCTACCATTGTTTATCATTTCCATTTTCAAAGGAGCTCAAAAGCAGATTCTATACCATTGTTGGGTCGGTCTTTAAATGTCTTAGCTGTATTTTTGGGCTTTGCGAACGATCGGGAATTAAGCTCTTTTTAACCCCAATTGCGCTAGAATTCGGGCTCTTTTGAGAAATGTGAGGCGAGCAAGACGATGGATCGGCAACACCGAAAATTCGAGCAATCGAGCACTCGTTGGCTAATGGGGTTGATGTTGTTGGCCATTGGTGGCTGCACCGGACCGCTTGCGGCAACCGGAGTCCCCGGTTTGGGACAAGCGGATGCGTTGACCGTGATCGGCACGGATAAAACGCTTGTCGATCACGTGGTTTCGTTTAGCAGTGGCAAGAATTGTTCGTTCATTCGCACCGAGCGCGGACTGCATTATTGCGAAGAGGACGAACCGGTCGTTAATCCGGAAGTTTATTGTTACAACACGCTTGGCAGCGTCACCTGTTATACGCGTCCTGATCCGCATCATGGCCGCCACCAGAAACTCGGTGAGAATGATCACAATTTGGTCAAGCGCACCCCACAGCGCTGATTGGCCGAAATTGAAATTGCCGTGGCGGTTCCGCCGGTCCGGCGCTAAAACCTGATTATGCGGTTTATAATTTTCCTAGTGATTACCGGCGCGCTGACAATGTCGGCGGGCGCCGCCTATTTCTTTTTCGGTCAGCCGAAGGAAGATCCCATGGCCATCGAAATGAAAGCGTTCGAGCGTGAGATTAAAACCGTCACGCCGGCGGCCAGGCGCGGTGATGTCCGCGCGCAATATCGATTAGGCCATGTCTATGGTGACGCCAACCCGGCATTTCGCGATTACAAATCGGCGCTGAAATGGTACCGCAAGGCCGCTGACCAAGGCCATATTGGTGCGCAATATGCGACCGGTAATTTTCACGCCAACGGGTTGGAGACCGGCCAGAACTACCACCGGGCGTCGGAATGGTTCTTGTTGGCCGGCGGCCTCGGCCGGCACCGTGATGCCCAGTTTGCGCTTGGTGATCTCTATTTTTACGGTCGCGGCGTGCCGCACAGTTATGGCCAGGCGATCAATTGGTACAAGAAAGCCGCTGCGAAGGGCCATCCGATCGCGCAGTATGTCTTGGGCCTCATGTACCGCGAGGGCTGGGGGGTCGACGATGATTTGGTCGAGGCTTTCAAGTGGATTTCATTGGCTTTGCCAAATGCCAAGATCATTGAGGCCTACGATACTGCGTTCAAACCCGTGCGGGCGCGCGAGAAACTTCTGTTGAGGATGAACCGCTCGCAATTGG
>JABJBP010000127.1 GCA_018665815.1 Rhodospirillaceae bacterium
AAAGCGCGACCAAAAGGTCATTTTTTGTCTTTATGCCTCGGGGGTGGGCGAGGATTTGGTCGCGCGGCGCGCCCTTGAAGCGAAATAGTTCCTCATGGCCAGTTGCCAATCTATGATGGGTGGAGATTAACCATCAGGAGGACACCATGGCCCATCAACGTTTCCGCAAATACAACACCAAGGATATCTATGCTGGCGACGCCCCGGATTATGATTTGGCGACAGCCGTCAGGGCGGGTAACCGCATCTGGCTGCGCGGCCAGACAGGGTTGGATTTTGACGGCAATTTCATCGGTGCGGGTGATCCCGCAGCGCAGGCCGAGAACGCCATGTATTGTATCGATATCTTGTTGCGTGAGGCCGGCGGAAGCCTGGATGATATCGTCAAAACCACGATCTATTTGATTGAGCGCGATCACCGCAGGCCTGTCTACAACGTCGTCGCCAAGTGGTTAAAGGGCGTCTTTCCCTGCCAGACCGGATTAATTGTCGCAGGTTTGGCGACCGAGGAAATGTTGGTGGAAATTGATGTCGAGGCGGTCGTGCAAGACGACGACTGAGTGCGTTCAGCGCTGCCGGGCCTGGACAACCATGGCGTTGATGGTTTCTTCGCCCAAGGCCCTACAGGCTTCCAGCCGGTGCAGGCCTTCAACCAAAACCACCCGGCCCTTGCCTTGGCGAACTAGGATCGGCGTCTTTTGGCCCTCGTCAATCATGCTTTCGGCAATCTCGTCGACTTTTTCCGGCTCCAACGTCTTCTTGCGTTTGACCGGAACGTAGACGTCATCAAGTTTGACGGCGAAAATCTTTTTTAGACGGTCTTCCATGAATGATCTTTCCGAGCAATGGGAACGGTTTGAAAGTGCACTAGGCTGGTGTGTCGGATCATTTAGAGATTAAAGTATCTGCCATGTTGAGCGAAGCACAAATCGAAACCTACGCCGAGCAAGGTTTTGTGATCGCAAGGGCCGTCGTTTCAGACGAGCTATTGGCACAAATGCGCGCCCAATTGGACGCCTGGACCGAAGAAAGCCGCTATGAGCAGGCAAATTACGGCGAGATTTTGGGTGGCAAGGCGCGGTTTGATCTGCAACCGGGGCATTCGCCGGATCACCCGCAACTGCGCCGTGTTGCCAATCCCATAGACATTTCAAAAGCCTACCGCGAGGCACTGTTTGAGGGCCCGGTGGTTGAATTGGCGGCTGAGTTATTGGGGCCGGACGTAGTGTTTCACCACTGTAAGCTCAACATCAAGGCTCCCGGCGCGGCGACCCGGGTCGATTATCACCAGGACCATGCTTTCACGCCGCACACCAATGACGACATGATCACCGCATTGGTTTTGCTCGATGACATGTTTGAAGCCAATGGCTGCCTGACGGTGGTGCCGGGGTCGCACAAGGAACGCTGCAGCCATTGGCGCGATGGACGTTTCGTCGGCCGCATCGACGCCGAAATGGACGCTGAGTTCGATGCGCGTGCCATGCCCATCGAAGGCCGGGCCGGCGATGTCTGCTACATGCACAATTGGTCGGTGCATGGTGGTGGCCCCAACATGTCGGATGAGCCCCGCCGGCTGTTGATCTGTGATTATTCCGCCGCTGACGCAAAGCCCTTGGTGGCCAATCCTGTGCCAACTGTGCATGAGGGCCGGGTCGTGCATGGCCAGGCGTCGCGCATCGCCCGCCTAACCCAAATGAATGTCGAGTTGCCGGAGATTTACGATGACGACTCATTTTTCGTTATCCAGGAACGCGAGGCTCGCAAGGTCCGAGAGGAAATGCCGTCATGACTTTCGCAATACTTGGCCGATGTGCGGTTCGCGGGCAGGCAGGCGTCGCCATTGCGACGTCATCCATCGCCATCGGATCACGGTGCCCGTTCGTCATGTCTGGTGTCGGCGCCGCTTCAACGCAAAATATCACCGACCCCCGGCTGGGCCCGGCGTTGCTGGATATGATGGCCGATGGCTCATCGCCAACGGAAGCCATCGACGAGGTCATTAAATCCTCAGCGCAAATCGAACATCGGCAATTGGCGGCCATCGATATGGATGGCCAAACAGCGCACTTTACCGGTGCCAAGGCCCTGGGGAACTCGGCCGGCGCGGAAGGGGCGAATTGCGTCGCGGTTGGAAATCTATTGGACAATGACTGGGTGCCGAGCGCGATGACCGCGGGTTTCGCAGCCGACGACGGTGAGTATCTGGCAGACCATTTGATGGCCAGTCTCGCCGCCGGCATGGAGGCTGGTGGCGAAGCCGGGCCGGTGCGTTCGGCGGCGCTGTTGGTGGCCGGGATCGAAAGTTGGCCGGTGATTGATTTGCGAATTGATTGGTCGGAAGGGGATCCCATCGCGGAATTGGCCGCACTATGGGCCGCATATCGTCCGCTGATGGACGATTACGTGACCCGTGCGCTAAATCCCGAAGCGGCGCCGAGCTATGGCGTGCCCGGAGACGAATAAGACGATGAATAAGTAGACGAATGGGAGGTCAGATCGATCATGCCAATATCCACCCGCCCACTTACCGATAGCTTCGGTGTAGAAATCCAGGGTGTCGACTTGAATGCCGATATTGATGAGGACACCTTCGCGGAAATCGAACGGCACTGGTATGAAAACGGGATTGCCCTGTTTCGTGGCCAAGCGTTCACGGAACCCGCCATCATTAATTTTTGCCGCCGCTTTGGCGAGCTGGAAATCCACGTCCGCGAAGAATATCTAGATCCCCATTATCCTGAGCTTTTGCGGGTGTCCAATGTGGTCGAGGCGGGGCGTGAGGTCGGCATACTGCAGGACAAGGAACTGGGTTGGCATCATGATCAGAGCTATATGAAAGAGCCGGCCATCGGTTCCATGCTGTGCGCATTTACCTTGCCGAATTGGGGTGGTGATACGTCGTTCGCGAATTTGGCTGTCGCCTATGAAGCGTTGGATGATCAGGCCAAGGCCCGCTTGGACGGCCGCCGCGTGATCCATTCCTATAGTTATTTCAACGGCATCTGGAGCGTGCCCACCAACGACACGCAGACAAACCGGACTCCGGACGTCTCCCAACCCATGGTACGCACACATCCGATTACTGGGCGCAAGGCGATTTACGTCGATCCGGCCATGGTGCCAATGATTGACGGTGACGACGAAGAGGAAAGCCGGGAATTGTTGGACGAATTATTCGAATGGATCATCAAACCAGAATTCGTCTATCGCCATCAATGGCAACCCGGCGACGCAATCTTGTGGGACAACGCATCGACCATGCATCGCAGAGAAAGCTTTGATCCCCATTCCGAACGGCTGATGAAGCGCACGACCATTCGCCCGAAACCGGCGTTGGCCGTGCCGTTTTGATCGGTTA
>JABJBP010000128.1 GCA_018665815.1 Rhodospirillaceae bacterium
CCTCGTGATTTGAATTGCCGGTGGTGTCCAACATATAGGATGCTGCGGCGTTTGGCGAAAGCCGTGATCGGTTTTTGCAATCGGCTTTTTCTATCTTGTTATCGGGCTTGTTATCGGGCTTCTTATCGGAACCGACCGAGCCAACATTTGGATAAGACCCAACCTATGCGCGCAGAAATCGACTCCCTGGCCTCAGACATCAAGCAGTCCTCCGAACTGCTGAGGAGGCATCTTTGACTATGATCAGGCAATACTCCGTCTTGAGGAACTGAATTCACTCGCCGAAGGGCCCGACCTCTGGAATGACCCGACCAAGGCGCAAAAGGTGATGCGCGAACGCAACCAGCTGGAAAGCGGCCTAAAGGCCGTCGACGAGCTGGAGCGTGAACTGGCCGACAATATCGAATTGATCGAGCTGGGTGAATTGGAGGACGACGCGGACGTCGTCACCGAAGCCGAAGCGGCCATCAGCGCGCTTCATAAGCGCGCCGCCACGGCGGAACTTCAGACTCTGTTGTCGGGCGAGGCAGATGCCAACGACTGCTATCTAGAAATCAATGCCGGTGCCGGCGGTACCGAAGCTCAGGACTGGGCTGAGATGGTGGCGCGGATGTATATGCGCTGGGCTGAAAGCAAGGGCTACAAGGTTGAATGGCTGGCGGAAAGTGCCGGTGAAGAGGCTGGCATCAAATCGGTGACGGTTAAATTCTCTGGCCTGAATGCCTATGGATGGATGAAAACCGAGTCGGGTGTGCACCGGCTGGTCCGTATCTCACCTTATGATTCATCGGCGCGTCGTCACACCAGTTTCGCCTCGGCCTGGGTTTATCCCGTCCTCGATGACGATATTGATATCGACATCGAAGAAAAGGACGTCCGCGTCGATACCTATCGGGCGTCTGGGGCAGGGGGGCAGCACATCAACAAAACCGATTCGGCCGTGCGTCTTACCCACGAGCCGACGGGCATTGTCGTTCAATGCCAGAACGACCGATCACAGCATAAAAACCGCGCTGCGGCATGGAAGATGCTGAAGGCGCGTCTCTATGAAGCCGAACTACAACGCCGCGAAGAGGAATCCCAGGCCGAACACGAAGCCAAGACGGATATCGGCTGGGGCCATCAAATCCGATCTTACGTTTTGCAGCCCTACCAGATGGTCAAGGATCTGCGGACCAATGTGGAGACGTCGAATACCCAGGCTGTCCTGGATGGCGATCTGGATGCTTTTATGGCCGCGGCCCTAGCGCAGCGGGTCCGGGGCGGCGATGAGGCGAGCGACGGTTAGCCGCTAGACTTTGATCACCAGCTTGCCGAAATGTCCGGCCTCCTGCATGGCATGATAGGCCGCTTTGGCCTCATTGAAGTCGAAAACCGTATCGATGACGGGCTTGATTTGGTCCGCGGCCATGGCATCCGCCATGTCTTCGAACATCATCCTTGGCCCGACGTAAATGCCGCGGACACTGAGCGATTTTCGCATGATATCCGTCGGTACAATGGAGCCGCCGGCGCCGGTTAGAATGCCGATCAAGGCCACGGTGCCACCGACTCGGACGGCGGTGATTGATTTTTGCAACGTGCCCGGGCCGCCGACCTCGATGACCCGATCAACGCCGTTGCCGTCAGTAAGCTCCAGGACGGCGGTCTCCCATTCGGGAGTGTCGCGGTAGTTGATGGTTTCCGCTGCGCCCAAACCCTTGATGCGGGATAGTTTTTCATCGCTCGATGAGGTGGCGATGGTGCGGATGCCTAGCATCGTGCAGAACTGTTGGGCGAATACGGAAACCCCACCGGTGCCCAGGATCAGGACCGTGTCATCGGTGGTGGCCGGTTCAATGGCGTGCAGCGCGTGCCAGGCCGTCAACGCCGCGCAAGGCAGTGTCGCGGCTTCTTCGATGGAAAGATATTCTGGAACGGCGACGCAGCCTGTCTCGTTCAGCATCACATATTCCGCCAAGACGCCGTCAATGGCGCCGCCCAACGCCGAGGCCATGGCACCCGGGGATATCGGCCCGCTAACCCAATTTTGGAAAAAGCATCCCATCACCCGTTCACCCGGGGTGATACGGGTGACGCCGGTTCCGACGGCCTCGACGGTGCCGGCGCAATCGGAGTTAGGGACCGTCGGGTAGGGAAGGCCGCGCCCGACGGGATCTAGGATGGTTGAGAGGTCCCGATAATTGACGCTCGACGCACCAACCTTGACCAGCACTTGTCCTGGCCCCGGCTCGGGCATTGGGCGGTCATTCAATGCCAAGGCGTCGATACTGCCGTCTGATACGATTTCCCAGGCTTTCATCAATCCGTCCACCCGTTACTGCAACAAGAATTCTTTGAACAAGATGCCGTGTACATGGGTCGGGGCAAGGACATTGTTCAAAATGTTCACCAAATCAAACCGCAGTTGGTCAGATCCAGCCTTGCCTGTCAGGTCCTGGCGTTCCTGGTCGCGGAGATGAGTGATGATGGGGTCAATGACCTCGGTTTTTTTATCTTCCAGTTTGTCCTGATCCTTGCTGTCCAATTGGACGACAACGATGGCCCGTAAAAATGGCGCGCGGCACCGGCCGGTTTTCAAATCCGCTTTGATCTGTGGCAATTCGACCCTGACCGGGGCGCCTAATTGAATTTCGGCACTGGTTTTTTCACGCTCGATGCCCAGCATGGAATCCAAAAATCCCAACATGAATGCAGCGCCGCCGCCAACAATAATCAATGCCAAAACGCCGAGCCCCGCCATCGCGGCAAGTTTTTTCTTGTTAACTTTCTTTTTCGGCTTCCTCGCCGCCCATTTCCCCTTCCTCGGGTTCCATGGCGTCTTCGTCGATATCGGCGGTCATAGTGCTCTCCCGTTAATCGGATGATCTCACCCGGTGCGTTTATATAAACAGTAAACTCAAATGCCGACCGGAATGACAAGGGTTGCGTGTAATCCGTTGCCTAAGAATCTGCGGCATCGGCATAAAGTTGATAATAGGCAGGCGCCATGCCGGCGGCATCGCGGGCTTGACTATTGAACGGTGGTTTCAGATTACCGCCGAACCGTGTTTCAATAATTTCATGAAAGGCGGCAATGGGTTCTAGTCCGCGCTGCCGGGCAAGAAATTCAAACCAACGCACACCGGCGGCGACGTGGGGAATTTCCTCGGTGCCAATGAATTCCAAAAGATCGGCGGTGGCGTCGTCACCGGTTCGGCGGAACCGGGCGACGGCAGCGGGCGTTGTGTCCAGGCCGCGCGCTTCTAACACCATGGGGACCAAGGCCAATCGCGCCAATAGGTCATCAGAAGTTGCCGATGAGGCTTCCCAAAGGCCATCGTGGCCAGGTAGGTCGCCGTAGGCGCCGCCAAGATCATCCAGACGCCCGCACAATAATTCGAAATGCCGCGCTTCATCCGCCGCGACCCCAACCCAATCATCATAAAATGCCGTTGGCATGGCCTCATCAGTGAACCGCGCGACAATGTCCCAAGCCAGATCAATCGCGTTAAATTCAATATGCGCGATGGCGTGGACAAATGCGAAGTGGCCGGCTTCCCCGCCCTTTGAGCGCCTGGGCATGAGGCGGGGTGCCAACAGTTCGGGCTTTGGCGGCCTAGCCGGGCGATCCGGTGGTGACACGTCACCGATGGTCGAAAGGGTGCCGGCTTGCCAGGCATCGGCATGCAACCGCGATTGGGCAATCTTGCCTTCCGGCGTTGGCTCATTGATGACCGCGACGGCGGCGCCCGTCAGGCTTGTCGGGCTGGTGGCGTTCACAGCGCGCGCACTGCCTCCAGGACATCCTCGGCGTGATTTTTGACACGGACCTTGCGCCAGACGTTTCGGATAACGCCCGTCGCGTCGATGACAAATGTGGTGCGGACAATGCCCATAAACTCGCGGCCCATGAATTTTTTCAACTGCCAAACCCCATAGGCCTCGCAAAGCGCTCCGTCCTCATCGGACAAAAGGGCGAAATTCAAATCGTGTTTGGCTTTGAACTTGTCGTGGCGCTTGGGGCTGTCTTTGGACGCACCGACAACGACGGCACCGGCTTTTTCGAATGCCGCCATGCGGTCGCGGAAACCCCCAGCCTCGGTGGTGCAGCCCGGTGTCATGTCCTTGGGATAAAAGTACAAGACCACGGTCTTGCCCTTCAGGTCCTTCAGGGAAAGCGTTTGATCGGAATAAGTGGGAAGGGTGAATTCAGGTGCTTTGTCGCCGACGTCAACGCTCATGCTAGAATCCAGTATGGAGTTTGTTGTTGTGGTCGGGCCGAACAATCAACCGCCCCAGCCGTCAAATCAAGCCGCATGGGCCGGTGTCCAAAGCGACAGCCATTCGGCGTAAACGACAGGGCCTTCAATGCCGTCGACTTCCAATTCATGCTTCGTTGTCATCAGGCACCGGCCATCATCGCGGTGCGTGGCATCAAGTAGGGAAATTCGATCTCGCAGACGGAATGTGTCGCCGACGGGAACCGGCTGAATGAAGCGGACTTTGTCGAAGCCGTAATTCAAATTATAGACCGAGTCAGCGGGCCGCAGCCCGGTTTGGTCGGAAAAATAAATGATGAAATCCAACATCAAAAACCCCTGGGCGATGGTGCCACCATAGGGGCTCTCGTCGACAGCCCGGGCTGGGTCCATGTGCAGCCAATGATCATGGTTGGTCAGCTCGCCGAACGCGGTGACCTGGCTTTGGTCCAGTTCCAACCAATCGCTCAACGCCATTTCCTGGCCAACCCAGCGTTTGGCATCGGCGATGGTGAAGGTCCCTTCGAAGCGTGGCATACTGGTCTCCTAGGTCGCGTCAATTGATCTTGTGATCGATCCCATGATTGACTGGGCGCCGCCGACAAACAAGGAGACGGTATGGCCAATTTTGTTCTGGTGCACGGCGCCTACCATGCAGCTTGGTGCTGGCAGCGTGTGGTGCCGGTTTTGGAACAAGCTGGTCACCGGGTGAGTGCGCCGGATTTGCCGGGTCATGGTGATGACAAGGCGCCACCTGCGGACGTCACGATGTCGAGCTATGCGGGGCGTGTCGCCGAGGTCGTGGCCGGTTTTGAGGCGCCGGTCATTTTGGTCGGCCACAGCATGGCCGGCGCCGTGGTCGCGCAGGCCGCCGAATTGATGCCGGACCGGATCGCGCAGGTGATATTTCTCACCGCCTATATTCCCGCCGACGGGCAATCCGTTGCCGATATGGTGCGCCAAGACACGAATGTTCGAATTCCAGTCACCCGCCTCGAACACGATGGCGTGCCGTGTCTTGGCATCGAGCCCTATGCGTTAGGTCGACATTTCTACCATGACGCCAACCCTGAAGATTTTGCTTGGTTGAAGGACAAGGTTCAGACACAGCCAATAGCCCCGTTCGGCGCGGCGCTGAACCTATCTGCGGAAAACTTCGATCGCGTTAAAAAAGCCTATATCCTTTGCCGCGATGACCGGGCGATTGGGTTTTCATTGCAACGCCAAATGGCCGCGCGATGTGGCTGTAATCCGGTGGTTACCATGAAGTCGGGTCATTCGCCTTTCATCACGGCCCCGAACGAATTGTGCCAATTGTTGCTCGGCCTTGCGGGCGATAGCGACAACTAGGTCACACAGGCGGCAATGGCATGTCTTCATCGTTGCCGGCGTTATCGGGAAGGTCGGTTGCGGGGGACTCAATCAGATCGCGGAAAATTTCATAGACACCGCTTGCGGCCTTGCTCATTTTTGCTTCCAATTCATCGAAAACATCGCAATCGCCTAATAAGGCAAGGCGGGATTTCAAGGTGTCGGAGAATTCAAAACCGTCACCCTCAACCGTTAGCCCGAGCATCCCCAGCAAGCCGTGCCAAAGGTGCAGCGCATCGCCTAATTGTTCCGCTATGTCGGTATCCAATAGGCCGGCATGTTGCAGGTTCGTCAACTGTGTCACCGTGTTGTGGTCAAGGATTTCGGGGTGTGCCGCAGCATGGCGAAGCATGAGATACTGAGCAATAAATTCAATGTCCACGGTGCCGCCGCGCACTTGCTTCAAAGACCATGGACCGTCGGCGGGCTTGGCGGTGACCAACCGGTGGCGCATGCTGGCGACGTCACGCAGCACGTTTTCATTCGTGCGAGGGCCGGTAAGGGTCGATTTGATAGCAGCGTCAATTGCTTTCGCCAGAACGGTGGAGGTCGACATGATGATCCGTGATCGCGTCAGCGCCATGTGCTCCCAGGTCCAGGCGTCTTCATTTTGATACTTGATGAACGAACCCAGTGTTGTCGCGATCGGCCCGGAATTGCCTGACGGCCGAAGCCGCATATCAACCTCGTAAAGTCCACCTTCGGAGGTCAGCGCGGTCAGCGCGTTGATCAGGCGCTGGCTGAGGCGTGCGAAGTACTGAGTGATGGAAAGTGGTTTCTCGCCATCCGATTCCGCGGCATCGGAAGGAACGTCATAGATGAAAACCAAATCCAAATCCGAGTTCGCCGTCATCTCTCGGCTTCCAAGCTTGCCCAAGGCCAAGACGGCCATGGCGCTGCCTGGAACTTTTCCATGACGGCCTTCGAATTCCGCTGAGATCGGGCCGTACAGACATTTCACCGCAGTTTCGGCGATATCGCTGAGCGCCCGGGACGCGGCATCGGCGCTGACGAGGCCTTGCAAATGGTGAACGCCGGCTTGGAAGCGCCGGTCGTGAGCCCATCGGCGGCATAAATCGAGGACGTCCTCTGCATACTCTGCGCGTTCAAGAAGACGCGTCAATTCTGATTCCAAGGTGTCCCGATCAGGCAGGGCCTCGAAAAAGTCCGGCGCCAAGACGCTGTCCAGAACCGCCGGACGGCTGCTCAAGTGTCGCGCCAATCTCGGCGCCGCGCCGATGATTTCGGCCAGCAAGTCGAGCAAATGCGGATTTGCCTGAATCATGGCGAACAGTTGAACGCCAGTGGGCAGACCCTGCAGAAATTCATCAAATTTGATGAACGTTGCGTCCGGGTCTGGCGTGTCGCCAACCGACGTCAGCAATCGGGGTAGGATTTCGGTCAGGATTTCGCGGGCCCGAGTGCTGCGGACGGCGCGGTAGCGGCCATGATGCCAACCTCGAACCGTCGCGTCGACCATATCCGGTTGTTTGAAACCCAATGCGGCAATGGTTTCCAGGGTGTCCGGATCGGTATCGGCACCGGTGAAAACCAAATTGCCGGCACCCTCGACACTCAAGTCAGGCGCGTCGGCAAACAGGGCAGCGTAATGCGCGTGGGTTCGGTTCAGGTGCAAAAGAAGTTCATCGCTGAACGCTTCAGCTGACGGAAAACCCATGAACGTGGCGATGCGAGAAAATTCGTTCTCATTGTCGGGAAGGGTTTGCGTTTGTTCGTCATTGATCATTTGCAGCCGGTGCTCAAGACGGCGCAAGAACGTGTAGGACGCGATCAGTTCGTTGGCTGCTGATGATGCGCATTGGCCGAAGTCGGCCAGGTCAGTGAGCGCTTGGATCGTTTGAGGCGTTCGCAAGCTAGGCTCGCGCCCGCCCCAGATCAATTGTTGGGTTTGCGCATAAAATTCAATTTCCCGAATGCCGCCAGGACCCAGTTTGATATTCCGGCCAAGAAGCTTGGCTTTATCCGGATTGATGCCGCCGCCTTTGTGCGCATTAATTTGGCGTTTGATCGAATGGATATCCTGGATCGCCGCGAAATCGAGATTCTTACGCCAAACAAACGGGGTTAGATGGCGTAGGAACGCCGCGCCGGCGTCGGTATCGCCGGCCACTGGGCGGGCTTTGATCATTGCCGCGCGTTCCCAGTTCTGTCCGAGGCTTTCATAATAGGTTTCGGCGGCCAATACCGAGAGCGCCAATGGCGTCGCACTTGGGTCGGGGCGGAGCCGGAGATCGGTGCGGAAAACATACCCGTCAATGGTCCGTTCCTGAAGAATTCTGACCAAGCCGCGGGCAATGCGGATGAAGTGGTTTTGCAATTTGTCCGGTGTCGTGGTTTCGATGCATTCATCATCGAACAGCACAATCAGATCGATATCGCTGGAATAGTTGAGCTCAAACGCCCCGAGTTTGCCCATGCCGAGAATAATCAGGCCAGATTGGTTTTCCGGATCGACCTCGTCTTTCAAGGTGAATGCACCTTGAGCAGCAGATTCGCGAAGCAGGTGTGCAGATGCCACGGATAGGGATAAGGCGGCAAATTCCGATAATGTCTCGGTGACTTTCGAAAGCGGCCACTTGCCGCTAATATCAGCCAGCGCAACGGCCAAAGCGATTAGCCGCTTAGCAATGCGCAAAACCCTGGAAAGCGTGTTCTCGTTAAGGGATTCTTTGCGCTTTTCTGATAGGTCTATGAGAATCCGCCGGACTGTCTCATCGGGACCATCGATCATCAGCCGGCAAACAAATTCCGGATCGCGGATTGCCGAGACTGAAAGGAACGGACTATTTCCGAATATACATGCCATCAGCGCACCAGCGCTTGGGTTCGCGGCGATTTCCTTGGCGGTATCGGCACAGGGCAGCGGCGCTGCCGCCTCAAGCCAATCCTGGCGGCCGATTTCAGCCGCTTCGGGGTCGAACGGCGCCGGCCACGAAGAGGTGCTGTCGATAAGGTGGAAATGAGTCATAATCGTCGGCTCCAACCGGCGGCAGACTGCGGTATCGGTGATATCCGGTCAAGTGCCCGCCTGGCACAGGAATGAACCTTTGATCAAACGGACTGTCCGTGGAGCAATTCAGCTAGTTGGCGGCCTCGGCGCGGGCTTCGCCATCATCGTGCTGTTGATCGCCTGGCAGTTTAGCCGTGGCCCCATCCCGCTCGGCTTCCTGAGCCCCTATATCGAGGAAACGGTGAACGACGGAAGCCGGGAATTCACCTTGAAGATGGGCGATACCATTTTGACCTGGGCGGGCTGGGAACGTGCCCTGGATATCCGGGTTTTGGACGTTCGTGTCATTGATACGGCTGGCACGACGATCGGATCCATTCCCGAAGTTTCCTTTTCGATCAGCGGTGAAGCCCTGGTCCGTGGCAGACTGGCGCCGAAGAGCATTGAGTTGTTCGGCCCGAAAATTCGGCTGAGGCGCGACCGTGACGGCACAATCGATATTGGTTTTTCGGGACAGACATCCAAATCCGGCGTTTTGGCATTGGGGTTGATCAATCAGTTATTGGAGCCTTCGCCATCACGTCAGACGCTGGAATACTTGACCCACGTCGCGATCATCGGCGGTGATGTTACCGTGGCGGATCAGGTATTGAAAAAATCCTGGCATATGCCGGCCGCCGATCTGCGCCTTGTGCGCTATATCGACAGGGTCGGCGGCGAGATGTCACTGTTGATGGACATTGGCGAGCGGCAGACTGAATTGAAGCTGTCCGGCGAATACATGATGCCGGCGAAACGCCTCAATCTGAATATAGATTTCAAGGATGTGGCGCCGGCTGTATTCGCAGCTGTCGCCAGCGACCTCGCGCCGCTTCAGGCCCTCGATATGCCATTTTCCGGCCAAGTCAGCCTTGGGATGCCCATCGACGGCACGGTCGACCGGCTTGGCGTTGAGATCAAAGGCGGGCCGGGGAAACTTATTTTGCCGAAACCGTTCGCTCAAACCCTTGGCGTTGCGTCGGTAAAATTGAAAGCCGGATTCAGCGGTCCCCGGGCACGGGCCGATATCCAAAGCTTTGTCGTCGATCTGGTACCCGATAGCCGCATTCAATTGCCGGCGCCGTTCAATCATGCGATGCCAGTGCGCGGGTTCACATTCAAAGGCAGTGTTGTCGATGGCGGCGATACCTTGAATATTACGTCGCTCGACGCGGCACTGGACGGGCCCATTGCTTCCATAAGCGGCGCCGTCAGTGGCCTCGCGAAATCGAATGCGCCGGTGGATATTTCAATCACTGGCAACCTCAAGAATACACCTATCGACCGGTTGACGTCCTATTGGCCGGCAGCGCTGGGCACCGATGCGCAAACGTGGGTGACCAAGCATATCTCAAAAGGCATGGCGCCCCGCGCCGATATGAAAGGGCAGTTCAAGGTGCACCCCGGCGGTGTGCTTGAGGTCGTCGCATTGGACGGCACCATGAACGTCAAGGGGGCGACAGTAGTTTACTTAAGTCCCATGCCGAAAGTTGAAAATGTAAATGCACGTATGGAGTTCGACCGCTCGTCCTATACCGTTCATATCGACAAAGGGACGTCCGGTGGCGTGACGCTGAAGGGTGGGACGGTGATCATTACCGGTCTCGATCAATTCGATCAGTTTGCCGATATTGATTTGCGCCTTGAGGGAGATCTGAACAAACAACTCAATTACATCGACCACAAACCCCTGCAGTTCGCCACGGCACTTGGGATTGACCCGAAAAGTGCGGCGGGCCAGGGCGCGACACGGCTCAAGCTGCATTTTATATTGGAGCATACGCTTGGCTTTGAGCAGGTTCAGGTCTGGGCCCGATCAAGCCTGACTAACGTCAAACTGGCGAATGTGTATCTTGGTCGTGCCATCAAAGGCGGCACATTGGACCTTAAGGTCGATCGCCGCGGCATGGACGTGAGCGGTGATGTGTCGTTCGACAATATTCCCGCATCATTGAGCTGGCGCGAAAACTTCATGCCCGGGCAGAAATTCAAAAGCCGCTACGCGGTTCGCGCCAAAATTATTGACGTCAATCACATCCGCGATCTTGGCCTGGTTATGGATCCGTTCTCCGGGGATTACGTCCGCGGCGCGGTTGATGCCAATATCGAATATACGATTCTGGATGATATTGATCGGCGCTTGAAAGTCAGCGCCGACATTACTCAGGCCAGTCTTGCCGCACCGGCATTTGGGTGGTCAAAAAAAGCCGGTGAGGAAGGGCGGGCGGAGATTGTTGTCAACGTCGAGCGTAGCCTGGTGTCTGATATTCCATCATTCAAATTGTCAGCGCCGGATATGGAAATTGTCGGCAACGCGAAATATGCCACCGACGGCACGGGGCTTGAGCGGATTGATTTCTCTAAGATCATGATGGGCCGAACGAATATGAAGGGCGCCTTGTTGCCGAAGCCCGATGGCGGTTGGGAGGCAGGGTTTCACGGGCCCAGTTTCGATCTATCGTCCATATGGAATGATATTGTCGCCAAAGCCAGCGATCAGGGAACCGAGAACAACCGAATGTTGGACAAGGTGACGTTGGCCGTTGAGTTCGACAAGGTTTGGCTGGATCCGAAAATTTCGATCAAAAAAGTATCCGGCACTTTCGCCCGTGATCAGGAACTTTGGCAGACTATCTTGCTGAGCAGCACGGTCGGTTTGGACACGGATGTCAATTTGGAGGTCCGTCCCGGCGCCGACGGCAACCGCACGCTATCCATGCGTTCGAACAATGCCGGTACCGTTTTGAGCATGCTGGATCTTTATCCGAATATGATCGGCGGGACGCTTCGCATTGACGGCACCTATGACGACGCAGCCCCCGGCCAACCCCTGAAGGGCATAGTTTCCATCAAGGACTATCGGGTCACCAATGCCCCGGTGTTGGCGCATTTATTATCCATCATGGCGCTGTCGGGCATACTCGATGCTTTGGAAGGCGATGGATTGGCCTTTAATGACTTGCAGGTGCCGTTCGAATTGAACCAGGGAACCTTCCATCTCAAGGAAGCGCGGGCAACGGGTGCGGCGCTGGGGTTCACCGCCAGCGGCAAGGTATTCCGACACGCCGACGTGGTCGATTTGGAAGGCACGGTCATTCCCGCATATGCGCTGAATTCCGTCTTTGGGCGAATTCCGTTACTTGGCGATATCCTGACCGGCGGCGAAGAGGGGGGCGGGGTGTTTGCTGCGCGCTACACGATGACCGGGCCGACCGAGGAGCCGATCGTTTCGGTCAATCCGCTCTCGGCGCTGACGCCGGGTATCCTGCGCAATGTTTTCGGTATTTTCGGTAAGGCCGACACGCCGCCGAAATTTCCCGGCAGCGAGCCGTCGGAAAGCGAATCCAATTAGCGCGATGATGCGCGTGTTTACAGACCTTTCGCTAACATGACCAAGCTTGTGAATGTGATCGATGCTTGGGTCAGAATCTTAGGCGAAAACCGTTTGGCGCTGATCGTGCTGGCGGTATATCTCGGCGTCATTTTTACGTTGCGTGTTGCACTGTTTCCGGGCGCTTCTGAGGATGATGCGGAACAGCTGTATTACGCGCAAAGTTGGGCATGGGGATACAAAGCCAATCAGCCCCCGCTTTACACCTGGATGGTGATGGCACTGCAGTCGTTCTTCGGCGTTCAGGCGGCGTCCGTGGTGGCGATCAAATATAGTGCGCTTGGTGCCATGTATGTCTTTTATTATCTGGCGGCATTGCGGATGTTGAGTGATCGCCGCACGGCATTAGTGGCAACGTTGACGGTGCTGGGGTTTTACTACATTGCCTGGGATATGGCGGTGAATTATTCCAACACCGCTTTGTTGGCGGCGGCCATCGCCGGCTCGCTTTGGGCTTTTATGCGTATCCACGAACGCCCGACAATTGCCAGATATGCCGTCTTTGGCTTATTTGTCGCCGCAGGCCTGTTGGCAAAATTTAACTACGCATTGTTTGTTTTGCCGCTGCTCATGAGTGCGTTGTTTGCGCCTGGGCATCGTGACTGTATGGTATCTTGGAAAATCTTCGCCACGGTGTTCGTTGCCGTGGCTCTGGCCGGGCCTTATTATTTCTGGTTTTTTGGGTCGGCAGATGGATTGGCCTCGGCGAACGTCAATTCATTACCGACGGATGCAACCTCGACCTACCTTGCGGACATAACAAAGGGCCTGTGGGGCGTCTTTCGGGGCGGCGTATCCATTTTGATGCCGGGCCTTATAATCGCCGCCGCCATTTTGTGGCCGGCACGGTCGTCGGCTGGTCAGGCGCCGAGACAATTGGGGGCACACGACAATCGCCGCCTTCTGGGGGCGTATATCATTTGCGTGATCGTGGCATTGATCCTCGGCGTTGGCGTGTCGCGGGTCAGTGCCATTCAGGCGCATTGGATGATCGTGTTGTTGCCGGTGCCGATCTTTGCCGCCACGTGGCTTGATCCGGCCCGGATTTCCGCCGGTCGCTTTCGGGCCTTCGTGGGCGTATTTACGGTGTTAGCGTTGTGCGTGCCTTTGGGACTAGCGGTGCGCGCCGGCGTCGCGCCTGAAACCTGCAAAAAATGTAACTTCTTCTTTCCCCACTCAGCACTCAGCCGGCAAATCGAGGCGGCGGGGTTTCAGCGCGGCACCATCATTGCCATGGATTATCCGAATATCCTGAGCGGCAATTTGCGTCGGTATTTTCCCGATTCCCGTGTCGTGTCGGGGCGTTTCCTACCCTATCTGGCGCCGACTAAAATTCCGCCCGGCAAATGCCTGATAATTTGGAATGCTACGCGGGGGAAGGACCTGATGGATTCCAGCAGGTTGTGGCAATTGGCGAAACGGCATTTGCGATTGGCGCCGCCGCTGAGCTATCGATTGAATACCGCTGAAGCCCGCATCCACGGCAGCGCGGCCCGCACCAAGAAATTAGGATTTGTAATTTTAGAAAATAATTTGGGCGATTGCCGCTGAACTAATTGGTGAGCGTTCCATGCAGCCCCGTCGCCGACAATAGCTTGGTTGCGAGCGCCGCGCCGGTCGGCGACCAATGACCATCACATCGATTAAACAGATCACTCGAATTTGGATGCGCCGAAAACGCAATGGATAAATCAAGCAATGTGACGTTGGTGTGCGACTTCAGAAACGCTTGAAGCCAGTTGACCAAGGGGACGTTGGCGGCGCGGCGCATACGTGCCAAATCGTTCGGCCGGGGGATCAACACAACAACCATTGGCCGGTCGTCGAGGGCCGCGATTAAACGAGTCAGGACGTATTCAAGGCGCGCCAGCTGCGTGGGGGTAAAATCATAAAAACCGGAATATCCCGTTGGGCTGGCATCTGGGGCATGCGGTGCCGCGCTTTGATAGGCGATCTGGGCTTGCAGATGATCGATGACGTTGGCCGCGTAGCTGAAGCTTCGGGTTAAACTCCTGAGGCCTCTTTTCCAGGCCTGGCGGTTGGCGGTTTCCAGATGTTCGGTCTCAGCGGCGTTTCTGTACTTGAGTCCGAATTTGCCGGCGCCCGCATGAAAGTAGGGGGCATATCGCGGATCGTTTTGGCGCGCCGCGCGGTCTGGGTCATCATCAAAGAAATCATTGTCGGGCAAAATGCTGACAATCACCGCGCGGTGATCAAAGGTCTTCGCCAGGGTTTCGTATTGCAGCAAATACTGGGTCGGGCCGAAGCCGCCCGAGGTGCCGAAGTTCAAATGCGGAATTCCGGTTTTTGCCTCCAGTCGGTCGGAGACACGGTCAGTTCGCCCAAGTCCGTACCCTTCAACAAACGAATCGCCCAGCATGATGACGCGTGGCAGCGACGATTTCTTCGCGCGCTCACGGTCACGTGCCCCGAACGAGTTGGTCCGATAGACCAGATTGTAACAGGATTTGACGTGATTGTAGTGCGCATCCGGCGGATGCCACATACCGAAATTTCGGTCCGTTGCCGCCCAGAACGGGGTGAAGCTGGGCCATGTGTATGACGGAATATTGGCAGCGATTAAGCCGGCATGGACGGCGATCACACTCATCATTTCAAGACTGATAAGTGAGACCATCACAATTGCGAAGCCGCGTTTCAGAAATTTCCACATGGGTCAGTATCGCGCAGCCGGCAGGACCGATAACCGTGTTGTTTCAGCCTCAGATCGAACGAACCAGGACATGGCGTTTTTTCCCCGATGAAACCTTGATCGCACCGTCCGCATTGGCATCCGCCGTGCCGACCGTATGTTTTTCATCATTGATCGCAACGTCGTTGATCCTGGCCCCGCCGCCGCGCACCAGCCGCCGGGCTTCACCGTTCGATGCAGCCAGGCCGCTGCGGACTAGTAATTCGAATATGGGCAGGCCTTGATCAAGCTCAGCAGCGGGGATTTCGAAGCTTGGCAGGCCGTCATCAAGCTGGCCTTGCTCAAAGGTTTTTTCAGCCGTTTCCCGCGCCTCGCCTGCGGCTTCAGTGCCATGGCATAAGGCAGTCACTGCGTCGGCCAATGTTTTCTTGGCATCGTTAATCTCGACGCCTTGTAAGCTTTCCAAGCGCGCAATCTCATCAAGCGGAAGCTCTGTGAATAATCGCAGAAACCGACCGACGTCGGCGTCTTCCGTGTTTCGCCAATATTGCCAGTAATCATAGGCCGACAGCATATCGGCGTTAAGCCAAACCGCACCGTCGGCGGTTTTCCCCATCTTCGCGCCCGATGCCGTCGTCAACAGCGGCGTCGTCAGCCCGAACAAAACTCTGCCCATGTCGCCGCCCATATCTTGATCTTCGCGGACTCTTCGGCCCAGATCGACGCCGTTGACGATGTTGCCCCATTGATCGGAGCCGCCCATTTGCAGAGCGCAGTCATGGCGCCGGGCCAGTTCAACGAAATCATAGGCCTGCAAAATCATATAGTTGAATTCCAGGAAACTAAGATGATGCTCGCGCTCAAGGCGCAATTTGACGCTGTCGAATGACATCATCCGATTGACGGAAAACAGTCGCCCGTAATCGCGCAGGAACGGCACGTACTGAAGTTCGTCCAGCCAATCGGCGTTGTTGACCATGATCGCGTCCGTTGGGCCGTCGCCGAAGGTGAGGTACTTGGAAAATACCTGCTTGATGCCGGCCATGTTGGCGGCGATGGCGTCATCATCCAAAAGCTTTCGCGATTCGTCCTTACCTGACGGGTCACCAACCTTGGTGGTGCCGCCGCCCATCAAGACGATGGGTTTGTGCCCGCATTGCTGAAACAATCTGAGCAGCATGATTGAGACCAAAGAGCCCGCATGCAGGCTTGGCGCGGTGCAATCAAAACCGATGTACGCGGTCAGCGGCGATGCCGCGGCGCGATCATCCAGTGCATCGATATCCGTGCACTGGTGAAGAAACCCGCGCGCGGTGAGTTGATTGATAAAATCAGATTTGTGATTGGCCATCGATGCCTCTGTTAAGCGTTTTTCAGGGTTTATGCCATAGGCATGGCAAGTGCAATGCCCGGGTGATCCCGATGACAATCGAAAACGTGGCTGGAGAAGTGCGATGAATGACAACCAACGGATGATCGCGATTGGGTTGATGAGCGGCACGTCCATGGATGGCGTCGATGCCGCCTTGGTGGAAACCAATGGCACCGACATTCATGCCCTGGGGCCAAACTTGTCGATTACCTATGCCGATGAGTTCCGCAGCCGGCTGAAACCCTATCTTGGCCGAAAGCCGGACCCGCACGGTGACGCGGAGTTTGTCGACGTGGTTCGTGATTTGACTTTGTATCACGCCGAAGTTGTGAACCGATTGTTGGCTGAATCCGGTATCGGTTCGGACGATGTCGACGTTATCGGTTTTCACGGGCAAACCGTGTTTCATGATCCAGCGGCGGGCGTTACTTGCCAAATTGGCGATGCCGGGCTGCTGGTCAATGAGACCGGCATATCCGTGGTCAGTGATTTTCGGTCCGCCGATGTCGCGGCGGGCGGCGAGGGCGCGCCATTTGCACCCGTGTTCCATGTCGCCATGGCTCGTGACGTCGAGCGACCCTTGTGTGTGCTCAATATCGGCGGTGTCGCCAACGTCACCTGGATCAGCCCTGATGGCGGCGCCATCGCGTTCGATACGGGGCCTGGCAATGCGTTGCTGGACGATTGGGTGCAACGGATCACCGGCCAATCGTGTGACGAAGGTGGGCGATTGGCGCGCCAAGGCAATGTCGATCCGGGCCGACTTGCCGTTCTGATGGACAACCCATATTTCGATTTACCGGCGCCGAAATCTCTGGACAGAGACGCGTTCTCATTGGCGCCTATAGAAGGACTTGGCCTGGAAGACGGTGCCGCGACCTTGGTCGCGTTCACGGCACGCTCAGCGGCGAAGGCGTTGAGCCATATTCCGGCGCCGCCGGTCCGCTGGCTTGTCACCGGCGGCGGGCGCCATAACCCGACCATAATGGCTGCCCTGCGTGCCGAAATGGATGCGCCACTGGCACCGGTTGAGGTGGTCGGATGGAACGGCGACGCGATCGAGGCCCAGGCCTTCGCCTATCTGGCGGTACGCAGCCTGCATGGCTTGCCGCTCAGCTATCCGCAGACGACGGGTGTTCGCCAGCCTGTGACCGGCGGCGTCTTACATGCGCGCTAATACGATAAGTCAGATGACTTAAGCGGCTTTCGGCAGCGCCTTGTCGAGATAATCGTTGAGGTGGCCAATCAGTTCGCTGATATCTTCTTGGAAGAAATGATCGCCACCCTTGATGACCCGGTAATCGATGCGGATATTCTTCTGTTTCTTCAGCTTCTGCGCCAGCTTATCGACCGATACCAACGGAACGATATCGTCCTTGTCGCCGTGCAGGATCATCCCGGACGCCGGGCAAGGTGCCAGGAATGAGAAATCGTGCACGTTCGCGGGCGGTGCGACGGATACGAATCCGTTGATTTCCGGCCGACGCATCATCAATTGCATGGCCACCCAGGCACCGAATGAGAAGCCTGCAATCCAGCAACTTTTGGTGTTGGGATTGTGGGCTTGCATCCAGTCCAGCGCCGCCGCTGCGTCGCTCAATTCGCCCTGGCCGTTGTCAAACAGGCCTTGCGAGCGGCCGACACCACGGAAATTGAACCGCAAAGCGGAAAACCCGCGCTTCACGAAGGCTTGATAAAGGATATAAACCACCCGGTTATTCATGGTCCCGCCGTGTTGCGGGTGCGGGTGCAGCAAAAGGGCGACCGGTGCGTTCGGCACCTTGGAATGATGGTAACGTCCTTCAATTCGGCCCTCGGGGCCGTTAAAGATCACCTCAGGCATCTATCTAATAAACCCCGGCTTTAGTTGGTTAATTGGCAGTTCAAAAACTCGAATTCGCTTAACGGCTTGGAATTGCAAACGATTATCAATCAAATGTTCCGTTGAATACTTGACCATTCTAGTCGGCAATCCTATATAACGCTTATGGTTCAACGAGCCATTCCCGCAGACTGTTCATTGCGGGGTACCACGCGCGTTTTCCTTGGGAAACCCGCATAGAACATAGCCTAGGCGCCATGGTTTTCAAGACTATTCGCGAAGATATCAAAGCTTATATGGAACGCGACCCCGCGGCCCGTGGTGCTGCGGAGATCATTCTATGTTATCCGGGGTTCCATGCCTTGATCTGGTATCGCATCAGCCATTGGCTGTGGTCGCGTGGTTTTTACCTGAGCGGCCGGTTTTTGTCGCATGTTGGTAAAATTCTGACGGCGATCGAAATTCACCCCGGTGCGGAAATCGGGCGCCGGTTCGTCATCGACCATGGCACCGGCATCGTCATCGGACAGACCGCCGTGTTGGGTGACGATGTGACGCTTTATCACGACGTGACCTTAGGCGGTGTGGCGCCAAGCGTCGATTCGCAGGCCCAGGTCGGTCAAAAACGCCATCCGACCTTGGAAGAGGGCGTGATTGTCGGTTCCGGTGCGCAAATTCTTGGCCCCATTACCGTTGGCGCCCATGCCCGCATCGGCGCCAACTCGGTGGTCACGAAAGACGTGCCTGCGTCGGTCACGGCGGTTGGCGTGCCGGCGAAGATTGTCATGCCGAAAGATAAAGAGCGGGCGAAAGAGTTTCAGGCCTACGCCACGTCGCTGGACGACTGCCCGGACCCGGTATTGCAAACCATTGAGGCATTGCGGTCACAGGTATCGGCGCTCAGCAATCGAGTTAAAGAATTGGAGTCTGGTGAAGCCGAGGCGGTTGGTGAAGAAAAGCCCCACCGCAAACGGACCGGATAGGAACATTCACGCAAGTCGTCCGCTGACAGGAAACAGCATGGCGATGGCGGTTGAATTTTGGAAGTGAAGGGGAAGTGAAGTGAGACTCAGTACCAAAGGACGCTACTCTGTGATGGCAATGGTCGATCTTGCGACCCAATCGGATGGCAATCCCGTTGCCTTGGCGGATGTCGCCGAGCGCCAGGAAATTTCACTGTCTTATCTTGAACAATTGTTCGGCAAGCTCCGGCGCGGCGGATTGGTGAAAAGTGTCAGGGGGCCGGGCGGTGGGTATTTGCTGTCGCGCAGTGCCGCGGAAACGCGTGTCTCCGATATCATCATGGCGGTCGATGAGCCGATCAAGGCGACGCGCTGCAGTCCCGGTTCACCGGAAGGCTGCAAAACCAACAAGAGCCGATGTCTGACCCATGATCTTTGGGAGGAACTAGGCAATCATATTTATCTTTATCTGAGTTCCGTGTCGTTGGACGACGTGGTTGAGAAACGTGTTTTGGGGCGGAGCGGTCAGCTTTATCAGCCTGGCCACGCGGCCAGCCCGTTCGCCGCCGCCGAATAACGCCGGCACGAACCAAGACTTTCGAAGGCTTAGGGATTTAGGAAGCCATGACTGACATCGCCTATCTCGATCATAACGCGACGACCCCGGCGCGCCCCGAAGTGGCGCAAGCGGTGGCGGACGCGATGATGATGACCGGCGCCAATCCGTCATCGGTGCATGCTTATGGGCGCGCCGCGTTGAAGCGTGTCGAGGCGGCGCGTGCAGACATTGCCCGGCTGGCCGGCACGGAACCCGACAACGTGGTGTTCACGGGCGGCGGGTCTGAAGCCAACAACACAGTCATTTTGGGCGCCGGGCGCCGCCGTGTGCTGGTTTCCGCGACAGAACATTCGGCGGTGTTGAAAACCGCGCTGGTGCGTGCCGCCGATGCCGATGTCATTCCTGTTGATGATCAGGGCGTTGTCCACTTGGTGGCGCTGGCGGATTTGTTGGCCCAGAGCGACGAGCCGGCGTTGGTTTGCGTGATGGCGGCGAACAATGAGACCGGTACCCTTCAGCCGATCCCGGAGATCGTTAAAATTGCCCACGATGCCGGCGCCTTGGTGCATTGTGACGCCGTTCAGGCGGCCGGTAAGGTGGTGGTTGATTTCACCGCGTGGGGTGTCGATTTTATGGCGCTGACGGGTCACAAGATCGGCGGCCCGCAAGGCATTGGCGCGATCTTCAAACGACCTGGTCTAGCGCTGCGGAGTTTGATTACCGGCGGTGGCCAAGAACGCGGCGCCCGGGCGGGAACGGAAAATGTCGCCGCCATTGTGGGCTTTGGCGTTGCGGCCCAACTGGTGGCGGAAAATCTTGAAACGTCAGCGCCTAGGATGGCTGAATTTCGCGACGCTCTGGAGGCGCAAATCAAGGAACTCTCGCTGGCGACGATGATCTTTTCCGCCGACGCGCCACGATTGCCCAATACCAGCAATTTTTCATTGCCGGGCGTGCGCAGCGACACCCAGGTCATGAGCCTTGATTTGGCCGGTGTTGCGGTGAGTGCCGGATCGGCTTGTTCGGCGGGCAAGCTAGAGCCCAGCCATGTGCTTGATGCCATGGGGGTCGCGCCGGACATTTCAACGACCGCGCTTCGGGTCAGTTTTGGCTGGAATTCCGAGGCCGGTGACGTCGACAAATTTATCGAGGCCTGGAAAGGCCTTATTCCAGAGCGTGCTGAAACAGCGGCATAAACAAAAATTCAAAGTCATACGGGGAAGACAATAAAATGGTCGCTACGGTTGAAACAGCGCAACAAGTTCAGGATTTCGCGGACGAGAAGTATAAGTACGGCTTCGTCACCGATATTGAGACTGAGTCCGCGCCGAAGGGGTTGAACGAAGACATCATCCGCTTCATTTCGGCAAAAAAGAAAGAGCCCGAATGGATGTTGGAAAGCCGGCTCAAGGCCTACCGCTATTGGTTGACCATGCCAGAGCCGGAATGGCAGAAACCCAATTTTCAGGCCATCGATTATCAGGACACCTATTATTTCTCGGCACCGAAATCCATGGCCGACGGGCCGAAAAGTTTGGATGAGGTCGATCCGGAACTTTTGCGCACATATGAAAAGCTTGGGATTTCGCTGAAGGAACAAGAACGTCTGGCTGGTGTCGCCGTCGACGTGGTGTTCGATTCGGTTTCCGTGGCGACGACATTTAAGGCGAAGTTGGAAGAGGTCGGTGTAATTTTCTGTCCGATTTCCGAAGCCATCGAGCGGGTGCCTGAGATGGTGCAGAAGTATATGGGAAGCGTCGTGCCCTATACGGACAACAAGCACGCGTGCCTGAATGCCGCGGTGTTCACCGACGGCTCGTTCGTCTATATCCCGAAGGGCGTCAAATGCCCGATGGAGCTGTCGACGTATTTCCGTATCAACGCCGAAAACACCGGTCAGTTCGAACGCACCTTGATCATCGCGGACGAAGGTTCCTACGTCAGCTATCTGGAAGGCTGCACGGCACCCATGCGTGATGAAAATCAGTTGCACGCCGCGGTCGTCGAATTGGTCACCATGGATGATGCGGAGATTAAATATTCAACCGTCCAAAACTGGTATCCGGGCGACGAAGAAGGGCGTGGTGGGATTTATAATTTCGTCACCAAACGCGGTGCATGCCGGGGGCGAAACTCGAAGATTTCCTGGACCCAAGTGGAAACCGGCTCGGCGATCACCTGGAAGTACCCAAGTTGCATCCTGCAAGGTGACAATTCTGTCGGCGAGTTCTATTCCATCGCCATTACCAACAACCTGCAGCAGGCCGACACCGGTACCAAGATGATTCACCTTGGCAAAAACACCACGTCGCGGATCATTTCGAAGGGAATTTCGGCGGGCCGTTCGGATCAAACCTACCGCGGTTTGGTCAGGATGGGGCCGAAGGCCACGGGGGCCCGAAATTACACGCAATGTGACTCGCTCTTGATCGGCGATTCCTGCGGTGCGCACACGGTGCCCTACATCGAGAGCAAGAACCGCGACGCGATTGTCGAACACGAAGCAACGACATCGAAGATCAATGAAGATCAATTGTTTTACCTGCGCCAACGCGGCATCGACGAGGAGGCCGCTGTGGCCCTGGTGGTCAACGGGTTCTGCCGTGATGTGTTGCAGCAATTGCCCATGGAATTCGCCGTCGAGGCACAGAAATTGGTTGGAATCAGTCTGGAAGGCAGCGTCGGCTGACGTTGGCTGTGGACACTGAAAAGACAAAGTAGAAGGTCATCAAAGCATATGTTGGAAATAAGAAATCTGCACGCCAGCGTTGACGGTACGAAAATTCTGAAAGGGATTGATCTGTCCATCGAAGCGGGTGAAACCCACGCGATCATGGGCCCCAACGGGTCCGGGAAAAGCACGCTTTCCTATGTATTGGCGGGGCGCGAGGGCTATGAGGTCACGGCCGGCGAAATCCTCTACAAAGGCAAGGACCTTACTGAATTGTCGCCTGAGGAACGGGCCGGCGAAGGCGTATTTTTAGCGTTTCAGTACCCGGTGGAAATTCCCGGCGTCTCAAACACGATCTTTCTCAAAGAAGCGCTGAATTCGATCCGCCGCTATCGGGGCGATGAGGATTTGGATGCTATGGCGTTCCTCAAGGTCGTTCGTCAGAAAACCAAGGAGCTCAATATCTCCGACGACATGCTGAAACGCGCCGTCAACGTCGGTTTCTCGGGCGGTGAAAAGAAGCGCAACGAAATTCTTCAGATGGCGGTTCTTAATCCAGCGCTAGCGATCCTTGATGAGACCGACAGCGGGCTCGACATCGATGCGCTGAAGATTGTTTCCGATGGCGTCAATGCGCTGCGCGCACCGGATCGGGCGACGCTGGTCATCACCCATTACCAACGCCTGTTGGATCATATCGTGCCGGACCGGGTGCATGTTCTCGCGAAGGGCCGCATTCAGCGTTCTGGCGGTAAGGAATTAGCCCTGGAGTTGGAAGAGAAAGGCTACGCCGAATTCGCTGAGGCAGCGGCGTAAGGGCGGCAGAGCATATGACACAGAACGTCACACCCGTCGAAGCCTTCGTCGCCGACTTTGAAGCCGTCAATGGCCTGTTGGCGGGCAATGATCTGCCGTGGCTGAGCTCGCTTCGGCGGAGCGGCATTGAACAGTTTTCCGGTCAAGGGCTGCCGCACGCGAAGCTCGAAGCCTGGAAATACACACGCCTCCGGCCGTTGGAGGATACGTCTTTCAGGCCCGTGAATGACGCCGATGGTAGTGCCGGCGTCGCGTCCATTCCGGCGGTGCTGCCATCTGATTCAAGCCATCCGCGGATCGTGTTCGTCAACGGCACGCTGCGGCTGGATTTATCGTGGCTTGATGCCTTGCCCGATGGCGTCAGCATCGAATCGCTTG
The DNA here is from genome assembly GCA_018665815.1 of Rhodospirillaceae bacterium. Classification (GTDB taxonomy): domain Bacteria; phylum Pseudomonadota; class Alphaproteobacteria; order Rhodospirillales; family Casp-alpha2; genus UBA3470. The sequence goes on from JABJBP010000128.1 coordinate 23,247, forward strand.
GCCAAGTCATCGCGTCCGACCCAGAGTGGGTCGGCGCGCATCTTGGCCGGATCGGGCGATTAGACGGGCAGCCATTGACCGCCTTGAACACGGCAATGATGAATTGCGGCTGTGTCATCCGGGTGCGTCGCGGCGTCGTGGTCGAAGCCCCCATTGAAGTGATCTATGTTGCCGGGCTGACAGATTCACCGGTTGCCTATCACCCGCGCAACCTGATCGTCATGGAAGAAAACAGTCAGGCGACCATTGTCAAACTGCATGCCGGCTTGGGCGTTGGGGCCTATTTCGCCAATGCGGTGACCGAGGTTGAAGTTGGCGACGGTGCGACCCTCCGGCATTACCGGGTACAATCGGAAAACAGGGAGTCGACGCACCTTGCCAACTTGAATGTGCGGATTGGCAAGGACGCCACCTATGACGGCTTTGGCCTACACCTGGGCGGACGGTTGTCCAGGACCGACGTGTTCGCGCGCCTCGAAGGCGAGGGCGGGCATTGCGGGCTCAACGGTGCATACCTGATGAAGGGGCGCGAGCACTGTGACACCACCACGGTGATTGAGCACCATGCCGCGCATACGACGTGCCGGGAGATTTTCAAGGGCATCCTTGACGATGAGGCGCGCGGTGTCTTTCAGGGCAAGATCATTGTCCACCCCGGCGCCCAGCAGATTGATGGCCATCAGCTGTCCAACGCGTTGCTGTTATCAGACCGGGCGGAAATGGATGCCAAGCCTGAATTGGAAATCTACGCCGACGACGTCAAGTGTTCACACGGCGCGACGACCGGAAAGCTTGATGATACGTCATTGTTTTATTTGCGGTCTCGCGGCATTCCCGAAGCGTTGGCGCGCAACCTGCTCATTCAATCGTTCCTCGCCGAAGTGATTGATGAGGTCAAGGATGAGGCCGTTCGCGAGGCCTTGATGGACAAGGTAATTCACTGGTTGCCGGCGCAATGCTTCCTGGCCGAGGAATGGACGAAATAATGAGTAAAATCCTGCCCCTTCAGGACGCCGGTCCGGGCGACAACTCTTTGACTGCTTTTGATGTCGAAAAAGTCCGTGCCGACTTTCCGATCCTGGCCCGCGAAGTTTATGGAAAGCCCTTGGTGTTCTTGGACAATGGCGCCAGTGCGCAAAAGCCGCGTGCCGTCATTGATTGTGTCCGTGAAGTTTATGAAAGCTATTACGCCAACGTGCATCGCGGCGCCCATTACTTAAGCCAACGTTCTACTGATGCCTTTGAAGAAGCTCGCGTCACCGTCGCCAAATTCCTAAATGCGAAAACCGAAGACGAAGTGATCTTTACATCAAACGTCACCGAGGCGATCAATTTGGTTGCCGCGACCTGGGGCCGGAAATTTTTGGGTGAAGGCGATGAGGTGATCATCACCGAGATGGAGCACCATGCTAATATCGTACCGTGGCAATTGCTGCGCGAAGAAAAGGGCATTGTTCTGAAAATTGCCCCGATCCGCGATAACGGTGAGTTTGTCTTAGAAGACTTCAAGGCCTGCCTGAACCCGCGCACCAAATTGGTGGCAATCACCGAATGCTCAAACGTCTTGGGGTCCCGGGTGCCGATCAAAGAGGTCACGCGTTTGTCCCATGATCAAGGCGCCTTGGTTTTGGTCGACGGCGCCCAGGGCATCGTTCATCAACCGGTTGATGTGCAGGATCTGGATTGTGACTTCTATGCCTTCACCGGCCACAAGCTCTACGGGCCCAGCGGCATCGGCGCGCTGTACGGCAAATGGGACGTGTTGAACACCATGCCGCCGTACCAAGGTGGCGGCGACATGATCGAGCGTGTGACGTTCGAGAAAACAACATTCAAGGAACCGCCGCACCGGTTCGAGGCCGGGACGCCGCCGATTGTTCAGGCCATTGGACTGGGCGCTGCGGTGAATTACGTTGCCGATCTGGGCATGGAGAATATCTCAGCCCATGAGCACGGCATTCTCGCCTACGCCAATGAACGCCTGAAGGCTATTGAGGGCTTTAAGGTCGTCGGCGACGCGCCAGACAAGGCGGCGATCATTTCATTCTTGGTGGAAGGCCTGCACCCCTTTGACGTGGCCACGGTCCTTGATCGCCAAGGCGTGGCCGTCCGGGTCGGCCAGCATTGCGCCGAGCCGTTAATGGATCGGTTAGGGATTGAGGGCACGGTGCGGGCCTCGTTTGGGCTCTACAACACCCGCGAAGACGTCGATGCCTTGGCGGGGGCCATTGAGAAAGCCAAGGAGTTGCTGGCGTGAGCACGGAACTTTCCAATCTTGAGCGCTATCAGGAATTTGTCGATTCATTGGAATTGATCGACGACGAAGACATGCGCTTCGAATACATTATCGATATCGGCAAGCGCGCCAATGACGATGACTTTCCGGAAGTCTTCAAGGTTGACGCCAATCTCATGCACGGCTGTATGTCGAAGGTTTGGATTGCTGATCGAATTGAGGATGGCCGCCACTATTTTTCCGGCTTTAGTGATGCCATCATCGTCAAGGGGCTGGTGACAATGATGATCGAATCGTTCAGCGGCCTGACCGGCGATGAGCTTCAGGACATCACTGCTGAGCACGTGCGCCATTTGAATCTCGGCGCGCTGACGACGCAGCGCCAGGTCGGCATGATGGCGATGCTTGAACATTTTCAAAAACTCGGCCGCAGGGCTGACGAAAGCCAAGCGGCGGAATAAGGAAGATAGAAATGGATCCCTACATGAACCCTTATGGCTCTCCCGGTGAGCCCGATATGACGGAATTTTCCGAGACCATGGGCGAGCCTTTGGCGGAGGGCGTGACCATCGCCACCGAAGAACAGATGGTTGAGGCGATGCGCACGGTCTTTGACCCGGAAATTCCAGTCAATATCTATGACCTGGGGCTGATCTACACTTGTGATATCACCGCCGACGGGACCGTCAGCGTAGAAATGTCTCTGACCGCGCCGGGCTGCCCGGTGGCCGGCGAAATGCCGGGGATGGTAGCCAGCGCATTGGCGCCTCTGGAAGGCACGGGCGAGGTTACGGTGAAGATTGTTTGGGACCCGGCGTGGTCGCCGGATCTTATGTCCGAGGATGCCAAGCTTGCGCTCGGCATGTTCTGAGCTTATCTAAAATCATTCCAAGTTACTGAGGACCAATAGACATGGAACGTCCAGCACTACTGACATTGACCGACGCCGCCGCTGAGCACGTCCGCCATCTGATCGACGAAAGCGATACACCGGTCGCCGGGTTGCGGGTCGGGGTGTCTTCGAAAGGCTGCTCGGGCCTGTCCTACGTGTTTGAGTACGCGGAAGAAAAGAAGAAGCTCGAAGAAGAGATCGAATCAAAAGGCGTGAAGATTTTCGTCGACCCGGCTGCGATCATGTTCGTAATGGGCAGCGAAATGGATTACAAGGAAGACCGGCTGCAAAGCGGGTTTGTCTTCAGTAATCCGAATGCTAAGAATGTCTGTGGTTGCGGCGAGAGTTTCTCAATCTGATCGTGTCGCCCCCCAGCTCGGAGTTCCCAGCTTGTTTAAAATGACGTTCATTGATCCGGATGGCACCCGCCATGAAGTTGATGCGCCTGAAGGCCTGAGCGTCCTGGAAGTAGCGCATCTACGCGGCTTTGATTTGGAAGGTGCGTGCGAGGGCTCGATGGCGTGCTCAACCTGCCATGTCATTGTTGATCCCGCATGGGCCGACAAGCTTCCCGATGCCAGCGAAGAAGAAGAAGACATGCTCGATCTGGCATTCAACGTGCGCCCGACGTCCCGGCTGGGTTGCCAGTTGACCATTTCCCAAGACTTTGACGGATTGGTCGTGTCGTTGCCGGCACAGCACTACAATCTGATGGGCGGCTGACGTTCCCATCGCGATGGTGTAGATTTCCGGTTCGGTGAGACGCGGGGGAAGCGATTGATGCTGAGTGAATTGATTGATCTGGTGCCGCTGCCGGACATCCTGGCGATCATTTGGCTGGTGGTGTGGTGGAGCGGCTATGCGGCCCTCAATTGTAATCCGCAAACCAATCGCCGCGAATTGGCCCGTGTCATCGACGGTTATCGCCATCGCTGGATGGAGCGCATGCTTGAGCGTGACAATCGCATGGCCGACGTCAATATCATCATCGCCCATATCCGAAGCGGCGCGCTGTTCGCGTCGACAACCGTTCTCATTCTTGCCGGTATTGTGGCGCTTTGGGGGAACGTCGACCGGTTGATCGTGATGATTGATGAGCTGGCGTTCTCGACCTTGGCGTCACGTCAATTGATTGAGTTGAAGGTTCTGACGATGATGGCGATTTTCGCCTACGGGTTTTTTAAATTCGCTTGGTGTCTGCGCCAATACAACACAGCCTTGGTCGTCATTGGCGCGGCGCCATTGCCGGCCGAGTGCGACGACGAAACCAGAACGCAATACCCGGCGCGCGCGGCAAGTATTCTGACGCGCGCCGCCGGCAATTTTAACCGTGGTCTCAACGCCTATTATTTCGGCCTGGCGACATTGGCTTGGTTCATCCAGCCGGTGCTGTTCATGGTCGCCGTCTTGTTGGTCATTGTTGTGCTTTATCGGCGTGATCGTCATTCGGTTACGCTCAAGGCGTTAAGTTAATAAGGCCCATCGAGACGCCAAATTCCTTGTTCTGGCGCTTGAAAAACCTATATTCCCGGCATGGATGGCATTGAACAGCAATCATTGGAAAACGGCGCGCGAATTGTCGTCGCCATGTCGGGGGGGGTCGATTCGTCCACCACCGCAGCCCTCATGGTCGAAGCCGGCTATGAAGTCATTGGTGTGACGTTGCAGCTTTACGATCATGGCGAAGCCACGGGGCGCAAAGGGGCGTGCTGCGCCGGCCAGGATATCTATGATGCCCGGCGGGTCGCCGAGACCCTCGATATCTCGCACTACGTTTTGGATTATGAAAGCCGCTTTCGTGAGAAAGTCATCGATGAATTTGCGGACTCGTATTTGCGCGGCGACACGCCGATCCCTTGCGTGCGCTGTAATCAGACGGTCAAATTCCGCGATCTGTTGACGACGGCCAAGGATTTGGGGGCCAAACGATTGGTTACCGGGCATTACGTCCAGCGTATCGACGGGCCGGAGGGCGCGGAAATGCACCGCGCGCGGGATTCCAAAAAGGATCAAAGTTACTTTCTGTTCACGACAACCGGCGATCAGTTGGGGTTCCTGGAATTCCCCCTGGGTGCCATGAGTAAATCGGAAACCCGCGATCATGCGGCGCGGTTTCAGCTTCCGGTCGCCGAAAAACCGGAAAGTCAGGATATCTGCTTTGTCCCTAACGGCAATTACGCCAGTGTCGTCGAAAAACTGCGCCCCGGTTCTCTGGAGCCTGGAAATATTGTTGATTTGGATGGCAACGTCATTGGCCGCCACGACGGGATCATTAATTTCACCGTCGGTCAGCGGCGTGGGATGGGCGTTGCCGCGGCGCACCCACTTTATGTGGTTAAAGTGGACCCGGAAACGCACACTGTCGTCGCCGGCCCGAAAGAGGCGCTTCACCGCCATACGATTTTCGCAAATGAGATCAATTGGATCGGTACGTCGGCGGCGCAAGTTGATGGTCGTAAATTTGGCGTGAAAATCCGCTCGACGACTGAGCCCGAGGCCGCGACGATCACCGACAAAGGTGACGGGCGCATTAAGATCGATTTCGATGTGCCGCAAGCCGGCGTTTCCTCCGGGCAGGCCGCTGTCATTTATGACGGTGAGCGGGTGCTCGGCGGTGGATGGATTGAAAGAGAATCCTGAGCACGCACGAATTTGGCCCTACGGCCGCGCGCCCGGTTCCGACAACGAGAATGTTGAATGGTTAAACTCATTGCCATCAATGCGGCCAGCCTCGCGATTATCGCTGTTCTGGCGGAATTGATATTTGGATTTTGGGTTTGGGGCGACCCACTCAACGGATTGAATATTTTCCGCAACGTGACCTGGCGCTATAGCGCCAATCATTTGTATCCGCGCGAAGACGCGGTGGTCTATCGGCGCGACAAATGGGGATTTCGCGGGACGCACGCCGACCCCGGCGAAATCGAGGTTCTTGTCCTGGGTGGTAGCACCACCGACGAGCGGTTTGTCTCGGAAGGTGAGACGTGGACGAACGTGCTTGAGCGGTGCCTGGCGGCAAAGGGCAGGCCGCTGAAAGTTGCCAACGCCGGTGTGTCGGGGCAGTCGACAAAAGGTTTCGTCGCGAATTTCGATTTATGGTTTTCGCAGATTCCCAACCTCAAACCGAAGTACGTGATCGCCTATACGGGCATCAATGATATCTGGGCACTGTCGAAAGAAGCTCAATTCAAGGACGACCCCAGGCGGTTTAATGAAGAAAAAGACGCGACCAGTTCGTGGGGGGTATCCAAGCAGCGTTTGAAAATGAAAAGCGCACTCTATCGATTGTATCGAACCGTGAAAGGACAATGGATCGCTTGGCGGGCAGGGATGGCATACAAATTGCCGGTTCCCGGCGCCACGCGTGAGATCGATACAACGAATGAACTGCGTAGGAAATCCGCCGGCGACGAAACCCGGCTTGATGCCCCGACGCTGATGTCCGCGATGAAAAACCGGCGTGCCCAAATATCTGGCGAGTTGAAGAATTTTGAGAACCAGATTGAAGCCGTCCTCGGGCGTATCGGGAAGCTCGGTGCGAAGCCCGTGTTGGTGACCCAAGCATGGGCCACATACCGTGTCCTAGGTGACCGTGTGAACGGGCATCTCGGGACTTTTGTCATGCAAGAGCCCTTCCACGACGTCACCCGGCGGATGTGCAAAAAAGCCAACCTAGCGTGCGTTGATCTGGCGCGCGAATTTGTGTTTGAAGCCGGTGATACCTATGACGTCGTGCATACGACACCCCAGGGCTCGCGCCGGGGTGGGGAATTTCTCTGCCGGAAGCTCTTGGGAATGCTGAACTGAAAACGTTAGTGTGAGGTTTGGCGCGATTGTGCCTAGGCGTGTTCGGTGGAGAATTTTTCATCCTTACTTGCGGTCGCAGCCTCGACTTTCAATTGCGCCTCGGCGGCGGCTTGCTGGCGCGCCCACATGTCGGCGTATTTGCCGCCGAGCGCCAGCAACGCGATATGAGTGCCCCGCTCAACAACAGCCCCTTGATCAAGAACCAGGATTTCATCAGCCTCAATGACCGTCGATAAGCGGTGCGCGATGGTCAATGTCGTGCGGCCTTTCGAGACCTCCTTGAGGGCCGCCAGGATGCCCTGTTCGGTCTGGCTGTCCAGAGCTGACGTGGCTTCGTCGAAGATCATAATGTGGGGTTGCTTCAAGACGGTGCGCGCAATGGCGACCCGCTGGCGTTCACCACCGGAAAGTTTCAGGCCGCGTTCGCCAACCGTGGACTGATATCCATCGGGCAATTTCATGATGAAGTCGTGGATGTGCGCCAGCCGGGCCGCCGCCTCAACCTCGGCGGGCGTCGCACCGGGCCGACCGTAGGCGATGTTGTAATAGATGGTGTCGTTAAACAGGACCGTGTCTTGAGGCACCATACCAATCGCCGCGCGGAGGCTTTTTTGGGTGACTGTCCGCACGTCCTGGCCATCAATCAGTATGCCGCCGCCTGTCGCATCGTAGAACCGGAACAAAAGCCGCGATATTGTTGATTTCCCGGCGCCGCTGGCACCGACGATGGCGACAGTTTTTCCGGGCGGTACGGTAAATGAGATGTCGTTCAAAATGGCGCGTCGGGGGTCGTAATTAAAAGCGACTTGCCGAAATTCCACCTCACCGCCGCGAATGGCCAAAGGCACCGCATCAGGAGCATCTTCGACCTCGGCGTTTTCTTCCAACAGCCCGAACATGGTTTCCATGTCGGTCAGCGATCGCTTAATTTCGCGGTAGACGAAGCCTAGGAAATTGAGCGGCATGAACATCTGAATCAGGTAAGCGTTGACCAACACGAAATCACCAATCGTCATGGTCCTGCTGACCACACCTTGCCCGGCCATGACCATCGACACGGTCACGCCGGTGGCGATGATGACGCCTTGGCCAATGTTCAAGATCGCCAGCGAGCCGCCGCTTTTGACGGCCGCTTCCTCATAACCCATGAGCGCCTGGTCGAAGCGTTTTGCTTCATGGTCTTCGTTGCCGAAGTATTTGACCGTCTCAAAGTTCAGGAGACTGTCGATGGCCTTGGTGTTCGCTTCGCTGTCGGTTTCATTCATCGCCCGTCGGAATTTGATTCGCCACTCGGTGATCAAGGTGGTCCAGGCAATGTAAATGCCCAGCGTTGCAAAGCTGACGAAGGCATATTTCCAGCCATAGAAATTCCAAAGAATGCCGCACACCAATAAGACCTCGAGCAACGTTGGAACGACGTTGAACAGCATGAACCTGAGCAGGAACTCAATCCCCTTGGTGCCGCGTTCGACGGCCCGCGCAATGCCGCCGGTTTTGCGGTCCAGATGAAACCGCAATGATAAGGCGTGGAGATGGCGGAAGGTCTTCAACCCGGCCAGACGGATGGCGCGTTGGGCGACGCGGGTGAACACGGCGTCCCTCAGTTCACCGAAAGCCTGCGACAAGACGCGCGCGGCCCCGTATCCAACCAACAGGGCCAAAGGTACGGCGATAATGGTGGCGGTCGTCCCGGTCATGCTCAAGGCATCGACGGCATGCTTATAAAAAATCGGCACCACGACGTTCGCGATCTTGGCAAGGATCAGGAGGACGACGGCAACGACGACCCGCGCCTTCAGGGTCCACTCATTGGCGGGCCACAGATAGGGGACCATGGTCTGGATCGTCTTGAGATCGTTGCGCGGACCGTCATGGGTCGGTCCGGGTTCGCGCGGGCGCATATGCGAAGGCCTTTTCTTGCGATAATTGTCAGGAAACGGACAGTTTCACAGGATATAGATGTAGGTACTAAGGTAGAAGAATAAAAACTCTTGAAGGGGCCTGAATACGGTTGTTGCCAATGAAATTGGTGACAGCGCGGACGTCGGGCCTTTTTTGGTCTTGGATTCTCGGGCGTATTGCGTCAAAAAGCGCGCCATACGTTCTAAAATGGTAATGAACCGCTGGTATGAACACGTCGGGTTACTCTCTGGATGGATTGCGCGTGCTGGTCTGCGACGACAGCCGGCAAATTCGTTCGCTAATCAATTCGTTTCTCAACGGCTTTGGCGTCAAGTCGGTTGAGGAAGCGGGGGATGCGGACGAATCGTTTGAGCGCATGGTTGAGTTTGATCCCGATTTGGTCATTACCGATTGGAACATGCCGCCGACTGATGGGCTGGATTTCGTCAAGAAAGTCCGCAATTCTTCGGAGTCGCCCAATCCTTACGTGCCGATTATTATGCTGACGGGATACACTGAGCTATATCGGGTCAAGCAGGCCCGCGATGCGGGCATATCGGCATTTCTTGCCAAACCGGTTAGTGCCCGGGCATTATATAAGCGGCTCACCTCCGTGGTTGATGATCAACGGCCGTTTGTCCGTAATGATCTGTACTTCGGGCCTTGCCGCCGGATGAACGTTCGGTCGAATTACATGGGTGGTGAGCGTCGCAAGGCTTGAGGGCCTCAGCGAAGTAAACGCGAACACTAATAACGAGACCAAACACCCCTATGGCCGACGCTAAAATTATACGTCCCGCCCGGCACATCTCCCAGAAAGTACGCAAGACCGGCGGCCCCAGCCCCGCCGATGCGATTATGCGCGCGCTGAATGCCGCCGAGGACCTGATGGGGCAGTATCAAGGCTGGGCGGTCGATGATCTTGGGGCGCTTTGGCAGAAATTCAACGACACCGTGGCGAAGGGCGACGTCGGTACCGGCGATATCCAAGACATGTTCGATATTTCCCATGAAATTCGCGGCCAGGGCGGCACCTTCGGCTTTCCCCTGATAACAGTGATCGGGGATTCTCTATGCAAGTTCCTGGATGGCCGTGGGCGGCTGACGGGCTTCGAGTTGGAAGTCATCAAGGTCCACATCCTGGCCATGAAGGCGGTGTTTCGCCAGGAGCTGAAGGGTGATCAGGACGCCATGAAAAGCGACCTCAGGGATCTGTTGGAACTGTTGCGCGCCAAGGTCGATATGACGTCAAATTTCGGCGTCGATAGCCCCAGTGACGGCTAGGCAAGCAGCCTTAAATCACGATCACCCGGCGCCATGACGACGCCGCGCATTTTCCGCGGCCTCTGTGCCGATGTCATTTGGCGCTGCGCGGTTATCGCGATGGTGCCGGTACTCATGTGGAGTTTCAGTCCGCCCGCAGAACGTGTTATCTGGGATCAGGCTGGTGGTCTGCATTATCAGGTGCGCCAAATGCCAGGCACAGAAGATGCGTGTCTGGTTTTGCGCATCGAGGATACGACGCCGAACTTAGCACCCTATACCTGCTGGCGGTAACGGCCTTCTTGATATTTGCATGTGTTCGGTTGCAGCTGACTTGCGATTGCGTTTGCCACAACAGTCATGAACCGCGTGACTATCTTGGTTGCTGGTTTCACGGCCTTTGTCTGTCAATGTCACCACAATGTCGCCGCCAGATTTTTCGGTGGTGGATTCAACAACCTTTGTATTGCTTGCGGCGACACTCGCGGACAAGATTCTGTGATTCCATGAGTTGAGCCGGAGTCAATTTCTTTGCAATGCGGTCCCTGAATTTCATCGCTTCTGTGCTACCTTGTGAGGCGGCGACGTCGTACCACATGAAAGCGAGGGGGTAATTTTTTCTGGACCCCAATCCGTATATATACATTTCGCCCAACTTTTTTTGGGCCCGAACATTTTTTTGTTCGGCGGCGAGTTTATACCACCGGCGTGCACGTTTGTAATTTTGAAACACGCCATCTCCGGTAAAGTACATTGTGCCAATATTAATCTTTGCATCCACTGAACCGAGTGCTGAAAAAAATTTCCAAACGGCCAGCGAAACACCAGCACTATCTTTTAATTTCCTCATGCGGTTGAGGTTGGAGTCAAGGTTTTGTCTGGCGCCAAGCGTGTACCATTTGAGCGCGGCGCCATAGTCCTGGGCAACGCCTTCTCCTCTTTCGTACATCCGGCCAAGATTAATCTGAGCCGAAGCTAGGTCTTGTTTTGCAGCACGCCCATACCACTTGAATGCCAATTTGTGGTCGTGAACTTCAAAAGCGCCACGTCTGTAAATATCTCCCATGAGATTTTGTATTAAAGCATTTCCCTGTTCCGCAGCGGGCGTCATTCTCTTGAAGGCAGCCTGCACATTTTGCGGGCCATAAATTTCCTTAACAAATATGGAATACAACGCTTTCAAGGAATCGGGCTCTCCTTGTATTGCAGAAAGAGTGTACCATTTCGCGGCAGTGAAAATATCCTGAGGGGTTCCTTGTCCGTCTGCGTACCTCACACCAAGGCCAAACTGGATCCACTGATCTCCGTGCTCCGCAGCAGGTATCAATTTATTGAGTTCAGCAATGTCGGTGGCTCGAGCTGCATCCGAATCTTGAATCGCCCCTAGATTTCTAGACACCTTGCTGGGTAACTTTAGAAGCAAGGAGAACATAATGTCTGGAGGAATACGCTACACAGAAGAATTCAAGAAAGACGCTGTTTATCAGGTGACGGATCGGGTCCATTCAGTTGGTGATGTGTCGCGCCGGTTGGGTGTCAGCACGAAGTCCATGTATGACTGGATCAAGCTATATAG
>JABJBP010000012.1 GCA_018665815.1 Rhodospirillaceae bacterium
CCCCGCCATTGGCGCTGATGATTTCGCCGACGGCGCAGAAGTAATCGTTCAAGGTCTGCGCCAACTCTTTCGGCGAGAGTCTCTCGGACACTGTCGAGAAAGCCTCGATATCGGTGAATACAACGGAAGCAACGCGCGATTCGCCGTCGCCCGGTTGGATGGCACGATCCGCCGACGTGATGTGATTGGCAACTTCGCGCAACACAAACCGCGATAAATCCTCAGCCGCCGAATGATCAATGGTGGCGCGGTAAAATGTCCGCTGGGCCCTGAGCACCGCTGCCGCCAAGACCAGTGTGACCACAATAATCGAGAGCATCTTGTCGATCTCGGCGCCGATCAAGACGCTGTTTGCCGTCAGATAGGTGACATAGTTCCGGGTAATCATCGGATCGCCCGGCGTCGCCGTGATGGCGTAAATCACCAACACCAGCCAGCCGATGACGGACACGGCACCGGTAATCAGAATGTACGTGGGCTCAAACCTGAGTGCGCGCAATGCGATGAAGATAAACACATAGATCATGGTCGGCGCCTTCAAATAGAAGGTCGGCGGTTGATCGTATTTAATGTGGAAGCTCCAGATCAGCGCCATCAGCAGGCCAATATCCATGACCACGGAAAGCACCAAAAGCCAGCGGGGCAGGAACCGCTTATAGGCACACCGGAGCCGGATCACGGTGAACAGGAAATACAGTGCCAATGCCCAGGGCTCCAGGCGAAAGCTTGCCATCTCGGCCGGCGCCGGCGCCAGGACATAGAGAATGCCGAAAGTCACCACCAGAACCAACTGAACCCAGCCGATCAGCTTCTCGCTTTCGAACTGCTGTTCGTTGATCACTTCATGAATGCGGGCCGGCACGTCGCCGGAAATCTTCTCACCGAATACGTAAAGCGCGAGCTTCTGCCACATGCGAACGCCACCTCAATGCCGTGCGCCGACAAAGTCGTCGGCACAAAGTGATACTAGCACCTAATTGAAGGCTTTAACGAGGTCGTGAAAGGGTGTGATCGTTGCCTAATCACACCTGGAGGATGGATCAACTGGTGGCTGGTGGTGTGCGGACCACGATCTGGCGGTGCGCCATCGGGAAATGAAGAATCCGGGCCACCTGGCGGACGAATAAAAGGGCGTTCTGCATGGTCTTGGTCTTTCTTCGATCGCGCCGGATCGCGCTGCATCGTGATGTTGATGTTTTGTAGCGCCCCGGACCCGGTCCGCCAGTGATCACCATCACACCATGACCAAGAATTACGGCAAAATTATGAAATAACGTCACCTTTTTCATCTGGCGTGGAAATAACCCGTTTGACGGCTTCGAGTTTATTCAGCAGATGCACGCGAAGAAGCGCGGCCAGGCGCTTGCCGTCGCGGGCATCAAGGGCATCGAGAATCTCTTCGTGCTCGCGCATCGCCGCGTCCCAACGATTGATCGAGGCGTTGGCAAGATACCGCGCACGGCGGACCCGCTGGGCCAATGGGCGGTAAACCTGGAACAGGCTCGGGTTATCCGCCAATTCCATGATCTTATCATGGATTTGCTGATTGATCCGGAAGTACTCGGGCTGCTCACCGCGGGTGTGGTGGAGTGCCATTTGATAATGCAGAGCACGAACTTCCGCGACATCGGCATCAGAGGTATTCTCGCAAGCCAACTCGCCGGACAATGCCTCCAACGCACCCATAATCGGAAACAGTTCATCAACGTCTTCGGGCGTCATTCGGGTGACCCAAGCGCCGCGGTTCGGCAGCAAGGTGATCAGGCCGTCGGATGCCAGGACCTTCAGGGCTTCACGCAACGGGGTGCGGGAAATCCCAAACCGCTGACACAGATCACGTTCCGGCACCCGCGTGCCAGCGGCGAGCTGCTCATCGAAGATCATCGCGCGAATGCGTTCAACGATCTCTTCGTGCAGGGTTGGGCGGCTGATGATGCCGTCGACGTCACCAGCAATGTCATGGCCCAGAATACTCTCATCCATGTCCGCGGACCTCTTCACCGGCTTTCAAGGCATCAGCCAACACCCGAGCAACGTGAACCGCGTCACGCCCGGCACCATCGGCAATTTGATGACGACAGCTCGTGCCGTCGGCAACGATCACTGTTTCGGCCCCGGCATCACGAACCGCCGGTAGCAAGGCCGCCTCGGCCATTTTCATGGAGATGTCTTGATTGTCGGCCTGATATCCGAATGCGCCGGCCATGCCGCAGCAACTCGTTTCGATAACCTCAACTTTGAGGTCCGGGATCATGCCCAAGACTTTCTCCACCGACCCCATTACCGCAAATGCCTTTTGGTGGCAGTGCCCGTGAACCATCGCCCTCTTTTCCGGCAATTTGCCGAGCGTCAGATTGAGGCGGCCCGCATCGGCTTCGCGGGCTAAAAATTCCTCGAACAAAAACGCATTGGCCGCCATGGCGTCAGTCTCGGCGCCCGGCGCCATCGCCAAAAATTCATCCCGCAGACTGAGTAGGCACGAAGGCTCCAAGCCGACGATGGGCACACCTCGCGCCACATATGGCCCCAAGGCATCCAACACACGGCGCGCTTCGGTTTTCGCCTCGTCTATAAGGCCGGCGGCCAAAAAAGTCCGGCCGCAACAAAGCGGGCGACCTTCGTCGGCCGGCATCGCCGCATGGACTTGGTAACCTGCGGCTTCGAGAACGCGCCGAGCGGCGCGGACATTGTCGGGCTCAAACCAGGTATTAAAGGTATCGGCCCACAAGACGACCTCGGGTCCGTCTTTGTTTTTGGCCGGCGCCTCCGTGGGTTCATAGGCCGCCGAACTCCAGGCCGGCAGCGGGCGCCGGGCGGCAAAACCTGTAAGCCACTGCCCCAGTGCTGGCAAGCCCGGCACGTGGTTGCGCAAATTCAACAGCCAGCCGAACGCCGACGCTTTGGCCGCGTAGCGCGGCAAGAAAGCAACCAGTTTGTCGAACAACCGAAGCCCATGGCGCTTGTGGTAATGATAAAGGAACTCGGTCTTCATGCGCGCCATGTCGACCCCGGTCGGGCATTCGCGCTTACAGCCCTTGCAGCCGACGCAGAGCTTCATGGTATCCTTCATGTCTTCGCTGACCAGGGCATCGGTGCCCAATTGTCCGGACAAGGCGAGACGCAAGGTGTTGGCGCGGCCCCGGGTCAAGTGACGTTCCTCACCGGTGGCGCGAAAGCTTGGGCACATGACCTGGGCGTCGCGTTTGCGGCATGCGCCGTTATTGTTGCACATCTCAACGGCGCCCGAGAATCCACCCCAAGCGGACCAATCGAAGCCAGTGTCCAGATCTTGACGCGCGTAGCCTTCCTTGAACCGGAATAGGCTGCGTTCATCCATCTTCGGAGAATTGACGATCTTGCCGGGGTTCATTCGGCCGTCGGGATCGAATGCGTCTTTGATTTCACCGAAGGTCTCGACCATGCGCGGACCGAACATGGCTTCATGGAATTCCGAGCGCACCAATCCGTCGCCGTGCTCGCCGGAATGCGAGCCCTTGTATTCACGAACCATTTCAAAGGCGGCTTCCGCGATATCGCGCATCTTGGTGACATCAACTTCGGATTTCAGATTGATTACTGGGCGCACGTGCAAACAGCCGACAGACGCGTGGGCATACCAAGTGCCGGTGGTGCCGTGCGCAGTGAAGACGTCGGTCAGACGTGCCGTGTATTCAGCCAGATCTTCCAGCCGCACGGCGCAATCTTCGATAAACGAGATCGGTTTACCGTCGCCCTTCATGGACATCATGATATTGAGGCCGGATTTCCGAACTTCCCATACGGCTTTTTGGAACACCGGGTCGGTGGCCTCGACGACGCCCCCTGGGAATCCCAGTTCGCCCATCAATTCGCCGAGGTCGGCCAGCTTGCGCAGTTGTTCATCCAAATCATCACCGGCGAACTCGACCAGCAACAAAGCTTCGGGCTCGCCCTGCACAAAGGCGTCCACGGTGGCGCGGAATATGGGAATGTCACGGGCCAGATCGATCATCGTTCGATCGACCAGTTCCACCGCCGCCGGGCCCAACTTGACCAGATGCTGGGTCGAGGCCATCGCGTCGTGGAAGGTTGGGAAATGGCAAATCCCCAGCACTTTGTTTTTCGGCAGCGGCTTCAAATCAAGATGAATGCGGGTCGAAAACGCCAAAGACCCTTCCGAGCCGACCAACAGATGCGCCAAGTTAGGATGCGTCTGCGCCCGCCCCATGGTGGCTTTCGCCCAATCGCCGCGCTCAGGCCCGCCGGGCATTAGGGCATCGACATTGTAGCCGCCGACGCGGCGCATCAGATCGGGAAAGCGGCGCCGCGTTTCATCCGCCTCGCGCCGACCGATATCAAGTAGCCGTGCCACCAGCTCACTTTGTTCAGTGCTGAGCTCGCCAAGAGCCGCATTGTCCGAGACCTCGCCAAACACCATTTCCGAACCGTCGGCCAGGATCGCATTGACGGCACGCACGTTGTCGCGCATGGTGCCATAGACGATAGACCGCGCACCGCAGGAATTGTTGCCGGTCATGCCGCCGATGGTGGCACGGCTGGACGTTGAGACATCGACGGGAAACCACAGGCCGTGCGGCTTCAAGTACGCGTTCAGATGATCAAGCACCAAGCCCGGCTCGACCCAGGCGGTCCGCGCTTCGGCGTCAAATTCCAACACCCGGTTCATATGCTTGGTGACGTCCACGACCAGCGCTTCGCCCACCGTTTGCCCGCATTGCGAGGTGCCGCCGCCGCGCGGTAACACAGGCACGCCTTCATCTGCCGCAATATGCATGGTTTTGCGCACGTCATCGCTGCACGTCGGCACGACAACGCCCAAGGGTTCAACCTGATAGTGCGACGCATCTGTCGCATAGCGGCCGCGGCTGAACGGGTCAAACATCACCGCAGACGACGTTTCGGTCCGGAGACGCCGGGCCAAGGCCCGATCACCAATTCGGCCAGTCCCGGTAATGCCGGGTTTTGAAGAGATCATGCAGAGCCTCGCGAATTCGAAGAGAACTAGATCATACAATTATGAATTCAAATTGCAATGATTAGAATAATCCAAGAACATACTTCAAACATCATTTGTTTATAATATGCATATTTAATCAATAGGTTAATATAACAAAATCAAAAAATCTTCTTTCTGATTGCGTTCATACATTTTGAATGCATAATGCACTTTAAATTTAAACGATGCGCAGGGCTGTTTTGCGCCTGCCTAAGGAGGAGCCCTAAATGTCGTACAAAAGTGGCCGCCATTTCTTGCAAATTCCCGGGCCCAGCAACGTTCCGGACCGCATTCTCCGCGCCATGGATTATCCAACTATGGATCACCGCGGCCCGGATTTCGGCGAAATTGGCCTGGAAATTCTAGCTGGCGTCAAAAAAGTTTTTGGCACCGATAACCACGTCATTGTCTACCCGTCATCAGGCACCGGGGCGTGGGAAGCTGCCCTGGTTAATACGCTGAGCCCCGGCGACAAAGTCTTAATGTTCGAAACCGGCCAGTTTGCAACGCTCTGGCAGGAGTTGGCAGAAAAGCACGGCCTTGAGGTTGAGTTTATCGACGGCGACTGGCGCCACGGCGTTGACGCCGGCTTGGTCGAGGAAAAACTCAAGGCCGATAGCGGCCATTCAATCAAAGCCGTCTGCATGGTTCACAACGAGACGTCCACCGGTGTCGCGTCGAACATCGCGACGGCCCGCCAAGCCATGGACGCGGCCGGACACCCGGCCTTGTTGATGATCGATACGATCTCAAGCCTGGGCTCGCTTGACTACCGCCACGACGATTGGGGGGTCGACATCACGGTCAGCTGCTCCCAGAAAGGCCTGATGCTGCCGCCGGGCCTGGGCTTCAATGCAATCAGCGACAAAGCGCTGGAGATGTCGAAATCCAATGGTTTCACACGGTCTTATTGGGATTGGCAGGCGATGATCACCAATAATGCGTCGGGGTTTTTCCCTTACACGCCGGCGACCAATCTTCTCTATGGGTTGCGCGAGGCGTTGAAGATGCTGGATGAAGAAGGCCTTGAAAATGTCTTTGCGCGCCATGACCGAATGGCCGAGGCGACGCGGCGCGCCATCCAGGCCTGGGGCCTGGAGGTGCTGTGCCAAAACCCCGATGAATATTCCAGTGTGCTGACCGCCGTCATGGTCCCTGATGGCGTCGATGCGGACCATGTGCGCGGCGTTATCTTGGACAACTTCGATATGTCGCTGGGCACGGGTCTTGGCAAGGTCAAAGGCAAGGTATTCCGTATCGGGCATCTGGGTGATTTCAATGAATTGACCTTAATGGGTACATTAGCCGGCGTCGAGATGGGCTTGAGCCTTGCCGACGTGCCACATCAAAAGGGCGGCGTCGATAAGGCCATGGCATATCTGACCGAGACGGCGGGAGGTGCGTCGTGAGTGAGGCCCCCGAGGATACCGTCCTCATCGAACGCGGCGGAGGCGGGCGCGACCAGGGTATAGTTACCGTTACGCTCAATCGGCCGCACAAGATGAACGCCTTCACCAAGCCCATGTGGGGCCGCATGGGTGAAGTTTTCCGTGAACTCAGTGCGGATGACAGTGTCCGCTGCGTGGTCATTCGCGGCGCCGGCGAAAAAGCCTTCGGGCCAGGCAACGATATTTCCGAGTTTGAGACCGAGCGGAATTCCGCCGAACAAGCCAAGGCCTACGGTAAGCTCATGCATGGCACCATCCAAGCGCTGCGCGACATGCAGCACCCGACGGTAGCGATGATCCACGGCATCTGTGTTGGCGGCGGCTTGGAAGTGGCGGGGCTTTGCGATATCCGGATCTGTGGGGAATCGAGCCGTTTCGGTGCGCCAATCTCAAAACTTGGCCTGGTGATGGCCTATCCGGAAATTTCCTGCCTGCGCGATCTGGTCGGTGCCGGGAAGGCCCTGGAAATTCTACTGGAGGGCCGCATCATGCCCGCCGATGAAGCCTACAATTTGGGCATCGTCAGCCGCGTCGTTTATGACGATCAGGTTGCCAACGAAGCCATGGCGACGGCCAGGCGGGTGGCTGGGGGAGCGCCGCTGGTGCATCGTTGGCACAAGAAATTCCTGGCGCGGCTTGAAGACCCGGCGCCACTGAGCGACGGCGAACGAGACGAGGGCTTCGCGTGCTACGACACCGAGGATTTTCAAATCGGCTACAAGGCGTTCCTGGACAAGGCGACGCCGAAGTTCAAAGGACGTTAAGAGAGGAGCCGCCGTCATGGGTGCATCGAACGGCCCACTGAAGGGCATGAAGGTTATTGAGCTGGCGCACGTCATGGCTGGGCCGACCTGCGGGCGGATGCTGGCCGACATGGGCGCCGACGTGATCAAGGTTGAACGCGTCCCCGACGGCGACGACACTCGGCGTTTCCTGCCCCCCGATATCGAGGGCGAGTCGGCCGCCTTCATGATGATGAACCGCAACAAGCGCGGTATCGCCATAAATTTGAAAAACCCCGACGGGCGCGATGTTTTGCTGAAGATGTTGGAAGACGCCGACGCGGTGCTCGAGAACTACCGCGCCGACACCCTATCAAAGCTCGGCCTCGGCTACGAAGACCTGAAGGTTCACAACCCAGGTCTTATTTATTGTGCGATATCAGGGTTCGGGCGCACCGGGCCTTATGCCAGCCGTGGTGGCTATGATCTGATTGCGCAGGGCATGAGCGGGTTGATTAGCATTACCGGCGAGGCGCCAGGGCGAGAGCCGGTGAAGGTTGGAGCGCCGGTCACCGATATCACCGCCGGCATTTTGGGTGCGCTCGGCGTTGCCGCGGCCTACGCGCATAAACTCAAAACCGGCGAAGGACAGATGGTCGATACCTCGCTGTTCGAGGCCGGGATCACGCATACTTATTGGCAATCGGCGATCGCGCTGGCGACCGGCGAGGCGCCTGGACCCATGGGGTCGCGTCATCCGCTGAACGCGCCATATCAGGCGTTCCGCACGAAAGATGGCTGGATAAACATCGGCGCGTCCAATACCCGCAACTGGCAGCGGCTCGTCGATCTGTTGGGACGGCCGGAATTGGCCGATGATCCGCGCTTCGAAGACGGCGCGGCGCGCATGGCCAACATTGATGCCATGGTCGATATCTTGAACACAACTTTCGAGACCCGGCCGCAGGCCGAATGGCTGTCGGCGTTGGAAGCCGTCGGCATCCCCGCCGGGCCGGTGCTGGATATCAATGAAATGAACGCCGACCCGCACACCTTGGCCCGCGACATGGTCGTCGAGGTCGATCACCCGACAGCCGGCCCGGTGAAGACCATCGGCTGTCCGGTGAAGTTTTCCAAAACGCCGGGCGGTGTGGAGTCCGCTGCCCCGTTGTTCGGCCAACACACCCGCGAAGTCTTGATCGAACACGGTTACGAAGTCACCCAGATTGACACGCTGATCACAGGCGGCGCCGTGATGGCCGGCCCCGCCGACTGAATATAAGGCTGAGGTTGGAGCTGATTAAGCTGTCGCGCGAAGCGCTTTACTGATCTTCTTGATCTGATCCTCGACGGAAATATCGATGATTGACGTGATTTCCAGATTGCGGTCCTCATAGGCATTGAGGCCGGGGTGGGCTGCTTCCCAATCGGCGACGACCTTGTCACGGCGATGCAACAGCGCCTCAATTTGCGGGCGGAACAGTTGCACCATGGCAGTGATCCAGATGTTCACCGGCCAGCTCGGCAACGCCACGTCAATCTCGAACCGGTCGATCATGGAAATCACATCATCTGCCGTGTACCAGATCTCACCAGTGACCCAGCGGTTGGTCGAAAACAGCCGGATTGGAAAACCCGCCCAGTTCATGGAAATCCCGACAAAATGCGTTAGGGCGTCGTTGGCGCCTTCGGGCGCCTCATAATCGGCGAGCGCCGCAGGCTTAACCGATCCCGGCATGCCTTTTGGGCGCAAGAATGTATGGAAGTGACCGTGTTCCACGCCCCATTTGTTAGCCCGCTTTTCGGGCGGGTGGGCATGGTAATAGTGCTGCGAATGGCTGTCCCAATCATAAACATCGCCATCAGGGTAATGGTCCCACTCATAGAAATCGACCGGGCCCTTGATCACTTCGCCGACGATATTGGCGTCGCTCTTTTGCAAGACGCGGTAACACTCAAGCACCCGCATGGCAGCTTCGTTCATATGATCCAGGCGCTCGGGCGCGAGACCGGCCAATTCAACCGTGTCTAACTTCATGGCGGCCAAGCCAGATTGGATTTTGGATTTCGTCATGGTCTGGTCAATATACGCAAATCATTGGGCCGAGAACAATTCATCAACTCAAGAAAACGCCGCGGACCGAACTTGGCCCGCGACGCTGACATTTCTTAAAGAACAATCACACGCGTGATTAGTTGCTCTTTTTCTTGGCGGCGCAAGGATTGCACGGATTGCATTTATTCTTGGCTTTGCAGGGGCCGCAAGAAGCCAATTCGATGATTTCACTCTTGGTGTCCAGGCTGGCGGCCTGCGCATCGGGAATCGGTAGGTCAGGCGTGCCGTGCCGTCTTTCATCTCAGTTACATAGAGCCTCAGCGGTGCCTCAATTCCGGACGCGACCGATGCCTTCAGCATGCGCACGGCAAAGCGCGGGTGATAAATCATGATGACGTTGTTGGCGGGAATGGTCACGCCGATAGCCTTGGCGCCGCAATTCGCACAGGCGTGCGCGACGATGCCCATTTTGTTGGCGCCGATCGCCGATTTTAGTTTCTTCACATAGGTGCCAAAGGGCGTGCCGGTCTCAACGGTTTTCATCCCGGAATAGGGCGCGGCAACTTCGGCTTCGGCCACACCGGATGCAGCGAGTATCCCGAATAATAGTAGTGCGGAAAAAATCATGCGCATGGCGGTGTCTCCTTCGAACCGATGGATCATGTGACAAAACCATAGGTGCGCCCGGTGCAGGCGGCAAATGACGAGCCTGTGAACGCCGACCAAAGCCATCGGGTCGGAGCTGGGGGGAGGTCGGGTGGTGATTAGGGTTGAAGGCGCACCGTGATGCCGTTTTCATTGGCGCCACGCCGGAACCGCAGGCTGAGGGCATCGCCGGGGCGGTGCAAATACAGCGCGGCGGCAACATCGGACGGACGGATCACCGGACGCCCGCCGATCTCAATGATCACATCACCGGCCTGTAAACCTTCAGCCAGGGCCGGACCATCGCGGGCGACCTTGACCACCTTGACGCCGGACAACCACCGCCGTTCATCGGCGCTCAACGGGCCGACCTGAAAACCGGCATGTCCGGCGATGACTTTGCCGTGGTCACGCAGATCCGTCATCACGCGCATCACTAGATCCATGGACGCGGCGAAATTTACGCCAATATTGGCATCACTTTTTTTGGTGAAAATCGCCGAGACCAGACCGACAAGCCGGCCATCGGCATCAACCAGTGCGCCACCAGACCCGCCGGGATTCACGGCCGCATCGGTTTGAATGAAATCCTCAACCGGATTGAAGCCGGCGTTGGTCCGCCCCGATGCTGAAACCACCCCGCAGGTGACGCTAAGACCGAGGCCGAATTGATTGCCAATGGCACAAACCTTTTCGCCAAGCCCTGGTGGCGCCGCCACCGACAGAACCGGAAATTCAGACGGCGCCTTCAATAGCGCCAAGTCACTTTTAGGATCGCGGCCGATAATCTTGACGGCGATCAGCCGGCCGTCGCCCAAGCGAATATCAACGGATTTGGCAGCGCCCAGAACGTGCGCGTTGGTTGCCAGATACCCGCCGGGCAAGACCGCGACGGCCGTGCCCTCGGGCGCTTCGCGGCCCCGATTCGATTGCTGGCCCGAATTTTGGCCCGGCCACGCCGGCAGCACCGCGACCACGGACTGCATGGTGCGCGCCGTCAACATGTCGGCGCCGGCAGGGTGAGGCGTCATAAGAAGCAGGCCGAGCAGGCCTATGTGCATAAGCGTTATACAAAATCGTCGCGACCGCGGGGGGTTCCTCAAAGCCATGGGGCTGAGTATAAAGGAGCACTGGCCCCGCAGGCGAGCCCTAAACCAGGAGAGAAAGCCGTGTCGCCAACAGATTTCCGTCAGCGCTTCGCGCGCGTCACCCTTGCCCACGCCCCAACGCCACTAGAGTTCATGCCGAATTTTACTGCCGCACTCGGTGGCCCGAATCTTTACGTGAAACGCGATGACTGTACCGGTCTCGCCATGGGCGGCAACAAAGCCCGGCAACTGGAATATTATCTGGGCGAAGCGAAGTCCCAGAACGCCGACACTGTAATCATCACCGGCGCTGTGCAATCGAACTTTGTCCGCCAGGCCGCCGCCGCGGCACGCAAACTCGGCATGGGTATCCACGTGCAGTTGGAAGACCGGGTCGAGGGCAAGGATGACCTCTACCGCACGTCTGGCAATGTCCTGTTGGATCATCTTCTTGGCGCCACGGTACACAATTTCCCCGTCGGCGAGGACGAGGCGGCGGCCGACGCGGCGCTAGAAGACATCGCCGACCAGGTCCGGGCCGAGGGCGGACGGCCCTACGTGGTGCATTTGGGCATGGGTCATCCACCACTGGGATCATTGGGATATGTTGATTCGGCGCTTGAAACACTGGATCAAGCCGCCAACCAAGGGCTGTCCCTTGATGCCGTGGTGCTGGCGTCAGGCAGTGCCGCGACCCATTCGGGGTTCCTGGTCGGCCTGCGCCACGGCGGCAGTGCCGTCCCGGTCTACGGCATTTGTGTGCGCCGCGACGCCGGCCAACAAGCACCGCGCGTCCTACGCCGCGTCCGCGAGGTCGAAGAGATGGTCGGTATCGCCAGCCCGATCGCGGAATCCGACATTAAAGTTGACGATTCATGGCTGGCGCCTGGATACGGCCAGTTGAACCCTGATGTCACCGAAGCGCTTGAGATGACGGCGCACACCGAGGGGTTGCTGCTCGATCCCGTCTATACGGCAAAAACCATGGCCGGATTGATCGGATTGGTGCGCCGCGGCACTTTCGACGACAATGCCAACGTCCTGTTCCTGCATACCGGCGGTCAGCCGGCCTTGTTCGGTTATTCCCAGCTTCTGAGCTAAAAAATCAGGTGTTCACCCGATTGTGTCGATTCAGGGATGACGAACCCCCCTTAAGGCTCTACGCTGCCGCCAAAGGTCATGTGTGCTCAATGGGTTAGAGTGCGCAATGGCTAAAAGAAGATGACGTTGAACCAAAGGGACGGATAAAAGGGTGGAATGCTATTCCAGTCGGTTTTTGCGTTGCTGTGAAGCGGCGCGATTGATTTCGCGGGGCCTGTTGGCATTGTGCGCGCTCGCCCTGCTGCCGATTGCTAGCTCAACTACGGTCATGGCCAAGGATAAGTTCGTGGCCCTTGGCACAGGCTCACCGAATGGTACCTATTTCCCCGTCGGCCGCGGCATATGCGAATTGATCAACGACAGCCGGCTTGAGCACGGGGTGCGCTGCATCGCCTACAACACGGGCGGTTCCGTCTCCTTGGCGTCGGTCAAGCCTTGTTCTTCGGCTTCGCGTAACACTGCCAGAACTTTGTGGGTTTTTTCCTGGAATGCCGCGTAATGTTTCTCTTCAGGGGTTTCCGCATTGGCCGCGTTCAACACTGGTTCTTCATTCGACAACAGGGAACTGAGCGAGGCCGTCATCCGCGAGAACGTCGTCGAAATCGGGCGGAAAAATACATAGACACCAATAAACGCCAGGACGCAGGCAATACCGAAAACAATCAGGACGGTACGTGCCAGTGACTGAAACATGGCCTCAATTTTGGTCTGCTGATAGGCCCGGGAATACCGAACGACAATGCCGCCGATGCGTTTGTTAAAACTGTTGATCAGCGCGATACCGACGCCAAAGGCTTCGGGCTCGTCAAATTGCCAGGTGTTTGAATCTTTACTTTCCGCGCCATTTACCCAACTTTCCGGCACCTTCTTGCCGATGCCCTCGGCATCGGTGCCAAACAGACGGTTGCCGTCGGCGCCGGATATGGCGAACACCTCAACAGATCGAATTTGCTCATCGGCGGCTTTCACCCGATTGAGAATTTCCTGGGTGTTTTCAGTTTGAGATAATGGAATGCCAAGGTTCACACTACCTTCGATGGAATGCTTGATATCCAGCCCAACAACGATAAAGCGTGATTCGACGAGCTCACGCAACGTCGATTGGTATTTGTAGTAGTTGAGAAAATTCGTCACCACGACCGCGAAGGCCAGGATCACAATAATCGTCAGGCTGGTTTTTGTCGTCAGCTTCATAATAAGACAGCCGTTCTTCCCCAATCGGCCCCGCCAAACTGGCCGCCCGGGTCCGTCCACCGGCATCAAAATTTGCCACGCTTCGGGTCGGCGAGCCGCCGCCGGCCAAGCCACCGAAGAGCCCGGCCACGGCATTGCTCAGCCCTTGGCCGATCAATTCGCGGTTCGAATTGTGGCGGACATGACGATGCGCATCCATGGCGGTGGCGCTCAATAACGATTCAATTGACCCCAGCAACGCAATGACCAGCGCCGGGCCAACCACGCCCGCCGCCAGTAGATCAATATTGGGATCTTTTAGGGCGTCGGCGAAATTGAACAACTGATTGGGATAGGGAATGTTGCGAACAATGGGGCCGATGACGCCTCCCATGTTCTCGGTCCCTTGAACGCGGGCTAGTAGGTAATAGGCACCGGTACCCACGGCCAGCGCCAGAATGGCGTCGCCACCACGCCGCAGCCACATGCGCGCCAGCCACATGGCGCCAACGGTCACCGCGCAAATCAACAGGGCCTTCGGCCGAAGCGTAATGTGTTCGTTGAAGAATGTATCGAGATCAAACCCGGCGACATCGATGAACAACGGCAATTGGGTGCTCATGATGATTATCGCCAGGCCGTTCATGAACCCCGCCGTCACGGGATGGGGGATGAACTTGATGAGATTGCCGAACCGCAATAGCCCGAATAAAACCTGAAACAAGCCCGCCATCACCGCGCCCAAGATTACGGCCAAAGAACTTTTCGGCCCCGAAACTTGCAGAGGTGAGCCACCGAATACCGCGGCGACCAGGGTCACGAAGATCGCCGTGTTCAGGCCGGCCAGTGCCCCATAGGCCCCGAATCCGGGACCCATGGGCGCAAAGGCGATAACGCCGCATGAGATCGCAACCGGCAGTGCAGTGATACCCGCCGACAGGCCCCCCGAGATATCGCCGCGCAAACAGTGAAGGCCGTACCCCTGCGTTGTCCCGGCGCCGTTCTTTTGCGGCGATCGTTCATTCATAGGCACATCTTTTCATCGCAGCATCAACCGAGCAAGACGGAACCGCAAAAACACCGGGATTCACAACGGGTTATTCATTCCGCCCGGCCAAGGCCTCATAAGCTATTCGTTTCGCTCGGCCAAGGCCTCATAAGCTATTCGTTTCGCTCGGCCAAGGCCTCATAAGCTATTCGTTTCGCTCGGCCAAGGCCTCATACAGGCCTGCCAGCAGCCGAGCCCGGGGGACCAGGGACGAGACCTCTAGATATTCCTGTTTGGTATGGATTCCATCGCCGCAAACCCCCAAGCCATCAAGCGTCGGAATCCCCAAGGCGCCAGTGAAATTCCCATCCGAACCGCCACCGTATTGGCCCTGACCGAGTTCCAGGCCGACAGTACTGGCGACACGGCGGGCAATCTCATAGAGGTCCTGGGTCGCTTCATTGAACTTAAACAGCGGCCTGACGGGGCCGGCCTCGACCTCAAGACGGATTTCTGGATCCGGTGATTTCAGTGCATTCATGCGGTTGGTGATTTCATCGAAGGCGGCCATGCTGGGCGCGACGCAAAGCACCTCGGCTTCGCATTGCGCTGGCACCACGTTGACGAAGGTACCGCCATGGACAGTGCCGACACGGTACGTGGTTTCCTTGTCTATATCGGTAAAATCTTCGATTTCATCGATCAACTGGGCCATGGCGCGGATCGCGCTACGGCCCGGGCCGACGGCGCGCCCGGCATGCGCCGGACGCCCATATGTTCTGATTTTATAACGCAGGAACGCGTGCCGCCCGGTGACGAAATTATCAGACTTGCCGGGCTCGGGCACCAACACATAACGGCACTTGCGGGCTTCCGCCTCAATCAGTGTGCGGCTGGTAGGGCTGCCGATTTCTTCATCAGGAATGAACAAAAACGTCAGCGCCATGTTGAGCCGGCCGCGCGCACCGATCACCTTAGCCAAGGCGTGCTGGGCCAAATACATACCGCCTTTCATATCCAGCACACCGGGGCCGTAAAGCCGGTCCGCGTCGCGATGCACCGGTAGGGCGCCGTCCGTCGTGCCGACAAGATGCACGGTGTCCAGGTGGCCCAGGACCATGATTCCAGGCCCGTCGCCCCAATCGAAGTGCGCTTTCAGTGCGTCCCCACGCCCATCCTGCCCAGGCATTCGGGTAGTTTCGGCGCCCAGGTCGCGCATCGTTGTCTCGGCGAGGTCCATCATTCGATTGACGGCAGCGGCGTCGAAACTGGGGCTTTCGATGCGCGCCCACTCAGCGATCCCCGCGGCGATTTCCTCGGCGTCAAAATCATAGACATTGAAGTCAGGGGCGGCGAAGTCGCGGTCGTCGGTAATCATCTCATTCTGCCCGGCTACTCGGCGGCGGCGGTAGACGTGTCCGCATCCATTTCATCGGCGACGGTGGCCGCCAAGCGCGAACGGATCTGTTCGATCTTTGTCTGGCTATCGACCTTTAGGCCAAAAATATCTTTGACGTAAAAGACATCAATAGCGCGTTCGCCGAAAGTTGAGATGTGGGCACTCGATATCTGCAAACTCAGATCATTGATCGTGGCGGTGACGTCGTGTAGGAAGCCGGGACGGTCGCGGCCATTGATCTCAATCACCGTGTGGGTGTTCGACGCCTGATTATCAATCAAAACCCGGGGCGGCACCTTGAAAATCTGGGTGCGGTGCTTCAAATCCGTTTCGGCGCGCCGGGCGATTTCCCGAGCCGGGCGAACCTTGCCTTGGATGGCGTCGGCGATGCGTTTTCTAAGGCGCTTTTGGTCGGCGGCCCGGATATCGCCATCGCCACCGCCGATCAGGATAAAGAATGTGTCGAGCGCCATGCCGTCCCGGAGCGTGTTGATTTTCGCATCGACAACAGAAGCGCCGGCCAGTGCCATGGCACCGGCAATAACGGCAAACAAGCCGGGGTGATCCGGCGCATAAACAGTAACCTCGCACACACCCTTGTCAGCACAATCGCGGCTATCGATGTGGAACGGCTTGTTGCTGCGGGTGGCTTCGCGGATGAGGTGGGCCTGGTGTTCCAAGGTATCGGTATCAACCCCCAGCCAATAGCCGGCCTGGCCACGCTCCAAATGAGCTTCAATATCGGCTTCCGGCCAATCATCCAAACGCTCGGCCAATCGGCTTTTGGCACGGATTACCCGCTCGGCGCGGCGCTGCTCGGGCGCATCACCGCTCAAGACCTCCTGAGTGCGCCAATACAGTTCGCGCAACAAGCCGGCTTTCCAGGCATTCCAGACGTTCGGCCCGACGGCGCGGATATCGGCGACGGTCAGAACAAGCAGCAAGCGCAGGCGTTCCGGTGACTGCACGATGGCGGCGAAGTCGGCCACCGTTTTGGGGTCATCAAGGTCGCGCTTGAATGCAACGTCGCTCATTAACAAATGATGGCGGACCAGCCATGAGACGGTCTCTGTTTCCCAATCCGTCAGGCCGAAGCGGGGGCCCAGATCCAAGGCGATATCGGCACCCAGCTCGGAATGCGAGCCACCGCGGCCCTTGGCGATATCATGCAACAGCACCGCCACATAAAGCGCGCGGCGTGATTCAAGTTCCTGGACCACGCCACAGGCCACCGGATGATCATCACGCAGCCGGCCCGTGTAGATCCCATCGGCAATATCAATGGCACGGATGGTGTGCTCATCGACGGTGTAGACGTGATACATGTCGTACTGCATTTGCGCGACGACGCGACCAAAATCGGGCACGAAACGGCCGAACACACCGGCTTCGTTCAACCACATGAGCGCAGTGCGGGGCGCAGGACCTATCAAAATTTCGACAAACAACCGGTTCGCATCCGGATCATCACGCAAGTCCGCATCGACCAGTTTCAGATTTTGGCTGACTAGGCGCAGTGCCTTCGGGTGAATATCAAGGTCGTTGTGCTGGGCCGCGTGGAACAGCTGCAACATTTTCAACGGTTCGGTTTTCAACTCCTTCGGCCCGCTGAGCGTCAAACGCCCGCTTTCGACGCGAAAGCCGTCGACCTCGGATTTCCCGAACCGGATGCCCCTGAGCCAATTCGGGCCACGACGCTTTTTGTGCTGTTCTTCAAGCACCGCGCAAAGCACGCGGGTCAAATCACCGACGTCCTTGGCGATCAGAAAATAGTGCTTCATGAAGCGCTCGACACCGCGCGTGCCGGCGCGATCCCTGTAACCCATGCGCTGGCCCAGTTCTTCTTGGACGTTGAAAGTCAGGCGTTCGTCGGGACGGTTGGCCAGATAGTGAAGGTGGCAGCGCACCGTCCACAGAAAATTTTCGGCCTTCGCGAAGGTCCGGACATCGGCCGCGGTGAGCACGCCGGCGTCCCTCAATTCACCGGCGCTATCGGCGTGGTACAGATATTTGGCGATCCAAAACAGCGTTTGCAGGTCGCGCAGACCACCCTTGCCTTCTTTTAAATTCGGCTCCAGCACATAGCGCGTGTCGCCCATGCGAGCATGGCGAGCGTCGCGCTCGGCCAGCTTTTCCTCAACGAACTTCGGCCCGCTGCCGGCGATGAGTTCTGCGTCAAACCGCGATTGAAATTGTTTGAACACCGGCTGATTGCCCCACAACCAGCGCGCATCCAGCAGGCTGGTGCGGATTGTCAGGTCTTCCTCTGCCAGGTGGATCGTTTCATCGATGGAGCGTGTCGCATGGCCGACCTTGAGGCCGATGTCCCAAAGTGTGTAGAGCGTGAATTCAACAACTTGTTCGGAATGCGGTGTCAATTTGTAAGGCAACAAAAACATCAAATCTACGTCGGAAAACGGCGCCAGTTCCACGCGCCCGTATCCACCGGTCGCCAGCACCGCCATTTGTTCGCCAGTCGTCGGGTTGGCAGCGGGATAGACGCTGGACAAGGCAAATTCGTGGATCAGGCGAACCAACTGGTCCATCAGATGGGCATTGGCGCGCGTCGCCTCCAAGCCGCCCGCTTCACCGGCCTCGAAGCGCCGCTGCACCTCATCCCAGCCAGCCTGGAAGGCATCTTTGAAAATATCCAGCACCTGACCCTGGGTTTTCGGCGTGTAGCCGGACCAGCTGACAATACCGTCAAGCTCGGCTTTCAGCGCCTTGCGGTCGATAATCTGCCGAGGTTTGGTGACGGTCGTTGACCTGGACATGAAATGCCGGCTCCTCAAGCGCCTCTCTTATATAGCGCCCAACGACGCCGGGCGAAAGCGCGAACCAGCCAAGACTGAACGAAAGATCTCCACACAAAGGCCCCGTTCACCAGATAATTTCATGTCGATATCGATTCGGGCATAACAAAGTGTGGGTTTAACATCGATGGGCTGATCATAATTTAAATCTAAGGGAGCAAGAAATATTAAATGATCTTAAGCTTAATGAAAAATAGTGCCGATTGTCGCCATTTTTAGCAATTAGGGGTATTTTGATATGCTTAAATTAAAGTCTCTGAACTTAGATCAATCATCTGCGCTATCTTGGCGTATTCGTTTCAATGTATAGATAAATTCCAAGGCGGCGCGGGGTGTCATTTCATCGGGACTGACGGCATCAACGGCTTTGTCGGACTCTGAAGGCGCCGCTGATATTGGTCCCGCCGCCGGACGCTGGGCGGGGGCTGCCTGAAACAAAGGCAGGTCATGGGCCAATTGATGCACGGCGGACGTTTGTTCATCGGCCTCTAAGGTCTTCAAGACGGCATTGGCACGCGCAACCACGCCAGCGGGTAGCCCGGCCAGCTTGCCAACATGGATGCCATAGGACCGATCAGCGGCCCCGGCAGCAACCTCATGCAGGAAAACCACATCGTCGCGCCATTCCTTGACCCGCATGGTGTGACACCGGAGCGCCGATAACGCGCCGGCCAAAGCCGTCAGCTCATGATAGTGTGTCGCGAACAAAGCCCGGCATTGGTTGGTTTCGTGCAGGTGCTCGACCACCGCCCAGGCAATGGACAGGCCATCATAGGTCGCCGTGCCGCGCCCGATCTCATCAAGGATCACCAGCGCTCGCGGCCCGGCTTGGTTGAGAATTGTCGCGGTTTCGACCATTTCAACCATGAATGTGGAGCGTCCCTGGGCGAGGTCATCAGACGCGCCGACACGTGAAAACAGGCGGTCGACGGCGCCGATCCGCGCCGCTTCGGCGGGCACGAATGACCCCATCTGGGCGAGGATCGCGATCAAGGCGTTTTGCCGAAGAAACGTGCTTTTGCCAGCCATGTTCGGGCCTGTTAGAAGCCACAGGCGACCGGGGTTTGCGTCTTGATCAATGTCTGGACCGGCGTCTTCGGCGGCGTCATCGGGGTCATCGATGCCTCCGTCGTCGAGCCGGCAATCATTGGCAACGAAGGGGCCGTCGCCCGCGGCTTCAAGCGCCGCTTCAACCACCGGGTGGCGACCACCAGAAATCTCAAAAGCCCGGCTGGCATCGACGACGGGCCGGTGGTAGCGCCGGGTTTCGGCCAGTTCCGCCAACCCCGACATGACATCGATCTCAGCCAATGCGGCGGCGGCGGCGGCGATCGGTTCGGCCAAACCGGCCACGTCTGCGACCAAATCCGCAAATAGCGCGAGCTCCAAGGCCAGCGCCTGATCAGCCGCCTTAGCGATGCGGCCCTCCAATTCCGACAGATCAACCGTATTAAAGCGCATGGCGTTGGCCATGGTCTGGCGGTGAATGAACGGACTGTCGGCGCCGGATGGCATGCTTTCCGCCTGCTTCGCGGGCACCTCAATGAAGTACCCCAGCACGTTGTTGTGTTTGATTTTCAGGCTGTTCAACCCGGTCGAGCCCGCATAGTCGGCTTGCAGGCCGGCGATCAGCTTGCGGCTTTCATCACGTAGCTGGGTTAATTCATCGAGCTCAGCAGAAAAGCCAGAGCGTATGAAGCCGCCGTCGCGAATGCTGATCGGCAGTTCCTCGGCCAACGCGTGGCCAAGGCGTTCGATCAGCGCCGCATGTTCGCCCAACGCCGTGTCGGCCGCCACGACATCGTCAATTCCGTCGCCGGCCAATGTGTTGCCGAGGCTTGATTGGAATAGCGCGCGGACCTCGGCGGCGCGGTCCAGGCCATCGCGAATGGCCGCCAGATCGCGCGGCCCGCCCCGATCCAAGGTCAGCCGGCTGAGTCCGCGGGCAATATCCGGAGTCCGACCGAGAATTTCACGCATCTCGCCGCGCAACCGATGATCGGCGGCGAATAAGCCCACGGCGTCGAGACGCCGTCCAATGACCACCGGATCGGTCAACGGTTGCGCCAAGCGGTCCGCCAAAAGCCTGGCCCCAGCGCCGGTGACGGTGCGGTCGATGACACTCAGCACCGAGCCCCGAAATTCGCCGGAAAGCGTTCGGGTCAGCTCAAGATTGCGTCGCGTCGCGGCGTCAATTTCCATCAAGGCACCGACGCTGATACGGACCGGCTCGGCGATCCGCGGCAAACGGCCTTTTTGCGTCAGTTCAACATAATCTACCAACCCGCCGGCAGCAGCGGTCTCGGCGCGGCTAAATTCACCGAACGCATCGAGGGTGGCGACGCCGTAGAGACTTTCCAGGCGCTTGCGCCCGGCGGTGGAATCCAAACGCGCCGCCGGTAGCGGGGTCAACCGTTCACCCCAGGCGCTCAGAGTGTCCGCCGTATCGGGCGCCGTCAGCAAGTTTTCCGAAATCAGCAGCTCCCCTGCATCCAAGCGCGCCAACGCCGCATCAAGATCGCCGACGGCCAGAGCCTGGGTCGAGAGCACCCCGGTCGACACATCAATCCAGGCTAGGCCGAAGTCGCCCTGCGAGCGGGCCACGGCGGCGAGGTAATTGTGGCGCCGGGCGTCCAGCAATGTGTCTTCGGTAATCGTGCCTGGCGTCACCACACGGACAACATCGCGATTAACGACGGATTTCGCGCCGCGCTTCTTAGCCTCCGCGGGATCTTCGGTCTGCTCACAGATCGCGACCCGAAAACCCTGGCGGATCAGGCGGTTCAAATAGACCTCGTGAGAATGCACCGGCACCCCGCACATGGGGATATCATCGCCCAAATGCTTGCCGCGTTTGGTCAACGCGATATCCAGCGCACCGGCCGCCTTCACCGCATCTTCGAAGAACATCTCATAGAAATCGCCCATGCGGTAAAACAACAGGCCGTCGGGATGGGCATCCTTGATTTTTAGGTACTGCGTCATCATCGGCGTCATCGCCGCCGGGGCATGATTTTCGGTGCCAGTCTCGTCTTGGGTCAATTGCGGTGCGGGATGCGGCATGGGCGATGGCGCTTTACTCTCAGGGCGGCTTCGGCACAATAAACATAACAGGCCAAAAGCGCCCAAGAAAGAAGTGCGGAACGGTAAAGCAAATCCCGAGTGGATGGGTCATCCACGACGACGTATTTGCAGCGATAAACAAGCAAATCCCAAGCGGATGGGTCCATCCGCGACGATGAAATTGCAACAACTAAAGAGCAGACAACCTGGGAATTCGAAAATTATGGACGAACAAGCCAATAAAATCCTCGGTCAGGAGGCCTTGCGCATGCATGCCAAGGGCCGCCCGGGGAAACTGGAAATCCACGCCACCAAACCCTTGGTCACGCAACGCGACCTGACGCTCGCCTATTCGCCAGGCGTCGCCGCACCGTGCCTGGAAATCCATCGCGACCCCGATCTGGCCTACGATTACACGGCGGTCGGCAACCTTGTAGCCATCGTCTCCAACGGCACGGCGGTGCTGGGGCTCGGCAACATCGGCGCGCTGGCGGCGAAGCCGGTGATGGAAGGCAAATCCGTCCTGTTCAAGCGCTTCGCCGATGTCGACGGCTTCAACGTCGAGGTCCATTCCGAAGATGTTGATGAGATTGTCGATGCGGTAACCCGCTTCGGGCCGAGCTTCGGCGGGATTAATCTGGAAGATATCAAGGCACCGGAATGTTTCGTCATCGAGCAAAGATTGCGTGAACTGCTGGATATCCCGGTGTTCCACGATGACCAGCACGGCACTGCGATCATTACCGCAGCCGGCCTGATCAACGCCTTGGAATTGACCGATCGCAAGATTGATAAATTCACCATGGTGATGAACGGCGCAGGTTCCGCGTCGATTGCATGCGCCGAGTTGTTCGTAACCATGGGCATGCCGCGCAAAAATATTATCATGTGCGATTCCAAAGGCGTCATTCACAAGGGCCGCACCGACGGCATGAACCAATGGAAATCAGCCTACGCCTCAAGCACCAAGGCCCGGACACTGGCCGAGGCGCTGGATGGTGCCGATTGCTTCATCGGGCTTTCCGTCGGCGGCGCCGTGACCACCGATATGGTGGCAGCGATGGCCGACAAGCCGATAATTTTTGCGATGGCCAATCCGGATCCGGAAATCACGCCGGAAGATGTCAAGGCGACACGCGATGACGCGATCATCGCCACGGGCCGCTCGGATTACCCGAACCAGGTCAACAATGTCCTGGGCTTCCCTTACATCTTTCGCGGTGCATTGGATGTGCGCGCCTCGACCATCAACGATGATATGAAAATGGCCGCCGCCCGTGCCCTGGCCGAACTGGCCCGCGAAGATGTCCCCGATGAGGTGGACGAAGCTTATGCGGGCACGCACCTGCGTTATGGTCCCGATTACCTGATCCCTGCACCCTTTGACCCCCGGTTGATTACCGCCGTACCCCGCGCCGTGGCACAGGCTGCGATGAATTCCGGTGTCGCGCGCCGGCCAATCATCGACATGGATGCCTACGAAGCGGAATTATCGGCGCGTCTCAATCCGACGGCGGGTAGCCTGCACGGTATCTTCGAAGAGCTGCGCAAAAACCCGAAACGCGTGGTCTTTGCCGAAGGCGAAGAAGAAAAAAGCATCCGCGCCGCCTATGCATTTCTAAATGGCGGCTTCGGCACGCCAATTTTGATCGGCCGGGAAGAACGGGTACGGAGCACCATGGACCAGTTGGGGCTGCCGGCCAGCGCTGCCATCGAAATCGTCAATTCGAAGCTCAGCCCATCGACCGCCGATTATATTAATTTGTTGTATGAGCGCCTGCAGCGACGCGGCTATCTGGAACGCGACTGCGTGCGCATGGTCAACCGTGACCGCAATGTCTTCGGCGCCTTGATGGTCCAATCTGGTGATGCTGACGCCCTGGTCACCGGGCTGACGCGCAATTATCACATGGCGTTGGATCAGATCACCCGGGTACTTGACCCAGCGGCGGGCAGCCATGTCTTCGGATTGTCCATGGTGATGACCCAAGGCAAAACGTTGTTTGTCGCCGACACCGCCATTCATGAAGTACTGTCGCCCGAACAAATGGCCGATATCGCCCAGCAGGCAGCAGCTGTAGCGCGCGGGCTCGGCCATGAGCCACGTGTCGCGCTGATTTCGTATTCGAACTTCGGCCACCCTGATCTGCCCCGTGCCCAACCGGTGCGCGACGCGGTCAAGGTTTTGGACGAACGTCACGTGGGCTTTGAATACGAAGGCGAGATGACCGTTGAGGTGGCCTTGAACACCGAGGTTATGGCCAATTATCCGTTCTGCCGGCTGACCGGGCCGGCCAACGTTTTGATCATGCCTAGCCTGCATACGTCTCAGGTCTCAACCCAGTTGCTGAAATCCTTGGGCGGCGGCACGGTGCTGGGCCCGGTGTTGATCGGGTTATCGAAACCGGTGCAGATCGTACCCATGGGTACAACAGTGTCGGATATGGTCAACATGGCCGCCCTCGCGGCGCAGGCCGCGGATTAGTGGACGACGACGATATCCCGGCCAACGTTTGTACAAATCAACCCCTGTCGGCAATTATCAGTCGGCGGCAGGCGTTGATGGGCGGCGGCGCAATGGGATTGGCCGCCGCGGCAACATTACTGTCCGGTCCTGCCGCCGGTGCCCGGACAAATCCTTCCAGCTTGAAATTCCGTCAGCCGCCGCACCGCATCAGCGACACCCACCAGATTGC
The DNA here is from genome assembly GCA_018665815.1 of Rhodospirillaceae bacterium. GTDB lineage: Bacteria > Pseudomonadota > Alphaproteobacteria > Rhodospirillales > Casp-alpha2 > UBA3470. The sequence goes on from JABJBP010000012.1 coordinate 24,189, forward strand.
CTCGGGGTACCGGGCTGATGTGCTGATTGGATGGGGTGACGCCGTGGTGGCGGGGACGCCGGCGCATGACCTTGAGAACCAGACGGCGGCGGCGCAGTCGGGTCAGTTTGGAACCAACAACGACTTTATTGGGTATCTTCCGTTGCCCACCGAGAGCCGCCAAAGTGCGCACGGGCTGCTCTGCGTCAATCATGAATATGCAAATGCGGAGTTGATGTGGCCGGGGCTGACCCGGTCGGACAAATTCGAAAAAATGACCGCCGCCATGGCCGCCGTGGAAATGGCCGCCCACGGCCATTCGGTGATTGAGGTCAAAAGGCACGCCGGGCGCTGGTCGGTAACATCAGATAGCCGGTTCGCACGGCGGATCACGGCGACCACGCCGATCCGGATTTCCGGCCCGGCGGCCGGTCATGCGCGACTTAAAACCGCAGCCGATACCACCGGTAAGCAGGCACTTGGCACAATCAACAACTGCGCCGGCGGGGTGACGCCGTGGGGCACGGTGTTGATCGCCGAAGAAAACTTCCATGGCTATTTCACCGGTGATCCTGAGGGTACGCCGGAGGCCATGAACCACGCGCGCATGGGCCTGAAGGGCCGGCCCTGGTATGCCTGGGGCCGGTTTGATGCGCGCTTTGATGTATCGCGCGAACCGCGCGAACCCAACCGGTTTGGCTGGATTGTCGAGATTGACCCATACGACCCAAACGCGGTGCCGGTCAAACGCACAGCACTTGGCCGCTTCAAACATGAAGGCGCAAATGTGGCTCTCGATATCAGCGGCCGCGCCGTCGCCTACACCGGTGACGACCAAGCCAACGAATATCTCTACAAGTTCGTCTCAAAAGATCGCATGGAGCCCGCCCGTCGTGACGCCAATCGGCGTTTACTGGACAAGGGCACATTGTTCGTCGCCCGTTTCGATTCCGACGGCACACTGATCTGGCTGCCGCTTACCTGGGGCACGGCGCCGCTGGATCAGGCCAACGGATTTGCGTCGCAAGCCGATGTGTTGATTGAAACCCGGCGGGCCGCCGATCTGTTAGGTGCCACGCCCATGGACAGGCCGGAAGACGTTGAAGCTAACCCTGTGAACGGCCGGGTCTATGTCATGCTGACCAATAACACGCGGCGCGACTTTGGCGACGACGGCGCCAATCCGCGCGGGCCCAATCCACACGGCCATGTATTAGAAATCATCCCGCCCGGCGCCGAAGGCGAGGGCGCAAACAACAGCGTGGGGCACGCATCACCACAGGCAAGTTGGCGTATTCTTTTAAAAGCCGGCGACCCATCGGCGGCTCATGACGCTGAATATCACCCGGCGACGGCTGAGTTCGGGTCCTGGTTGGCGGCGCCGGACAACTGCGCCTTCGATAACCATGGCCGCCTGTGGATCGCCACGGACCAGGGATCAAAGCAGCGCCGTAACAATATCCCAGACGGCCTATACGGCTGTGATGTGGCCGGGCCGGGCCGGGCATTACCCCGCCTGCTTTTCGCCTGTCCAAAGGGCGCCGAGATGTGTGGACCGGCGTTTACACCCGACAACACAACCCTTTTTTGCGCCGTCCAGCACCCGGGTGAAGGTTCCACCTTTGATGCGCCCTCAACCCGCTGGCCTGATTTCGACCCGCGCCGACCGCCGCGTGCCGGCGTGGTTGCGATCACGCGTCCGGACGGCAAACCAATTGGCGAGTGAAGACGCGGCAGAACTGCCAGTCAGGCCGGCTTGAACCGCGGCACACCGACGATCTTATCAAAGACATCGTAGATGAAATCAGCGACGTAACTTCCCCGATTGGAAATCAGATCGCGAAGCGCCGGCGCGGCATTGATCCCGCCGAGCGCCTCAAAATCGCTGGGTGCACAGGGCATCGAATGATCATCGGCCGCATAAGTCATGCTCCACTGATTGAAAACGCTTTGATCAATGGGCTCATGGATCAGCAGATCGACATCGAAATGCCGGCGATCAATATTGATGCGTTCGGACAATTCCATGGTCTCCGCCTCGCCGCCTTCAATCACCTGGATGAACGTTCCCGCGCCATAAAGCAGGCTGCCGACAATGCCGTCGCGCAGGTTATTGGCCGACGCCGACGTCATGATCTGCTCAAGATCATCTCGGCTCAGCCAACCGGCGGCTTTGGAAATATAAATCATCCGGCGCATGTCCGGCGCTCCGTAATGGACTAATGACGTGCTAAGTTCGCGCTAACCTAGCACAAGAGCCTGTCAAAGCCCTTAACGGATGCGGGGAGATTCTTCTTTAGCGGAATGTTGAAAATGCTATGGTTAGCGTGGAGCCTCAAAGGGGCGAGAGCAGGGACTTTCGTTATGAATTGGAACTTCGACTGGCCACTTGCCGGTCTTCGTTTGTGCCGGGCGGATGCGGGGTCGCGTGATTAGTAATGGACGCTGAGCTTAAACCCGCGCCCGCTGAAGCCAATCCGCCGCCCACCGCACGGCGCGTCGTCGCATGGTTTGAAGTTCGGCATCACCCTGACACTCACCGCCTGCGTCCTGAGCATCGTCGCCGTCGGCATTTGTGCCGTCGCCTGGCAGCAATGGACGGCGGCGAAGCGCAATACGGAAGATTTGACGATCCGCAACGCAGGCTTGGTGATCGGCCAGATCGATTCCTACCTCGATCAGTTTCTTGACCCGGCGGCGCAATATGTCGGGCGCATGGCAGAAACAGCGGTCCCCAACGGTTGGCATCTTGAAGATACCCGAATTCCCAACGACATCCTGGCCGCATCGGTAGCCGCGGCGCCGGAAATCATCACCGCCGGAATGCTCTTCAACACCGGCAAGGACGCGCAGTACGTCAGCAAAGACGGCGATTCCGCGCATTACCTCAACGACCGCTCAGGTGACGCCTACTATGAGAGCTTCCGCGAACTTCGAGCCATGGCGAAGAACCCATCGTGGGTCGAACCGGCCTATGACCAGGTGCTGGAAACATCATCAGTTCGCGTTTGGCACGCAATCCGGGCCGGCGGCCAGTATTTCGGCGCCTGGTACGCCGGCGTGTCATTGGCGGCGGTTTCTGAAGCGGTGACCGAGGTTGGCGAACGGTTCGACGGTACGGCTTTCGTGATTCATGGCGACAAGCACGTCCTGGCCCACCCGAACCTGATGTCGCAGCACCCCGAACCGAAGGACGGTGAGCCGACTGTTTCCGTCGGCCGGGTCGGTGACTTGATCTTGGACGGCATTTGGAAAGATGCCGATGCGGTCCGTGAAAGTGACGACGCCAGTGGCAACCTGCAGACCATTTACTCGACATTGGACGGCCAGGATTACGTCGGGTTCTTTCGGCGCATCTACCGTTACGGCGGCGCGCCCTGGACCATCGGCGTGTGGTTCGAGGCCGCTGATGTGGGCCTATACCGCGAGCGCCTGATCACCGCCGCCTGGGCCGGCGTCGGCATTATCTTGTTAGCGCTTATTATGGCGGTGCTGGCCAGCCGAGCCATTGCCAGACCGATCCGCCGGACCGCGACGGCGGTTTCCGCAGTCGGGGACGGTGACATCTCAGCCGCCGGATTTATGCCGCCCAGCCGCATCACCGAACTCAACGACTTAGCCAACTCCTTCAACGCCATGCGCTCGGCGGTCAAAATGTTTGAGACCTATGTGCCCAGATCACTGGTGCGCCGATTGATGTCCCGCGACGAAACCCTTGTCGCGTCGTCGGAGCGTCAGTTGACGGTGATGTTTACCGATATCGTCGGCTTCACGACCATGGCCGAGGGCCGCTCGGCCACCGAGGTCGCCGACATGGTCAACGAACATTTTCAAATACTCGGCGCCTGCGTCGAAGAACACGGCGGCATGCTATTGCGCCATGGCCATGGTCGATGCCCTCGAACGCGACAACCATCGGCGCCGGGGCGAGGGCCTACCGGAGGCGCGCGTTCGGATCGGCATTCACACGGGCCCCGCGCTGGTCGGCAATATCGGTGCCGCCGGGCGGGTCAACTACACGATCATCGGCGACACGGTGAACACTTGTCAGCGGATCGAGAATTTGGGCCGCGAGATCGACAATTCAAAGACCGCGACCATTCTGATCAGCGACACGGTTGCCAAACACATCCCGTCCTCCATGCCCTATATGCACGTCGGCAGCTTTACCGTGAAAGGCCGCGACGAAAACGTCGAGGCCTACCGGTTGATGACGTAGCCGCCGCCGAGCGCCGGCCACCTAAACCGGCGCGACCTTCTCCAACGGTTCGGCCAAGCCTTCGGGTAAATGATCATATAAATCGGCCAGGAGGTCAGATTTCTTCGCCTCAAAAGTCGGCTCGTTCCAAAGATTGCGCCATTGGTTGGGGTCCTCGCTGATATCATACAGCTCACCCTCATCGCCGGCATAATAGCTGGTCGCGCTGTAGGCCGTGATCACCCAATTGTCGCGGGCCAGCGTTTGCAAAGCAATCTCATTGCCCTCCCAGGTGTCATACCATTCGGTAATCGTGCGTTCGCGCGTGGGATTAATCGTGGGCTCGCGGCCATTGGCGGTATCTTTGCCAGTGGGCAACCGTTCGCCCTGCATCCAATCTGGTACATCGAAGCCGGCGATGGCGGCAATGGTTGGGGCGATGTCGAGATGACCAACCGGCGCTTCCATCGGCCCTGCAGCAATTCCCGCCTGCGCCGCCGGGCGCCAGATCAATGGGACATGCATCAACGCTTCAACATGATAGGGGCCCTTGAACAGCAGGCCGACGGCATCGTCGATCAGCTCGTTCTCGGCGTGAACCATGGTATTGATTTCGCGGATTTGATCGGCGGTTGTTTTGGCCGGCACGTAATCGGGCGGCACTTCGAAATTGAACCGGGCGTTGCCCTGATACCATTCCAACCAGTGTCGAGGTTTGTCTTCAAGAATCTCAATACATTTTTCCGGCGATCCGGGGTACCCCGCCGGCAATGGCAGATCTCGCCAATCAAACCGCTTCGCGGCGGCAGCGGGCGGGTCCCAAGGGTGATGGGGGTCGGGAAAGCTCATCCAGCAGAACCAGTTGTCCGTATCCGCCAATCCGCCCAACCAATCCATGGTCCGCCGCCGCCGTCCAATGAGTATGATAGTGCTCAACGGCGATCGGATTGTGAGCAACCTGCGGCGCGCCGGTGTCACCCCATCCGGCGTTCGACGGCGCGCCGCCGACCGCATATTCATGAAACCCTTCGACGGCATCGGGGTGCGCGTCGGCCAGCCATTTCGGGTAATGGAACAACGACCGCCCGGCGCGCCCTGTGTGACCACACAGTTCCATCCGCTCAAAGCCCCGGTGTGGTCCGGTAGAGCCATCGCCGGCGGCGGTGTTTTCAAAATAAGTCTTGGCGGCATGCGGCTCGAAATGCGCCTTGCCGATCAGCGCCGTCCTGTAGCCATTATCGGCCAGCAATTGCGCGATGTTAGGTGCGTGCTCAGGCAGCGGAATGCCGTTCGACGTGACCCCATGGCGGCGGATCGATTGGCCGGTCAGAATAGTGGAACGCGCTGGCATGCAGACCGTGCTTTGATTGCGGGCCTGGGTGTAATTCAAGCCCGTGACGGCCAGGGCGTCGATATTCGGGGTCCGGGCGAACGCGCCGCCATTGCAACCCAAAGCATCGAAACGCTGCTGGTCGGTGGTGATCAAAAGTACATTGCGCGCCATGGCTTGATCCTATCTGGCCGGGCACCCGGCGGTTGCCTTTATGGTGGCGCCGATCACGGCAATTGAAAAGGTGTCAGGTGCCTGGAGTTGGGGTTGGGTATAAAATTGCCAGTGTTCATATTAATTCACACCAGCAACAACCCATGTTCATTCGCCGTTCACCGCAACCCGGCAAGATGGTCACGCTCAACATTTGCTGGGAACCGCAAGTCATGGAATTGGCTTTGCCCGTTACACTCGTTCTTGCCGGCATTATCTTGCTGGCCTTGGCCGCCTTGGTCACCATGCGCGATACAGACGCCGAGTGAGCCACGAATGATCGAATAGCTGGGGGCCTGCCCGGCCCGGCTGTCACCGCACCGCGGAAAATGCCGTCGGCTTGAGAATCGTATTCGATATCGACGCAACGATCGGCCCGTCTTTTTCAGTCTCGGCGCGCCTTTCCAGCCATTCCGCATCGATATGAAACGCCCCCCATTTCTCTTCGCGCTCTGCTAGTGATTCCCATTCCAAAAGGTAATAAAGATCCTGGTTCGACGCGCCCATCTCGACTGTCCAAAATCCGGCCTGTCGAATGCCAAATCGTTCCCAGATCGCCAAGGTGATGGTTTCAAAGCGCTTCAGCAAATCGGGCAACCGCCCAGGCATGCAGTGATAAATACGTAATTCATGGATCATTTCGGGGCACTCCGTTTGCGGTGTAAAAAATACCTGGCATCAAAAATTGCATGCCTCGCGCCAACCGGCACGACGTTGTTTGGCCCCCGGGATACTGTTTGGCCAAGTTTGCTTGGCCACGGTGTTTTGCCGCACTAGGGTAAATTCGGGTAGGGTCGTCGCAAAATCCAGGCGAGGGAGCCAGCATGCACACCAAACAAACCGTCGACGTTCTGGGCGACGCCATGGAAATCTTAGTGTTCGCGCCGCCCGGCAACGGCCCGCATCCCGGTGTTGTCCACACCCAGCACCTGCCGGTCGCCCATAAGGGCCTGGAGACCGACCCGTTTACGCTGGATGTCGGCGAGCGCCTGGCCAACGCTGGCTACGCCTGCGTTATCCCCTAGATGTTTCACCGGTGGCCGCCGGAAGAAGATATCCAGCGCAAGCGCGACCAATGGCGCGATGATTGGGCGGTCGCCGATTTGGACGTGGCGCATGAAATTCTGTGCGCCGTGGACGGTGTCGACAAAGACCACATCGGTATCATGGGCCATTGCTGGGGCGGGCGGAACGCGTGGATCGGGGCGTGTCACAACACCAATTACAAAGCTTGCGGAGTATTTTACGGCGGCCGCATCAAGTTGGGCATGGGTGATGGTGCGCCGCCGCCCATTGGCCTGGCCGGCAACATTGCCTGCGATTTGATCGGGATCTTCGGCAACACCGATGAGAACCCATCACCCGCCGATGTTAACGACCTGGGCGCAGCCCTCACCAAAGCCGGCGTCGCCCACGAGTTTCACCAATACGACGACGCCGGCCACGGCTTTCAGGATTTCGTCAATCCCGACCGCTTCCGTGCCGAAGCGACTGATGATTCTTGGGAGAAATTCTTCGCTTTCTTCGACGCACGCCTGAAGACATAAACCCGCCGTTTAGGCGTCGAGCAGACGATCTGCGAGCTGTTGTTTCAACTGTCTGGCCGCCATGGCGAACCCGCCATCGGCGCCGTCGATGAAATGCACGTGCTCCGAGTCGGTCAGATTGAAGACCAAACACGTCATCAACGCGCTGTCGGCTTCATGCAGGCCGTAGGCGATCAATCCCTCGGACCGCAATCCGACGAGTGCAGCCTCCATGGCGGCAACTTCGTCGGGGCTGCAATCAAGGACCAACCGCCAACCGTACCCACCCCCGCCCTGGGTCGCGCGGGCTTCCGCCTTGAGGCCGCTGGGCGGCCAGCGGAATTTCATGTTGTCGGCCTGGACCGGCCGGTTCTGCTGTGGATCATACCCCAACGCCTCGGTCAGGCCGGCAATGACCCGTCGGTAGGTGGTAGCGGCTTCGGTACGATCTTCGGCCAAGGCCTGAATCAACATCGAAAGCATGACCCCACGCTGCGCGGCCAACGGCTCCCACCGGCACGACAGACCTTCCAGGTCGGGCTCTTCATTACCTGCGTCGTCGGCCAACACGTAGCCTTGGGTGCCGTCGTCCTCCTTGACCAGTTTATCGACCAGCCCGACACCGCCACCGGCGAACATCGCCAGATAGTTGCCGGGGCTGAGACAATATTTGGCCACCAGGACGTCGATGTGATCTCGGCGCACCCGGCTGACCGGTACCGCGCCGACCCGGAGCGTCAATCCGAACCCCGATTGGGCCAGGTTCCGCGTCTTCAACAAGGCGTCGCGCACCCGGGGCAAGGTGTCCGGCGGCACCATCAAGGTCGCGCCGTCGCCGCCGAAGACATAAGGAATTTCATGATTCCGCGTGACGTTTAGGACCGCCGTGATACACGCCGCGCCAACCATGTTGACGTCCTTGTAGCGGCCCTCCGAAATGGCCTGCGTAGAGCCCTTGATATCGGCGATCACCACCAGCCAGTCATCGGGCGCCGGCGTATACCGGGTAAGGTCTGAAACCGCCTCGAAATCATCAAAGCTCTGCAGCTCCGCATAAAACGGATGCCCGTCTTTTCGGCGAATGTTCGGATTGACCATGTCGTAATCCTTACCCGCGATTACGGCGATTGTATGTCAAATGCCGTTGTTGATGTTAAGCATTTGGATGGCGGCTTAACCACCTACCCCAGACAAAATCACCAACGCGGAATACTTCCGTGCGTCGCCACGGGCGAGTTGTCCTCAAACGATGGGCGGCTCATCGGCGATTTCTGCGGTGGCACCGCTGTCATAATCGTCATCGGGCTCAAACGCATCCAACGCATCCGCGCTGGCTTTGGTGCCCTAGAACAATCCGATGTGGAACAAGGCGTCGCCTTCGTTAACGACGGGCAAGGTGGCGCGGCCGATAACGACCCCATCGAAACGGGAACTGATTTCAACCTCGTTTTCGCCGAAAGGATCGGATATGGCAGCCAGTCTGTCGCCCTCGCGAACGCTTTCGCCAAGTTCGATGGCTGCACGCAGGATGCCACTGATGGGCGCGCGCTCCCAACGGCTGGCGCGGATCGTCAACGGCACCGCGTCGAGCCGTTTAGCGCTTCGTTTTTTAAGCATGCCGAGATGGCGCATGGCCCGCACGATGCCGTTGACACCGGCACGGATGGACGTCTCGTCAAATCGCAGCGCCTCGCCGGCCTCGTATACCAAGATCGGGATATTATATTCTCCGGCGGCGGCCCGCAGGCTACCTTCCCTGAGGCCCGCGTTGATAATGACCGGCACGCCAAATGAATCAGCCAGGGTTGCCGTGTCCGGATCATCGAGGTCCGCCCGGACCTGCGGAAAATTCGTCCGGTGAATTGCGCCCGTATGCAGATCGATCCCATGGGTCGCTTTCGCGACGACTTCAGTCAGAACAATGTTCGCTAACCGGCCGGCCATCGATCCTTTTTCTGAACCGGGGAATGACCGGTTGAGATCACGGCGATCAGGCAAGTATCTCGATTGCGCCAAGAATCCGAATATGTTGACGATGGGGACGGCCAGCAATGTACCTTTCATGGATTTCAGGGCGCTCAGCTGCAAAAGCCGCCGGATGATCTCAACGCCGTTAATCTCATCACCATGCAGCGCCGCACAGACAAACAGGACAGGCCCTTCGCGGCGACCGTGAATGACATGCACGGGCATGTTGACCGGGGTGTGGGTCGAAAGGTTCATGATCGGTAGATCAATGGTTGCCCGCGATCCTGGCGCGACACGCTCATTGCCCAACACGAAGGGTTCCCGCAATGGACTAGCCCTTCCCCTTGGTGCGGGTCTTGTTGGGCTTGGCGTTCTTTTCCATAAACTCGATGATTTTTCCGGCCACATCGAGGCCGGTCGCCTCTTCAATGCCCTCCAGGCCGGGGGTCGAGTTCACCTCCATGACGACAGGGCCGTGGTTCGAGCGCAGCATATCGACGCCACACACATTGAGGCCCATGATCTTGGCGGCACGGGTTGCTGTTGAACGTTCCTCCGGTGTAATCGCTACCCAAAGTGGACCATCATTCCTTTTACGTCGCAAAAGTGGACGTGATAAAGGGTTGATTTAAAACGTGAATTTTCGAAATGCGTACCGATGTCCACCTCTGCGTACTTCTCAGTACATCCGCGCGCTAGAATTTTTTGTATTTCAGGTTGTTTTTCAACGGCTTGCGGAGTTTTCGCCGGGAAAGATGCATCGCCAGCTGGGGTTAGGAACCGAGCGCCGCCAAGGCGTCGCGGTGATGTGCCGCGGACGCCTCGCCGAAACAGCAATACGTCACCATGGTGATCGTCGCTTCAGTGGCTAGGAAATCCGCCGTGGTGCCGACCGCAATCTCAGCCGCCCGAGCAGCGGGGAATCGGTAGACACCGGTAGAGATGGCCGGAAACGCGATGGTTTTGAGGCCGTGTTCGATGGCGACTTCCAGCGACCGCCGGTAGCAACTGGCCAATAAGGCGGGCTCGTCCTGACCGCCGCCGCCCCAAATCGGGCCGACGGTGTGGATGACATGGCGGGCAGCAAGCGCGTAGCCTTGGGTGATCTTGGCATCACCCGTCGGGCAACCGCCGAGCGTCTTGCATTCAGTCAAGAGATTCGGCCCGGCGGCATCGTGAATGGCGCCGTCAACACCGCCGCCGCCCAATAGGCTTTCATTTGCGGCGTTGACGATGGCATCGACTTCGAGCCGTGTGATGTCGCCTTCGGTGATCTGCATGCGGTTGACGGTGGTGTTCATGGCGGCACCTCCAGGTTACGGGTCCGACTTAGGCCAGATCAAGACCGTGTTCGTCGACGAGCGCTTGCTCTTCGGCCTCGTCTTTCGCCTTGGCGCGCTCGATGGCATCGCGGATCAACTCGACCGCTTCCTCTGCCTCGCCCCAACGCTTGACCTTGACCCATTTGCCAGGCTCCAGGTCTTTGTAGTGCTCAAAGAAGTGCTGGATTTGCTCCAACATAATCGGGCGGATATCGCGAAATGACCCAACGTCGCCATAGTAGGGATGCAACTCATCAACGGGGACGCAGAGAATTTTCTCATCAATGCCGCTTTCGTCCTCCATCAAAAGAACACCGATGGGCCGCGATCGGATGACGACACCGGGTATCACCGGATTTTGGCCCAAGACGGCGGCGTCCGTCGGATCGCCGTCATCCGAAAGCGTGTGCGGAATAAAGCCGTAGTTACACGGGTAATACATGGCCGTGTGCAAGAACCGATCGACGTACATGGCGCCCGAGTCTTTATCCAGCTCGTACTTCACCGGATTGCCGCCGATCGAATCTCGATGATCACGTTGACGTCGTAGGGCGGGTTCGTGCCGATGGGGATGCGGTTAATATCCATGGCTGAAAGTCCTTCTATTGCCGCAAATGCGTCGTCGCGAACGTGCCGTTCGCTCGGGATTTGCTTCTGTGTCTTCCCCAACCGAAGATGTTTTAATCCGGGCCGTCGGAAGTGGCCAGCGGAACTTGTGACGAAACTTGGGCTTGGCGGCGGATCAGCCAGACCAGTAACACCAGCCCCGGCACGGCGGCGGCGATGGTCGCCAAGAAAAACATCGTCCATCCCAAATGATCAGCCAGCGCGCCGCCGCCGGCAGCAAACACGGTCCGGGCTTGGGCTGTCAGTGACGTCAACAGCGCGTATTGGGTCGCCGTGAATTGCAAACTGCAGAGCCCCGAAAGATACGCCACGAAGGCCGCCGTCGCCATGGCGCCGGTGAGGTTTTCAACGGCGATAGCCAGCGTCAGCATGGGCAGCGACTTGCCGGTGGCGGCCAGCGCGGCGAAGGCCAGATTGCCGGTCAACTGGCCGATGCCGGTAATGAACAAAGCCTTGAGAATGCCGTATCGGAAACTCAAGACGCCGCCCAGCAAAGCGCCAACGAGGCTCATGGCCAGGCCCCAGCCCTTGGTGATGACGGCGATCTCGGTGCCGGAAAACCCAAGATCTACATAGAACGGATTGGCCATGGCACCGAGCAAGGCATCGCCGTACTTGTAGACCGTGACGAAGGCCAAGATCACCAGCCAGTGTTCGCGGGAGGTGAAATCGCGGAACGGCTCGACCACGGCTTCGCGGAAGCGCTGGTTGAAATTTGTCTGTGTATCGAGCTCCCGTGAGAGTCGGTCGGGCTCGGATAGGGCCAAGGTCACCGCCATGCCCAACACCATCAGCGCCGCCATGGCACTGTAGGCTGCAAACCAACCGTGGGTATCGGCAATGATCAGCGCGCCGGCGCCGGCGGCCAGCGTCCCGATCCGGTAACCGTTGACGAAATTCGCCGCCCCGCCGCCCTGCTGCTCGGCGTCCAGCATTTCAATACGAAACGCATCGGCGACGATGTCTTGGGTAGCAGACGCAAATGCCAGGGCGACGGCCCAGATCGCCGTGCCCGCCAGATTGCCGCCGGGGTCGGTGGCGCCTAAGGCCACAATAGTGCCAGCCACGGCGATCTGTGAGGTTAAAAGCCAACTGCGGCGCTGCCCTAGAACAGCGCCGAGGATCGGAATTTTCAAATGATCCACCAGCGGCGCCCAAGCGAACTTGAAGCCATACGCAATGCCGGCCAGTGAGAACCATCCGATTTCAGTGAGGGTCACGCCTTCACGGCGCAGCCACAAAGACAGTGTCGAATAGACCAGCAAAAACGGCAAGCCACTGGAAAACCCGAGAACAAAAAGTGCGAGGATGCGGCTGTCCAAATAAAGCCGGGCGGAGGACCACCAGGTCTTCACGCGGGAGGATCCATGTTCACCGGATCGGCGCCGACCAATTCGACACAAGCCGATTGGACCTCGGCCATGGTGACGGCGGCAACGCAGGGAAAGGATTGCATCGGGCCTTCGCGCTTATGGCAACGCCAAAAACAGTGATAGCAATCCATCGGCCGATGAACGAACCGCGCGTGGTCGGGCCGCACACCTTCCGGGTAGGGCACGAAACAACCGAAATGCCCGCCGCCGACAATGACCACGGTCTTGGCGCTAAGCCCAATCCCGACATGCGCCGGGCCGGTATCATTGCTGACTAACAGGGTGGCGCGCTGTATGAGATCCAAAAGTTCCGCGAGCTTGGTACGGCCGGTCATATCGATGACCCGGTCATTCTCGCTCAACGCGCCGGCCTTGATAGGGGCGGCTTTCTCATCAGTCTTGCCGACAAAAACAACGGTGTAACCCAGAGATGAAAGCCACCGCGCGAGCTCTTGAAATTGGGCCAGTGGCCATCGCCTACCAAATTCATTAGAGCCCGGGTTGAGCACCACATAAGGCGCCTGAATATGTGCCGGCGGCGGCGAGCCGGCCCAGATAAGACGCGGCGTCTCAACGCGATGATCTCTCCCGGTAACGGCTTTCAGGAACGCTGCGTGGCGCTCGGTTTCGTGGATCGGATAGGCGCCGGTATCAATGATCTCTTCGACCTGAGAAAGATACCAAGTGTATTCGGCTCGCGTGCGTTCATTGATATAGGGCACGGACACCACGGTCCGTGGCGCGGCGGCCACCCAAGCCAAACTGTCCGCCATCAATGCGCGGCGAAAATAGGCGTCCGACACGGTCACTGCGGGCGCCATCCGGCGAATACGTAAATTGACGCCAAATCGATAGAACGCGCGCCTGGCATATTTGTGTTCATTGATGGTGACGACGCGGTAACCGGCGAAGACCTGATCAGCGACGGGTCCCCAGCTTTCACATCCCAGTACCGTGATGTCCGATTTCGCCACGCCAAAAGCTGCGGCGTAATGATCCAGGCTGTTGCGGAACAGCACCATGTCGCCAATGCCGTCCATGCGAATGACCAGTAATCCGCCCCGGTTGCCGGTTGGCCAATGCCGGGCGATCCAGTCAAACGGCCGGAACAGCCACCAGCGTTTGCGCATACCGGCCGGCATCAGCCGCCAAAAGGGGCTCGATTTAAATTGAACGGATTGGGCTTCGGCGCTCATCAGCCTAGCCTAGCGCGCCGGCCTTTTGCCCTCAACCCGTGCCGGTAGCAAGGCCGGCTTCGGCTTCCGCACGGCGTTGTTCGCGTTTGCGCTCGTGGGGATCAAGGTGACGCTTGCGAAGGCGGATATGGTTCGGTGTGACTTCGACCAGTTCATCGTCGGCGATATAGGCGATCGCTTGCTCAAGGCTAAGGCATTTCGGCGGTGTCAGGGTGACAGCCTCGTCCTTGCCGGATGCCCGTATATTCGTCTGTTGTTTGGCCTTCAACGGATTGACCTCAAGATCGTTGCCGCGGGTATGTTCACCGACGATCATGCCGCCGTATACCTCAACGCCGGCGCCGATCATCAGCGGCCCACGCTCTTCCAAATTGGCCAAGCCATAGGCGACGCTTTTGCCGCCGCCAGTGGAAATCAGCACGCCGGTTCGCCGCCCAGGGATAGCGCCGGCGTAACTGCCGTAGTCATGAAACAGTCGGCTCATGATGCCAGTGCCCCGGGTTTCGGTCAGAAAGTCGCCGTGATACCCAATCATGCCGCGCGACGGTGCAATAAAGGTGATCCGTGTCTTGCCGCCGCCGGACGGGCGCATGTCGTTCATCCGGGCTTTGCGTTTGTTCATGGATTCCACCACGACACCGGAATACTCGTCATCCACATCGACGACGACTTCTTCGAAGGGCTCCTCGGTTTCACCGGTTTCCGGGTTCTGGCGAAGCAGCACGCGGGGCCGACTGATGGATAACTCAAATCCCTGGCGGCGCATTTGTTCAATCAAGACGCCCAATTGCAACTCGCCGCGGCCCGCGACCTCATAGGCATCCTTGTTGGCCGTCTCGGTAATACGGATAGCGACATTGCCTTCGGCTTCACGCAACAAACGATCACGGATCATCCTTGAAGTCACCTTCTCACCATCGCGACCGACAAGTGGTGAATCATTGATCGAAAACGTCATGGCCAAGGTCGGCGGATCGATTGGTTGTGAAGGAATTGCCTCGGAAACTTCGGGTGCCGCCAACGTGTCGGCGACTGTTGCGGTCCCGAAGCCGGAAAGTGCAATAATATCGCCTGCCTCCGCACGTTCTGCCGGCTCACGTTTAAGACCACGGAAAGCGAGAACCTTGGTAACCCGGCTGGTCTCAACAACTTGGCCATCACGGGACAATGCCCGGATCGTTTCATTCGGATGGATTGCACCGCTTTGAATCCGACCCGTCAGTACCCGGCCCAAAAAAGGATCGGCTTCCATGGTCGTGACCAACATGGTGAACGGCCCGCCCAGATCGGCAAGCGGTGTCGGTACGTGATCAATGATTCGCTCAAATAAAGCCGTCAAGTTTTCTTGCGGGCCATCGGGCTCATCCGCCGCCCAACCATTTTTCGCCGACGCAAAAACTGTCGGGAAATCCAGCTGCTCGTCATTGGCGTCCAAGGCCGTAAATAATTCAAAAACTTCGTCCTGAACCTCGTACGGGCGCGCTTCAGGCTTATCGACTTTGTTGACTACGACGATGGGTTTCAGTCCAAGGCTCAAGGCTTTCGCGAGGACAAACTTAGTTTGCGGCATCGGCCCTTCCGATGCATCAACTAACAGCAAAACGCCGTCCACCATGGAAAGAATGCGCTCAACTTCACCACCAAAATCGGCGTGGCCCGGCGTGTCGACGATATTTATGCGGGTGTCGCGCCATTCAACAGACGTGCTTTTGGCCAGGATGGTAATCCCGCGTTCACGTTCCAAGTCATTGGAATCCATGGCCCGTTCGGCAACCTTTTGATTTTCACGGAACACGCCCGACTGCTTCAAAAGGCCATCGACCAAGGTCGTCTTGCCATGATCGACGTGGGCAATAATGGCAATGTTTCTAAGATCGGTCACAATAGAATTCCTATTCAAGCCCAGGTTCACACCGTGTTTTAGGCCGTGGCGCCGAGGCGCGCATTGGCAAGGTCTTTCAAAGATGTCGCTGGGCGTGCGCCCAGGTGAGATATGATTTCAGCCGCCGCGATATTCCCGAGACGCGCTGAGTCCGATAGTCCCCGGCCCTGCGTATGGCCAAACAAGAACCCACCCGCATAAGCGTCGCCGGCACCTGTCGTATCGACGACCGTGTCGATTGGTTCCGCATCAATTACATGAACTTCATCACCAGCCAGAACAACGGAGCCCTTGTCGCCACGTGTCAGCGCCGCAATCCGGCATTGGCCTCGGACGGCTTGCAACGCCTTATCAAAATCATCGACTTGGTAAAGTGAGATGATCTCATCCTCGTTGGCGAACAGAATGTCCACATGGTTGGCGACGAGATCGACAAAATCTTCGCGGTGGCGGTCAACACAAAAGGGGTCGGACAAACTGAGCGAAACATCGCGGCCATTTTCATGCGCGATACCGGCGGCAGTCAAAAAGGCTTCCTTGGCGGCCGGTGGATCCCAGAGATACCCCTCCATATAGGTCACTTGAGCATCGGCGATATCGTCAGCGTTGATATCACCCGGCCCCAATTCGATGCACGCACCCAAATAGGTTAACATAGTCCGGTCAGCGTCAGGGGTAACGAGGACGAGGCTGGTCGCCGTCGCTGCGCCATCACTCGCCGGCGCTGTTTCAAAATGGACGCCGAGAGCACGAATGTCATGGCTGAACACATTGCCCAATTGATCGTCGCGAACTTTGCCGACAAACGCACCACGGCCGCCAAAAGATGCCAGACCGGCAATGGTATTTGCGGCCGATCCGCCGGAACATTCGGTCGCAGGGCCGACCTTCTCGTATATGGATTGGGCGGCTTTGGCATCAACAAGCGACATGGCACCCTTCGCCAGCCCGAGATCTTCAAGCAATGAAGTTTCAGTCTGAACCAAAATATCAACAATGGCATTACCGATGCCAATAACGTCGAAACGGATTTCGCTCACGCACGTTCCCCTGGAGTATTAAAATTACAGGTGTTTTTCGCGGGCGCAGTATAACGTTGCGCTCCGCCACGGCAACACGTGTGATGATGTTCACATAGGCATCGGCAGCAAGATCGATGAAATTTCATCTATACGTCTCTAACTTATTGATAAATAATAATTTAATATGGTCATGCCGTTTTCGAAATTTGTCTCTATCGATTCCACTCAAATAATTCAGTGGTCCTCATAAAATTAATCGAAGGGATCTTAATTATTAGGCTAATTTACTTCTATTGTGTTAATATTCTTGAGAATAATAATTTTTCCGATCCTCCATCGATCGTGACGATCCCGTCGTCCTACAGTTGAAGACTTCAATCGATAGAAACAAATACGTGAGTACGATTTGCTTGCTTTTTCATACTGTTATGGTGTTGTTATTCAAAATGAAGCTGAATACGGGGGAATTGAGTGATCGCGCAACATTATTCTCATGTATTAATATAGATAAACAAAATAACATGTTGATATATAATGATTTCATCACTAATAAAAGGCATTAGGCAGCTCAGTGATCCGGCGACCCGGCAAGTTGTCTGGCTGAGCGTCGGCCTGGCCATACTGACGTTCCTTTTCCTTTTCGCCTGCATTGAGACATTGCTGTCAGAGACATCCTTTTTTCAAGCTGGGTGGCTTGAAAGGTTTGCCGACGTCCTTGGTCGACTCGCCGCGATTGTGTTGACCTGGCTATTGTTTCCCGCCGCCATCAGCGCCGTTGTCGGCCTATATTTGGAGCGGGTCGCCGCGGCCGTAGAAGCGCGACACTACCCATCTTTGGCTCCGGCGCCTGAGCAAGATTTCATTGTGACCTTAGCAGCTTCAGGGAAATTCCTAGCCATTATGGTCGCGTTAAATCTTTGCCTTTTGGTGTTCATCTTCACCGGACCGCTTTACGCGATCCTATTTTATGCGGTCAACGGCTATTTGATCAGCCGAGAGTTTTTTGAACTGGTCGCATTGCGACGGCTACGGCCTGAAGCCGCCCGTGCACTGCGTAAAAGCCACCAAACACCGCTCTTCGTCACCGGCGCCTTTTTTGCCTTTATGATGACGATGCCTGTTATCAATCTGCTGACACCGGTCATCGCGACCGCAACAATGGTGCATTTATTTGAAGATTGGCGCGACGCCGACGGCGCGGCGTTGGTCACTGCATGAGCTTTATCGGATAAGGAGATATCCAAATGTTTGGAAAGAAAAAAGATGGTAGTGGCGAAGCCACGGAAAATGCGGGCAAGGAATCCGAAGACCTGACGACGGCACCACCGCTGAAACCGTTTTCCCGCAAGGGCACCCATGCCCCGGCAAAACCTCCGACGGCCACCAGTTTCCAGCCAGAAATTACACGCCGGATACCGGACATTCCAGGATCACCCACACGCCGCGCCGGCCGGGCCGTGGGGTCGGATTCAGAAAGCAACCGCTTGGTCGTCGGCCGCGATATTCGACTGAGCGGTGAGATTACCGCTTGCGACAAATTGGTGGTCGAAGGCAGCGTCGAGGTCACGCTTTCCAATGCGCGGGTTATAGAAGTCGCGCCGACCGGCCATTTCAAGGGAGCGGCAGAAGTTGACGAAGCCGATATCAGTGGCCGATATGAAGGCGATCTCATCGCCCGCGAGCGACTGATTGTCCGGGCTGGTGGGCACATCAAGGGTAAGGTGCGCTACGGACGAATTGTTATTGAATCGGGCGGCGAAGTGTCCGGCGATATGCAAACATTGGAAACATCCGCGACCGACGGCAACACTGATTGAGCATGCCCGTTCGTTGGAATTCTGCATTAGTTGGTGGAGTCACGACCGCGATGTTGGCGCTTGGTGGATGCGAGACAACGAATACCGCCCCGCCATCCACGCCCAACCCGCCGCCGCAAACTGACGTTCAAAATGAAAGCCCAGTCATCGAGGCCGCCCGCCAGACTGCGGCTCAACCCCTGGAACCGTCATACCCTTCTATTGATACATTGACGGGTCAAACTGCTGAAAGCATCGAGACTCTCCTAGGTCAGCCGCAATTTCGACGCCGAGACAAGCCCGCCGAGCTGTGGCAATACCGTGCCACTGGGTGCGTCCTGGATTTATTTCTATATCCTGGCGCCGGCCGCTCACTTGCCGTTGATTTTTTGGACGTCCGCCAAATCGGCAACTCGGACGTTGGGCGCCAAGATTGTTTGGTCTCGCTCCTAAAGACTAAAGCGGCTGGTGTTCAGGGTTGATGCGGTTGGATTGGGAGTGAGACCGACACATCAGATCGCGATCAACCGGCTTTGGCGAAATCTAGTCGCTCGGCACTTTTTAGGATAACCTCCAATAGAATTAATTTTTTAGGCTGCATCGAAAGCTCACAGTTTGTCCGACGAAGACATCGATACCGAACAAACCCGCCGATTGGCTTCGCTCTCTTTCCTTGTGATCGAGGACAATGAGTTCGCTCAGAATTTGGCTGTCGGCCTGCTGGAAACCATAGGCGCGGGCAAAGTCCGTTGCGCCGGCAACGGGTTGGATGCGCTAAGCGAACTTCTGGTCGCCGATACCCCGCCGGATGTATTGCTAGTGGATCTCGGCATGCCGGAGATGACCGGGCCGGAGATGATGCAACAACTTGCGGCGCGGGGTCTGAATGTACTTGGCCAAATTACCAAACCATTGACGCGAGATTCTCTTAGTCAAGCATTGGCGAATTTACCTGCCGAGCCGGAGCCCGCCAGCTAGCCCGTTTCCTTGCCCTTAAACCGACACAGATCGTTGACGATGCATTCTCCGCAAAGCGGTTTGCGGGCCTTGCAAATATAACGGCCGTGTAGGATCAGCCAGTGATGCGCATGCAGTTTAAAATTATCGGGCGTCACTTTTTCTAGCTTCTTTTCAACCGCCAACACCGTCTTACCCGGCGCAAGACCGGTGCGATTGGAAATTCGGAAGATATGAGTATCCACAGCGATTGTCGGCGCGCCAAAGGCAATATTTCGGACGACATTCGCAGTCTTTCGCCCAACGCCGGGCAAGGCCTCGAGCGCGTCTTGGTCATCAGGTACGCTGCCGCCATGATCGGCAATTAACAATTCCGACAGTCTGATCACATTTTTTGCCTTGGTGTTATAAAGCCCAATGGTCTTAACGTAGTCCTTCAACTTGGCTTCGCCGAGTTCGACCATTTTCTTTGGCGTCTTGACGATCTTGAATAATGGGCCCGTTGCCTTGTTGACCCCAATATCCGTGGCCTGCGCGGACAACACGACGGCAACCAGCAAGGTATAGGTGTTCACAAAATTGAGTTCGCCGCGCGGTTCCGGCATCGCCGTTTCGAGACGGGTGTAGAACTCGATGATGTCAGGTTTTTTCATATCAAGTGTCCCCGTTGCGCCAACCCAATGGCGTGCAAACCTTACTCTTGCCTCGCCGCTCGGCAAGGGTTTTTATGACCAATTGAATGTTTCCGATTACAATGTCCCGCCTGTCAGGAAGGACGAAATTTGAAATGACCGCGACGGCAACCGATGTGTTGTTCACAACCGAACTGCGTCCAAACCGTTCGGCAACGCCGGGCGCGGTCCGCCGCCTAGCGCTCATCTTATGTGTGATTCTAATTCCGGCGGGAATGATTTTCATCTATGTCGGCGCTTGGCCGGTGTTTGGGTTCCTCGGCTTGGAGTTGGTTGCGTTGATCGTGCTTTTGAAACTTCATCATCGGCGAGGCTACATGGTTGAACGTATTGTTCTGACCGCCGAGGATTTGAGCGTCGAGCGCCTTGATCCGTGGGGGCGGCGGCAATGTTGGTCCTTCCAGCGTCATTGGGTGCAGGTCAACTTGGAAAACGCCGACGATCTCAATGGGAATTTGGAATTGCGCTCCCATGGCAAAGCCTTGACTATCGGCGCATTTCTGACGCCACCTGAACGATCCGAAGCCGCCTCGACTTTGCGGCGCGCGCTGTTGAACGTATGCCGGCCTTGCGCCCAACAAGTCGTCTAAATACTCAGCTTAGGCCCAAGACATCACGCATCGTATACAGGCCCGGCGGCTGGTCGCCCGCCCACAACGCGGCGCGGACAGCGCCGCTGGCAAACAGCCCCCTGTCCGTTGCCCGGTGGGTCAATTCAATGCGTTCGCCGGCGCCAGCAAAAATAATGGAATGCTCACCGATGACGTCACCGCCACGAAGCGTCGCGTAGCCAATCGCGCCATCAGGCCGAGCCCCGGTTTCCCCTTCGCGGCTCAAAACGGACACGGCTTCGTGATCCACGCCACGGCCTTCGGCGGCGGCTTTGCCCAGCATCAGTGCCGTTCCAGATGGTGCATCGATCTTATGCTTATGGTGCATTTCAAGGACTTCAATGTCGAAATCTGGACCAAGTGCCCGCGCGACCTGTTCTGACAGGCAGACCAAAAGATTAACACCGAGACTCATATTGCCGGCTTGAACAATGGTGGTTTTTTCTGCCGCAGTGGCTAGGCTGGTCATATCATCGGCATCCAAACCGGTGGTACCGACCACCAAGGCCGTCCCGGCTGTGGCCGCTATTTTCGCATGCGCAACGGTCGCTGCGGGAATGGTAAAATCGAGTATCGCATCTGCTAACGAGAACAATTCAACCGCGTCGAGGCCGATTTCCAAGCCTAGCTGCTGGGCCCCCGCTAAGATACCCAGATCCTCTCCAATGAAAGGGCTATCAGGGGTTTCCGTGCCGCCGACAAGCTCTGCCCCATTGGTTTCCAAAACGGCAGCCGCCAACATCCGACCCATCCGTCCCGCACACCCGACAATACCAATCTTCATGATGGCAACCCTCTCTATTCATAGTCATATTTGGCCAAGATAATGTGTCTGTAGGTTTTCGCCAATTCTGTTCAATGGCCTTCATTTGGCCGTTCTCTTACGTCAGCGGTCCTGCTATGGCCAGAAATACTTGTCCGGGATTTCCAGGCACCAACACCGTTTGGTGCGAGGTCTAGGTCTTCCGGCTCAGACTCGTTATAGTATCCGCACCTATTCGCAAGCCGGGATCTATAATGTTTCTTCACGTATTAAGCGAGGATCAAAAACACAGCTTTTTCGACTTGGCACAGCAAATGATGGTTGCCGATGGCATTGTCGCAGAAGCCGAGGTTGCCTATCTCGATCGCCTCTATTGGGAAGCTGGATTGATGGGCAAGGCAACGCTGAATGATGTCGAAGAGGAAGTTTATCTGTCGATATTCGCAGATCGGCGCACGCAATTGGTGGTATGCGTGGAGTTGATCATCATTTCAATCATCGACGGTGTATACCATGCTAAAGAAGCAGCCTTCGCCAACGCCACCGTGGATGCTTTCAGGCGGAGCGCTAAAGAACATACAGCGCTTTGCAGTATCGCCGAGCACATGGCACAAGCGCTGGTAGATATGCGCAATCTGATGGACTGACCGGTTCAATGGCATAGGACAGGCAATGTTTCTACATCTACTCAATGACGATCAAAAACGAGCCTGCATGAGCCTTGTCGGCGCAATGGTGACGCGCGATGGCATGGTGGATTCTGCCGAGACGGGCTATTTGAAACAATTGATGATCGAGTCCGGGCTTGGCCGTTCATTGGGCTAGATCTCATCAACTGATGATGTCGACCTAGGTCTATTTGACACCTCGCCAACAAAATTCGCTGTGATTGCCGAGCTGTTGATTATGTCCATATTGGACGCCAACTATGACGACAGCGAAGCCGAATATATCAATGTTTTGGTTGATCGGTTGAAAATCGGTTCGGATGACCATGAGGCGCTTTGCCGGGTTGCCGAGGATGCGGCTGGGGCGCTGGCCAAGATGCGCTCAAGTTCATCGTCCGAAATGGGATAGCTCTGTTTGGTGCCGTTTTTTGGCAAAATACCTCCCAAGGAACCCCGATCAGCATGATCAGGATCGAACAATTGCCGTGGCCCGCCGCCAGCAATTTCGGGGCGATTTTATCAGGTTTAAATTTTCAGAAAACTAGAGATACCTCTAGTACCCGGTGGGTCGGCAACCGGCCCGGTTCCTACTCTTTAAGGTCCTCCCAAAGGTCTTTGACCTTCGAGAAAAAGCCGTGCGCCTCGGGGCTATGCTTGGCGGTGTCGCCTTCGCCATCAAATTCTTTGAGTAGTTCTTTTTGGCGTTTCGTCAGGTTCTGCGGGGTTTCCACCATGGCTTGGACAAACATGTCGCCGCGCGCCTTCGAGCGCAGCACGCTCATGCCCTTGCCCTTGAGCCTGAATTGGTGGCCCGTGGGAGTGCCGGATGGCAGAGTGATCCGCGCCATGGCGCCATCCACGGTGGGCACTTCGACGGTGCCGCCCAAAGCCGCCGTGGTCATGGCAATCGGCACTCGGCAATAGATATCGGCGCCGTCGCGCTGAAAGAACCGGTGCGGCTTCAATGACAGAAATATATAAAGATCGCCCGGCGGCGCACCACGCAACCCCGCTTCGCCCTCGCCGGCCAGGCGAATGCGCGTACCGTCCTCAACGCCGGACGGAATGTTGACGGAAAGCGTCTTCTCTTTTTGTGTCCGGCCCTGACCGCCACAGGTCCGGCAGGGATCACTAATCACCTGGCCCGTACCCTGGCAATTTGGGCACGTCCGCTCGACGGTGAAGAACCCCGATTGCGAACGCACCCGACCATGCCCTTGACAGGTGCCACAGGCCACTGGTGACGCGCCACCCTCGGCGCCAGATCCATGACAGGCATCGCACGACACCGATGTGGGTACCCGGATTTCTGTCTGTTTACCTTTGAAGGCGTCCTCGATCCCAACTTCCATATTGAAACGGAGATCGGCGCCCTTGCCGGCATGTTGCTGGCTGCGCCGCCCGCCGCCGGAAAAATCGCCGAACATTTCATCGAAGATATCGGCGAACCCGGACGCAAACCCAGGGCCGCCACCGCCGCCGCCCGGCCCGCCGCCTTGCTCGAACGCCGCATGGCCGAAACGGTCATAGGCAGCGCGCTTCTCGCCGTCTTTTAGAACTTCATAGGCTTCGTTGACGTCTTTGAATTTCTGCTCGGCCGCGGCGTCACCCGGATTGCGGTCCGGGTGATATTGCATGGCCTGTTTGCGGTAGGCCTTCTTAAGGTCACCGTCCTCGGCATCGCGCTCGACACCGAGCGTCGTATAATAGTCTTCCTTAGCCATGGCCGTGATCCCCCCCCTGGTATCTTAGGGGCCGTATTGGACGACTGACGTGATGTTTGGTGGGCCGGTGGTGACGCGAAGCGCGTCTCCACCGGCCCACCAAACATCACGTCAGTCGTCCTTCTTGTCCTTGCCAGAACCTTTGCCAGAACCAGCTTCGGCGTCGGTCCCAGCATCGGCATCTGCGTCGGCTTTCGCCGCCGCCGCTTCCGCGTCCAGATCAACTTCTTCGAAGTCCGCATCGACGACATTGTCGGCACCAGGGCCGCCTTCCGATGCGCCGCTCGAGGCGTCCGCACCTTCCGCGCCGCCCATGTCACCCATATCGCCTTCAGCCTGGGCCGCCTTGTACATGGCTTCGCCCAACTTCATGGAAACCTCATTTAGCGTATCGGTCTTTTCCTTGATCGCGTCGGCGTCTTCGCCTTCCAAGGCCTCTTTCAGCTCTCCAGCCGCCGTCTCGATAGCCTGGCGATCTTCGTCCGGCACTTTATCGCCGTACTCGGCCAGGTTCTTTTCGGCCGCGTGAACCAAACTGTCCGCCGTGTTGCGAATTTCCACCGCGTCACGACGTGCCTTGTCGTCTTCGGCGTTCTGCTCGGCTTCGGAAACCATGCGCTCGATATCGTCGTCACTGAGGCCACCTGAGGCCTGGATACGGATCTGTTGTTCCTTACCCGTCGCCTTGTCCTTAGCCGACACATTGACGATGCCGTTGGCATCAATATCGAAGGTCACCTCAATCTGCGGCATGCCGCGCGCGCTCGGCGGAATACCAACCAAATCGAATTGGCCGAGAATTTTATTATCCGCAGCCATCTCGCGCTCACCCTGGAAAACCCGGATGGTCACCGCCGTCTGATTGTCTTCGGCGGTCGAGAAGGATTGCGATTTTCGTGTCGGGATCGTTGTGTTGCGGTCGATCAACCGAGTGAACACGCCACCCAGCGTCTCAATGCCCAACGACAACGGCGTGACGTCCAACAACAACACGTCCTTGACGTCGCCCTTCAACACACCGCCCTGAATGGCGGCGCCGATGGCCACAACCTCGTCCGGGTTGACACCCTTGTGGGGCTCGCGGCCGAAGAACGATTTCACCGTTTCCTGAACCTGCGGCATGCGGGTCATGCCACCGACCAAGATCACTTCGTCAATTTCACCGGCGGTCAGGCCGGCGTCTTTCAAGGCCTGCTTGCAGGGCTCGACGGTGCGCTTCACCAAGTCTTCAACCAAGGCTTCCAACTTGGCCCGCGACAATTTGATGTTGAGGTGTTTCGGTCCAGCCTGATCGGCAGTGATGAACGGCAAGTTCACTTCCGTCTGCGGCGTCGATGAAAGCTCGATCTTCGCTTTCTCGGCGGCTTCACGCAGCCGCTGCAACGCGAGCTTGTCTTCACGCAAATCAATGGAATTTTCTTTTTTGAATTCATCGGCCAGATAATCGACGATCTTGTTGTCGAAGTCCTCGCCGCCCAGGAACGTGTCGCCGTTGGTGGATTTCACTTCGAACACGCCGTCGCCGATCTCAAGCACCGAGATATCGAACGTACCACCGCCCAGGTCATAGACCGCGATGGTGCCGGTTTCTTTTTTCTCAAGTCCGTAAGCGAGTGCGGCGGCCGTCGGCTCGTTGATGATCCGCAAGACTTCAAGTCCGGCGATCTTGCCGGCGTCCTTGGTGGCTTGGCGCTGTGAATCGTTGAAGTACGCCGGCACCGTGATCACCGCTTGGGTGACGTCTTCACCCAAATAGCTTTCCGCCGTTTCCTTCATCTTCTGCAAGATGAACGCCGAGACTTGGCTGGGGCTGTACTTCTGGCCTTCGACCTCGACCCACGCATCGCCGTTGTCGCCCTTGACGATTTCAAAGGGAACCAGCTTTTGGTCCTCCTTGGTGATCGGGTCGTCGAAGCGCCGGCCGATCAAACGTTTGATGGCATACAATGTGTTTCCCGGATTGGTCACCGCCTGGCGTTTCGCCGGCTGGCCGACCAGGCGTTCTCCGCCGTCGGCAAAAGCGACCATGGACGGCGTTGTCCGCCCGCCCTCCGCATTTTCAATAACCTTGGCGTCCGACCCGTCCATCAACGCGATACACGAGTTGGTCGTGCCTAAATCGATTCCAATAACTTTACTCATCACGTCCTCATATTTTTGCGGCTGACTCCGGCGGCCCATATGGCACCGCTACAGTCCCCATTGTTAACGTCACTTAGAGCTTCAATAGGAAAAGCCCGTTTCCGCAGCTTATCCGCGCTGTATATAGGCGCGTGTCCCCGATCACGCAATGTTTGCAGTGGCATTCGGGGCGAATAATTGCGCCGCCAAAAACCCGGCCTCATTCCAGGCTTGTCCGCGCGCGCCCAAGATAGGCAACGCGGTCAATGCAAAAGCCCACCGCGCGTGAAAACCGGGGTCGAAAGCGCTTTAATTTCAAGCCTTTAATAAAAAATGACGGAACAAACCCAATTTCTCAATCATCTTCCCAGAACGCCGCCACTTAACATCGCGGCGTAAGCTCGAAACACCCTGGCCAATCCCGCGTCAACTTGCTGCACCCCTAATCTCCCTTTTCCCAATGCAAACCAACACGCTCCCCACCTTGCGGCAGGCAGCATGAGGGAGAGATAGGCAGGCCAAAAAGGAATATCAACCTTTTATACTGAATTATTTTTAGCCGCCAGAATTGAAGGAAGTTTTAACGCGGAGGACGCCGAGAAACGCCGAGATTTAGAGCAACTTTCAAATATGGAAGACTATCCAAACACGCCAACAGAGGTCGCGAAATATTTCATCATGCGAGAGCTGGATGATCTAAGGCGTGCTGGTGTGTTTAATAAAATGAAAAGTGACTGACCCCGATTAGAGCAAAAGTAATACTATTCCAGTTGCTCCAATCGTCACGGTATCTAGTCCCGTAAAACTTGGCCCCATCCTGCTCCTAAAGCTCCTGATCCAAATTCCCACCCGAGGTATCTTTCGAGTCGGTTTGGAACTCATAAGCGGCTTGGCCGTCGCGGGTGGCGGGGTCGGCGTCGGTGTCCGATGCCCCGGCAGTTTCGGCGGATTCTGTCGGCGCCGGCGCGGGGGCCTCTTTCGGGCCGCCTTTGGTGATGCCGACTTTGGCGGCGCGGAGCGTGCGGCCGTTGAGGGTGTAGCCGGGCTCCAACACCTGCGCGATGGTGCCGGCCGGCGTGTTCGTATCTTCGATTTCAAACATCGCTTCGTGCTGCATGGGGTCGAACTTGGCGCCGAGCGCCTTGATGGGTGTGATGCCGTAACGCTCAAACGTTGCGATCGCCTCGCGCTGCACCATGTCGACGCCGACGAACAGGTTTTCCAAATTCGGATCGGCGGCGCGGGCGTCGGCGTCGATGCTGGCCATTGCGCGGCCCAAATTATCGGCGACGCCCAGCATGCCTTCGGCGAAGTTCTTGATGGCGTACTTGGAGGCGTCTTCCTTGTCGCGCTGAGCGCGGCGCCGGACGTTTTCAGACTCGGCCAATGTGCGCAGCACCTTGTCGTTGAGCTCGGCGACCTCGGCTTCCAGCTCGGCGATGCGGGCCGCGGGGTCTTGGGCCCAAGGGCTATCCAAGGCGCTATCCAAAGGATCAGCCGGGGAACTTTCTTCCGCCGAACCGTCGTCATCCGAGCTTGCCCCGCCCTCCGTCGGTATCGGCCCGAAGGTGATTTCAGGTTCAGGTTGGGCGGCGGCCTCCGACACAATGTTTTCCGGCGCCGCATCTTCGGGTGGAAGGGCGCCGGGCGCGATATCGCCGGTGCCTTCGGTGTCGCCGGCCCCGGTCAATTCGATCTTCGGGCCTTGCGGGGCGGGTGCGTGATCCGCCGGGTTTTTATCTGCGTCGTGTTCGGACATCTGAAGTCTTTCTCCGTCTTTGATCTCTATTTAGCCGCCATCATCCGCACGTCAACCCATAAGCCGGCCAATAAGTTTGGCCGTGTAATCAACCATCGGGATGATGCGGGCGTAATTCATCCGCGTCGGGCCGACGACGCCGATGGCGCCGACGATCTGTTCGTTGGTGGTCTTGAAGCTGTCACAAACCATCGAAACGCCCGCCAGACTAAACAGCGCGTTATCGGCGCCGATGAAAATCTGCACGCCCTCCGCCGTGTCGGCGAGCGACAACAGTTTCAAAATTTCCTCTTTGGTTTCCAGCGCCGAAAACAAGGCCCGGATGCGCTCAAGATCGGCCATGGCGGAAACGTCTTCTAAAAGATGCGCCTGCCCCCGGACGATCAATGAGCCGCTTTGTGCCGCCGAGGCGGCCTCGGTGTTGGCGTCGCCGGACCACACGGCCAAGCCGCTTTCGACCACCCGGCTGGTCAACGCGTCGATTTCGATGCGCGCCTGATCCAGCTCGGTCATGATCTCATCGTAGGCTTCCGGGATGGTGCGCCCGACCAGTTTCGCACTGAGGAAGTTACTGGCCTTCACCAGGCTGGACGGCGGCAGGTGCTCGGGGGTCTGAATGATGCGGTTTTCGACGATGCCGCTTTCGGTGACCAGCACGACCAGCGAGCGCCCGGGGCTCAAATTGACGAATTCAATGTGCTTCAAGGGGCTTTCGGTTTTTGGCGCGAGTACCAGACTGGCGCAACCGGTGAGCCCTGAGAGCGCTGCCGTGGCTTCTTCCAACAACCCATCCAGGCTGTTTGATGAGCCGGCGCACTGGCCCTTGATGGATTCTCGTTCCTCGGCGGATAGATTGCCGATTTCCAATAAGCCGTCGACGAACAATCTGAGCCCCGCGTCGGTGGGCAAACGGCCGGCGGAGGTGTGCGGCGCGAACAAAAGACCACTGTCTTCGAGGTCTGCCATGACATTGCGGACCGTTGCCGGCGAGAGTTTGGCGCCAAGGCGCCGGGCGATGGCGCGCGAGCCGACGGGCTCGCCGGTCTCCACATAGGCGTCGACGATCAGGCGGAATACTTCGCGCGAGCGCTCGTTCAACTCGGTGATCATCTGGCTGCGTATTCCTTGTTGATTGGCGCGTCACTTTCGCGACCGCGCCCATCCGAAGAAAATAGGTTCGCGTGTCGGCTGCGTCAATGAAACCCGCTCATCCGGTGGCGCCAGCGGGGTGCCCAAATTCGCCGCCCTTGTCCTCGGCTCTTGTCTTTAGCTCTTGTTCTTGGCCCTTGTCCTTGGCTTAGGCGCGGGGTAGAGAAGCCCGAACAAATCAGCCGTCCCAGACAACCCATTAGACAACCCAGATGAGGCCCAACACATGACTGCCACCGCTAGCAGACCTTCGGGGCGCACCGCCGACCAGATGCGCGACGTTATCTTAGAGCCCGACGTGGCCAAACACGCCGAGGGATCGTGCATGGCGCGTTTCGGTGATACCCACGTCTTGTGCATGGCGTCCGTCGAGGAACGGGTGCCGGGCTGGCTCCGCGATACCGGCGGCGGCTGGGTAACGGCGGAATACGGTATGCTGCCCCGCGCCACCAACACGCGCACCGGCCGCGAAGCCGCACGCGGCAAACAATCGGGCCGCACGCAGGAAATTCAACGCCTGATCGGCCGCGGTTTGCGGGCCGTGACAAATTTGAAAGCCATGGGCGAAATGCAGGTGCGCATTGATTGCGACGTCATCCAGGCCGACGGCGGCACGCGCACCGCAGCAATCACCGGCGCCTACGTGGCCTTGCACCGAGCGTTTGAGCGCTGCAAAAAGCTCGGCATCATCAAGGAAATCCCACTGATCGGTGAAGTCGCGGCAATTTCCTGCGGGCTCTATAAAGGTGCTGCGGTATTGGATTTGGATTACGCCGAGGATTCCAATGCTGAAGCTGACGCCAACTTCGTGCTTACCGGTGCCGGTGGCATCGTCGAAATTCAGGGCGCCGCCGAGGAAGACCCGTTCACCGAGGCGGCGTTCCTGGAGCTGCTGGCATTGGCCAAGAAAGGCTGCGGTGAGTTGGCCGCCCTTCAGCGCCAAGTACTCGGCCTAGATTAACAGGAGCCCCTAGCGTGGCTCGGACATTCACCGAACCGGAACTGGTGATCGCCACCCACAACCCGGGCAAGCTGCGTGAAATCGCCGATCTCTTGGCGCCCTTCGGCACCAAGGTTCTGTCCGCCGGTGAATTGGGGTTGCCCGAACCCGTCGAAGACGAAGATACCTTCATCGGTAATGCGCTGATCAAGGCGCGCGCCGCGGTGCAAGGTTCAGGGAAGCCCGCGCTATCGGACGATTCCGGCCTCGTGGTGCCGGCTTTGGGCGGCCAACCGGGCATCCATTCGGCGCGCTGGGCCGGGCCGGAGAAGGATTTCGATCTGGCCATGGAAAAGGTCTGGACCGAGCTTGGCGATGGCGACCGCCGTGCGCATTTCGCCTGCGCCCTGGCGTTGTGTTGGCCGGACGGTGGCGCGGAAACCTTCGAAGGCACCGTCTACGGCACCCTGGTCTGGCCGCCGCGCGGCGACAAAGGCTTCGGCTATGACCCGATGTTCATCCCCGACGGCCACGCCATCACCTTCGGCGAGTTCGAGCACGCCGAAAAACACACCATCAGCCACCGCGCCACCGCGTTTCGAAAGCTCGTTCAGGCCTGCTTTCAGCCGTGAGCCGCCCGACCGACATTCGTACAGCCGCCATCCGCGCCGCCAGCCCCACAGATGCGGCAGCTATTGCTGATGTCCATTGCCGGGCCTGGCGGGAAACCTGCCGGGGGATTTTGCCGGACGTCATGGTGGATGGGCTAACGGCTGAAGAGGCTCTGGCGAGCTGGAGCCAACGGCTGGACCCGGACAGTGGTGTGTCGGTATTCGGCGCTGAAGTCGAGGGCGCCATCGTCGGGTTCATCAGCGTCAAATCCTCTGATGAGCCCACCGCTGACTTCGATGGCATGATCGATACGCTCTATATTGTCCAAGCTGGCCAAGGGTTAGGGCTGGGCCGCGCGTTGACGGCGACGGGCGCGGCGGCGTTGGCGGAAAATGGCTGCAAGGAAATGGGCGTTGTCGTCCACGCCGACAATCCGGCCTTGGGGTTTTATCAGGCCATCGGCGGGCGCACGGTCATCGAACGCACCCGGCTGCATCGCGGCCAAATGTGCCCGGAAGTGCTATTGTCATGGCCGCTGCCACTGACATTACCGAATAAATGACCGACATCAAAAACGACATCGCGCTTTATATCCACTGGCCGTTTTGTGAGCGGAAATGCCCCTATTGCGATTTCAACAGCCATGTCTCCGATACCGTCGATCAGGCCCACTGGCGCGACGCCTTGCTGTCGGAACTGGCGCATTTTGCGGCAGAGACGCAAGGCCGCCGGTTGACCAGCGTGTTCTTCGGCGGCGGCACCCCGTCATTGATGGCGCCGGCGACCGTAGCCGCACTTCTGGACGCGGCTGCAGACCATTGGCAGGCCGCGACGGATTTGGAAGTGACGCTGGAAGCCAACCCGTCATCAGCCGAACAGGGGCGGTTTGCTGATTACCGGCATGCGGGGGTCAATCGTCTCTCCATCGGTGTACAATCGCTGCGTGACGAACCGCTGGCGTTCTTGGGCCGGGTTCATGACGCGGCCCAGGCGCGGGCTGCCATGAAGGTGGCCAAGGCTGTGTTCGAGCGTGTCTCCTTTGATCTGATTTACGCGCGCCCCCACCAATCCGTGGCCGATTGGCAGGTTGAGTTGGGCGAGGTCTTGGCGATGTCCGGCGATCATTTGTCGGTCTATCAATTGACCATCGAACCCGGCACGGCGTTTTTCCGCGAAGGCGTTGCCGGCGCAGATGAGGACCGCGCGGTTGAGCTTTTCGAGGCAACGCAAGAAATTCTCGAGGCGGCCGGCTTCCTGGCTTATGAAATTTCCAACCACGCCCGGCCCGGTGCCGAAAGCCGCCACAACCTGACCTACTGGCGTGGCGGCGATTATGTGGGCATTGGGCCTGGGGCCCATGGGCGAATAACGCCCGGGGCGCATGGGCGAATAACGCCCGGCGCTCATGGCCGGCTGGCTTCACCAACCACATTCGAGGCGACGCACCAAATTCACGATCCCGCCCGTTGGCTGGAACTTGTCGGCGAACACGGCCATGGCACGGCGAAACGCCGCCAACTGAGCCCCACCGAGCGCGCCGAAGAGATGATCATGACCGGGCTGCGGCTCACAGAAGGGCTCGACACCAAGGCGCTGGCGGCGCTGTCCGGGTTGTCATTTGATGATTTGGTCGAGCCGGGCCGCCTGCGGGAATTGACCGCGGGCGGTTTTTTGGATGCCGCAGCCGGACGCATCACCGCGACGGCTGAAGGCCGACTTCGGTTGAATGCCATCCTCGCGCGCTTGCTCGCCCCCGAAGCCGGCGCCTGATGCCTTCAACGAAGTCTTTACCATCGCGCAACCATTTGTAGTTAGAATATTCTCATCACATATCGCGGGGGACCGCGCGGAGAGGGGATAGCGCGCATGGCGCAGATGATATTTTCAAAAACCTACAGCGCCGGCCAAAAGATTTTTGCCATGGGCGACGAGGGCCGCAACGCCTATTTCATTGAAAGAGGCCGGGTACAAGTCTCGCTGCCCAAGGACGACGGCGAGACCATCATCGCCGAATTGGGCAAGGGCGAAATCTTCGGCGAGATGTCGATGATTGACGACGTGCCGCGCTCCGCCACGGTCACCGCCGTTGAGGATACGGAAGTCATCGTCATCCAGCGCTCACGGTTTATTCAGCCGCTGAAATCAGCGCACCCGATGATGAACCTGCTGTTGCGTATCGTCTTAGCGCGGTTCCGCGACGCGCAGCGCCAGCTTTCCGGCATGCGCACCACATCGAGCGAAATGAATACCTCATTGGAGGAAATCCGCAGCCTCGCCTTTGACCGCATCAACACCGAACGCGACATGCGTCGGGGCCTCGACGCCGGCGAGTTCGAAATGCACTACCAGCCAATCACCTCGTTGGACGGCGGCCATATCGCCGGCTTCGAAGCTCTGATGCGCTGGCGTAAGGATGACGGCGGCTTCGTCTCACCGGTCGAATTTATCCCCTTGGCCGAGGAAACCGGCTTGATTGTAGAGCTCGGACGGTGGGCCCTGGAGACCAGCCTCAAGGAACAAAAAAACCTGGCTGGCCGTTTCAATGAAAACTTCCCCGCCGTCGCCGCACCGTTCATGAGCGTCAATGTGTCGGGCCTGCAACTCAGCGAACTCAGCGAGATCGACCGGTTGGCCGACATCATCGATGCCAGCGGCACGCCGCCGGGTGATATCAAGCTGGAAATCACCGAGACCTTAATGGTTGAAAACTTCGATCACGCGAAGGCCGCCCTGGATAAACTTAAAGACCTCGGCGTCCTCATCGCCATTGATGATTTCGGCACCGGTTATTCGAGCCTCAGCTACCTGCACCAGCTGCCCTTCGACACGCTGAAAATCGACCGCGTCTTCGTCACTAATATGGACAAATCCGAGAGCAGCCAGCGCATTGTCCGCTCGATTGCGCAATTGGCCCTGGCGCTTGATATGAACATTGTCGCCGAGGGTATCGAAGAACAGGCGCAAATGGATGCGCTGCGCGATCTCGGCTGCCAGTACGGCCAGGGATTTTTCATGTCGAAGCCGCTGACCACCGATGCCGCCCACGAATTAATCGACAGCAAAGCCACCTGGTAGCGCGGGTGTCGGTCTCTGCCTTAACCTGAATTAATTGATTGCCGTCTCAAAGGTCGCCGGCGCCGGACTGATGACCTTGGCGTCATTCTTGCGCACCTGCAAAACCGCCAGCCCGCGTTCAGCCAAACCGCCAGGCAGAAAGCGAAATATGCCGTCACGGCCATCGAAACCGCTGGGCGTCGTCAGCGTTGCATCGGAAAAGTCAGGGCCGCCATCGACCCTTGATAACACCGCCGCTAAGGCCGCCGCGTCATAGGCCATCGTCGCCAGGCGCGGCGGTGCGGCGCCGTAGGTTGATTGATACAACTTGAGAAAATCCGCCCGCGCACTGGGTGCCGGTGCCGAATACCAGCCGCCCAGCAACGCCGGCTCGGCGCCGATGCCCGGCACATCCCATTGGCCGGTGCCCAGCATTCTGACCTTCGACGGGTCAACATCATAAAACGGCAAAAGCGCCGCCACCGATTGCAATCGCTTGCCACCGTCCGCAACCAGCAGGGCATCGAACGGCAGATCACCGATGGTTTGCAGGGTTTCCAATCGCTTCAATGCTATTTTCGAAAGGGCGTCGGTTTCTTTTTCCAAAACCTTGCGCTGTTTCAAAAGAGCCGCTCGCCGGTCGTCATAATCAGCCAGGACCCGCACCACCTCGGTAAAATCCTGGGCGCTAGGATCATAAAAGTTCACCGCCGTAACCTCGGCGCCAATGGCGCGGGCGACGGTCCGTAGCGTATCAACGACACTCGCCCCATAAGTATTGTCCGGCGCCAGCGCCGCAAACCGCGTCAAGCCGCGTTGATAGGCGTAGGTCATCACCCGGCGAACCTGATCGGCCGGCAGGAAGCCCATGGTATAGATTCCGGAGCCGGCCACAGAGCGATCGCTGGAAAACGCCAAAACCGGCACATGAGCGGCCCGCGCGGCCGGCGCAATAGCGCGTACCGACGAACCCAGCAAAGGTCCCAGAATAACTGCGGCGCCGTCACCGATCGCCATTTGCGCCGCTTTCTGCGCGCCTTGCGGTGTACCCTTGGTATCGAGGGGGAAAAGTTCCAGGCGTCGGTCGGCAAAATCAAACACCGCCAACTGCGCCGCATTGAGAAGCGCGCGACCGAGCGCTTCATTGCGGCCGCTGAGCGGCAATAAAATCGCGGCACGCACCGTGTCCGTCGTCGCCGGCGGCGGCATCACCGGCCGGGCCGGCTGGGTCGGTGCGCCACTTTGAAACTGGCCTTGCAGACCAGGTCGGTTAATCAAATGAGACAGCGAGGGTAAATCCGGGCTCGGTACGACGTTGGTACCGGGTGGATTGTGCGCAGAGGTTTGTGACGGGCTTGTCGGTAATGCGCCACTCGATCCAATTGCTTGTGACGGACCGGGCTGGCTGGGCGCGGCGGCTCGGGCGGTACCCGCCGGCACCGAGAGCACCTGAATTTGCGGACCACTGAGAATGGGCGGGCGTTGATGTGAACGCGGCACGCCAGTCGTCGTCGCCACGCCCGCCGGCGGGCTTTCAGCTTGCAACGGGCCGCCGCCTTGCAGAGACTGACAGGCACCGAGCGTCAGCGCACAGGCGCCGAGGGCAGCGAAAGTGGCGGATCGTGAAAGACGGAAATTTGGCAAGTTGCTCTTCATCCGGTTTTCCGAACGGGTTGTCTGAAGCGGGCCCGAGCCTAGCGATAGCGACGCCATGAGTAAACCATCGGAATTCA
>JABJBP010000129.1 GCA_018665815.1 Rhodospirillaceae bacterium
AACATCCTGCCGCCGACAATTGTCGAACGCATCAACGCCGGCGAAGAATTGATCGCCGACCGGTTCGATGAAGTCAGCGTCCTGTTCTCTGATTTGGTCGGCTTTACGGAGATTTCAGGAAATCTTGGAGCCGGTGAACTGGTCAAGGACCTGAACAGCCTGTTCTCTCATTACGACATGCTGGCCAAGACGTTTGGCGTCGAGAAAGTGAAAACCATCGGCGACGCCTATATGCTGGTCGCCGGTCTGCCTGAGCCCATCCCCGATCATTTGGAAGCCTGCGCCGACATGGCCTTGGGCATGGTCGCGGCCCTGGAAGAGATCAACCCGAGCTTAAGCAAACCCTTCGAGATCAGGATCGGCATGCACACCGGGCCGGTCGTCGCTGGCGTCATCGGCAAACATAAATACGTCTACGATGTCTGGGGCACGACAGTGAATCACGCCAGTCGATATGAATCCTACTCTCAGCCGGGTCATATTCACGTATCCGAGGCATTCGCCAAACCGCTCATGGATCGATTTGAGTTTAAGCCCCGCGGCACCATGCAAATGCGCAGCGTCGGCGAGGTCGAGAGTTACTTTCTCAAGGGCCGGCGCTAGGGCATATTAACCGGCCGAATTAAAGCCCGCATGTCCGTTGTTTGATCATATTAAGGCCCGCCACAAATGCTTTTAGGTGCCATCGCCGACGATTTTACCGGGGCCACCGATTTGGCCAACACGCTGGTCGGCCAAGGCATGCCGGCGGTTCAGGTCATCGGCGTGCCGGATAAAGATTTCGATCCGGGCGAGGCTGCTGCGGTCATTGTCGCGCTGAAAACCCGGACCGCGCCAGTTGGTGAGGCCGTCCGCCAATCCGTCGCCGCCCTCGACTGGTTGAGATCGCGAGGCGCCCAACAATTCTTTTTCAAATACTGCTCGACCTTCGATTCCACCGACGCCGGCAATATCGGCCCTGTCAATGATGCGCTTCTCGATGCACTGGGCGCCGATTTTACCATCGCATGCCCGGCCTTCCCGGCCAACGGGCGCACGCTTTATAAAGGCTATCTTTATGTCGGTGATGAGTTGCTCAATGAATCGGGCATGAAAGATCATCCGCTAACGCCGATGACCGACGCCAATCTGCTCCGTGTGCTGTCGCGCCAAACGCCCTTTGGGGTCGGACTTATCGATATGAATACGGTCGGCGCCGGCGTCGATGCCATTCGCGCGGCGGCCGGCGCGCTCAAGGCTGACGGCGTACGCCACGCCCTTGTGGATGCCATTTCCGACGCTGATTTGGTGGCCATCGGCGGTGCGGCCCAGGACTTGGAATTGATCACCGGTGGTTCCGGTGTTGCCCTGGGTCTGCCCGATAACTTCCGCCGCGCTGGGCTATTGGACCCGGCGATTGCACCAGCGCTTCCCACCATCCAAGGGCGCGCTGCCGTCCTCGCCGGCAGTTGCTCGCGGGCGACCCGTGACCAGATCGCCCGGGCACAAGATCACTGGCCATCTTATTATCTGGACCCGCTGGCCTTCACCGACAACACCGCCGAGCACGCCCTCGCTTGGGCCGACGATCAAAACACAGATACGCCAGTATTGATTTATTCCTCCGCCGAACCGGATGCCGTTGCAAAAGCCCAGGCTAAACTGGGTACCGACAATGCCGGTGCCTTGGTCGAAACCGCCATGGGTGCCATCGCCGCAGGCCTTTGCCGGCGTGGTGTCCGGCAGTTGATTGTCGCCGGCGGTGAAACTTCCGGGGCCGTCGTTCAGGCCTTGGGCATCACCGGGCTTCGTATTGGCCCGGAGATTGACCCCGGCGTGCCCTGGACCGAAACTCTTGGTGGCCCGGCCATGGCGCTGGCGCTGAAGTCTGGAAATTTCGGCGCGCCGGACTTCTTTATCAAGGCCCTAGCCATGCTCGACGACGCTTAAAGAGAGAGACCATTTATGTTTGCCATCACCGTGACTTTTCATGTTCAACCCGAACACATCGCCTCTTTCGATACCGCGATGGCCGCCCAGGCGCGTAACTCCGTCGAACGTGAACCCGGTTGCCATCGATTTGACGTGTGTAAGGAT
This sequence comes from Rhodospirillaceae bacterium, assembly GCA_018665815.1. Classification (GTDB taxonomy): domain Bacteria; phylum Pseudomonadota; class Alphaproteobacteria; order Rhodospirillales; family Casp-alpha2; genus UBA3470. Next base: position 2,077 of record JABJBP010000129.1, read on the forward strand.
CCGGACGATCCGGCCCGCACCTTTCTTTATGAACTTTATACCGACGCGGATGCCTTCCAAGACCATCTGGCCAGCGATCATTATAAGAATTTCGACGCCACAGTGGCTCTTTGGCTAACGTCAAAAGCTGTCGAAAAATGGACGCTGGCGCATTCGCCCGTGACCGATTGAGTTTCACCCCGATTAATGACCCCAAAGAGGACCTCTCACGATGATTTACGATCACCGCACCTACACCTTTCGCCCCGGCACCATCATGAAGGCGTTGGCATTTTATAAAGAGCACGGCTACGAGGCGCAGGTGCGGAATTTGGGCAAGCCCTTCCTCTATGCCTATACGGACGTCGGCGACGTCAACTCCTACGTCCATATCTGGGCCTATGAAGACGCCGCCGACCGCGCCACAAAACGCGCCGCCATGCAGGCTGATCCGGACTGGCAGAATTATCTGAAAATGAGTGCCGAAAACGGGTATTTAGAGAGCCAAGTAAATAAGATTCTCGTCGCCGCGCCCTTCTTCGAAGGGTAGTTTTTTAGCTGTTTTAGTTTAGCCCCTT
>JABJBP010000013.1 GCA_018665815.1 Rhodospirillaceae bacterium
AAATCCGGAGACTGATCAAGAATGACCAAGATTGAACGCCAGCACCTGCGCCTTTTGGAAGCCATTTTGTTCGCCGCCGCCGAACCCTTGAGTGAGAAGCAATTGGCGGCACGGTTACCTGATGATGTCGATTTGAAAGGCATGCTTGATGCCTTGCGGTCCTATTACGAGGGCCGGGGCGTTGAATTAACCCGGCACGGCAAATCGTGGAGCTTCCGGACCGCCGACGATATCCGGCCGTTGCTGGAAAAGGAAATCGATGTGCCGCGTAAACCTTCGCGCGCGGCGATCGAAACGCTGGCAATTGTCGCGTATCATCAGCCATTGACCCGCGCTGAAATGGAAGAAATTCGTGGCGTCAGCCTTAGCAAAGGGACTTTGGACGTGCTCATGGAGGCGGGCTGGATCAAACCCGGCAAGCGCCGTGATACACCCGGTCGCCCGGCGACTTGGAAAACAACCGATGATTTTCTCGACCACTTCGGCCTAGAAGACGTCAGAGACCTGCCGGGTATTAAGGAACTCAAGGCGACGGGACTTTTGGAATCCGGCCCAGCGATCAATGCCTACCGGGTGCATGGCGGCGACTTGAGCGCGCCGTCGTCCGAATCCGAGCAGGTTGCGCTGCTGCCCGACGTGATTGGCGACGACGCGGAAACCGCCGCCGAGCCGCTCGATCCAGAGGGCCCCTGAGCTAAATTTCCATTGTGACTGACGCGGCCAATCGACGCATTGCCCCTGCCGGTCGATTCTGCCATTATCCGCGCTTCAACCCCATGAAAACAGGCGAGAAACCGGTATGGGAACATTCAGTATATGGCATTGGCTGGTCGTTTTGGCGGTCGTCCTCGTTTTATTCGGTGGCGGCGGCAAGATTTCCAGATTGATGGGCGACTTCGGTAAAGGTCTGAAATCCTTCAAAAAAGGTATGAAGGAAGACGAAACTGCCGAAGGTGAGGGCGCAAGTGAAGAAGCGCCCAAGGTCATCAATGCGGAAGCAGCCGAGAGCAGTGAAACAGCGCCGGAGAAAGACAAAGCGGCGAACGGTTAATCTGGGCGCTGGACGGGTCTTGAATATCCCGCTGCGCGCTCCCGATTGAGCCCACCCGCCGCGTCTTTCAACAGCGTAACAAGTCTGGGAGTATCAGCCCGCCATGTTCGATATCGGCTGGCAGGAACTGTTTGTCCTTGCGGTATTGGCGATCATTGTGATCGGACCAAAGGATTTGCCGCGCGCTATCAAGACCATCACCCAATGGATTAAAAAGGCCCGCGGCATGGCCCGCGACCTTCAAGACGGTATCGACGATATGGTCCGCGAAGCCGACCTGGATGATATTAAGCAACAAGCAAATAAAATGATCGGCGACGACATGGACCCGACGGGCACAATCGCGCGCGAGCTCGATATGTCCGACGAGCAGCGCGATTGGTCAAAAGCCGTGGAAGATTTGAAGGACGCGACCGACCCGAACCGGAAACCGGAGACCTTGGCGGAAACGGACAACACGCCCGCCGTATCCGACGCCGCTGATATGGAGATCGATGCCGTTGAAATGACCCCCGAGCCAGCCCCCGAGGCGATCTCTGAACCGGCCCCCCAGCCGGCCCCCGAGCCGGATGAGGCACCGTCATCTGAAGACAAGAAGGTCGAAGGGTAACGTCGCGTGGCCGAAGAAAACAAAATCATTGAGACGGAAGAAACCAAAATGCCGTTACTCGATCATCTGATCGAGCTGCGTACGCGGCTGTTGCGTTCGGCCGTCGCGATCTTGGTGCTGTTTTTCGCCTGTTATTATTTTGCGCCGGCGATTTATGATTTCCTGGTCCAGCCTTTGGCGGACAGTTACACGGACGTCGGCCGCGACGGACGATTGATCTTCACCGCCTTGCACGAGGCTTTCTTCACCTACATCAAGGTTGCCTTTTTCGCTGCCATTTTCCTGTCGTTTCCGTTTATATCCATTCAGTTCTGGATGTTTGTGGCCCCCGGACTCTACAAACACGAAAAGCGCGCCCTGATGCCGTTCCTGGTGGCTACGCCCATCTTGTTTTTTATGGGCGGGGCGCTGGTTTATTACTTTATTTTCCCGTTGGCCTGGAAATTCTTTCTGAGTTTCGAAGCGGTTGGCGGCGCCGGTACGCTGCCAATTCAGCTTGAGGCCAAGGTTGATCAATATCTTTCCTTGGTGATGCGCCTAATATTTGCTTTCGGCATATGTTTCGAATTGCCGGTGGTGATGACGCTGCTAGCGCGTGTCGGGCTGGTCACGTCGCAAGGCATGAGAGACAAGCGAAAGTACGCCATCGTCATGGCGTTTGTGGCCGCGGCCATCCTCACGCCGCCCGACGTGATTTCGCAAATCGGCCTGGCGGTGCCGACCATCGCGCTCTATGAAATTTCCATCATCGCCGTCAAAATGATCGAAAAGAATCGTGGCGATGAAGAGGTGTCGGATGACGACGACGATGAACCCGATACGGACGGCGATGACGTTGCTGAAGATGGCGACGAAGACAAAAAGCCGGACGATCAGCAAACCACTTAGCTGGAGGGGTATTCGGCGACCCCTCGGATGACCGTCGCCTTGATGTGCTGTTCGGCCAGTATTGCGGCTTCCTGATTTCCTTGATTGCTACGCCCGAAATCCCCGGAGCCAAGCCGAACAACGGCCTTTCCTTCGCTTACCCATGAGGCCATTTTTTCGACCGGCACAACTGTTTTTTCGCGTTGGAATATCTCGGCATCGCGGCGCACGCGCTCGAGGATGCCATCGGTTACGTCCGCTTCGGCCAAGGCGATATCTGCTTGTTGCATCAATCTGAGCGCCTGAAATGTCAACATATCCGGATCGCCAGGGCCGCAGCCGATGATGGCAACAGTGCCTGCGGGCGTCTGCCCGTCGCCGTCCTCGATGGCGCTCAGCGATCGCTCAAACAAGTGCTGGGCTTCTGTCTCATCTCCTGCTGAAAGATGTTCGGGGATCGGGCCTTCGATGAAGCGGTCCCAGAACCGCCGACGCGCGTCAAAATTCGGGAGTGCACGGCTGACGTTATCGCGCCGTGCACCAACGAAATCAGCAACCTTGCCAAGATCGGCGGGCAGTAACGTCTCCAACCGGGCCCGAAGGGACCGGGTCAGGATTGGCGCATCGCCGCCGCTGGAAACTGCGATGACAATGGGGTGGCGATCAACGGTGGCGGGCATGATAAAAGAACACAACGCCGTCCTGTCTGCGACATTGACCGGAATGCTCGCTTCCCGGGCCGCGCGGGACACGGATTTCGCCAAATCTTCATCCTCTGTTGCGACGAACGCTAGGCGCACGCCGCGAAGATGGTTTGCTTCGAAGGGCGCGTCCACATGCCGACATTCGGTTTCATTCAGGAGTTTTATCATGCTCGGCGTCGGGGATCCGCAGAGCACCGTGACCTTGGCGCCGGCGCGCTCAGCGCCGCGTGCCTTGCGCGCCGCGACATGCCCGCCGCCGACGACCAGGACGTCTTGATTACGGATGTCGATAAGAATAGGAAGATATTTCACGGCGCGCTCCTGTCCAAGCTGGCATGTGTGGGCAAACGTATAGAGGATTAGCGCCTTAATTAGCCAGCAGGACGAAATGCCGATTACGGATTATTGATCTGGTCGGAAAAGGTTTTGGCGCGGCGCCATATGGCGAAATGGGGTGGCGAAAATCGGTGAAGTGAAGGAAACTTGAGGCGAAGGGTGGTTAGGTGTCATGGCAGAGCACGAGTTCGCAAAATACATTCGAATTCTGGCGCGCGGCAAAACCAAAAGCCGTTCGTTGACGGGCGAGGAAGCCGAGGCTGCGATGGCGATGGTGCTTGGCGGCGAGGTCGAGCCCGAGCAACTTGGCGCCTTTCTTATGCTGATGCGTCTGAAAGAGGAAACGGCCGAAGAAGTCACGGGGTTCACCCGTGCCGCTAGGGCATCGTTGGGGTTGCCGTCGGGGGCCCCGGTGCCGGATTTGGATTGGTCATCCTATGCCGGCAAGCGACGTCAGTTGCCGTGGTTTTTGCTAGCTGCCATGGTTCTGGTGCAGGGAGGCGTGAGGATATTCATGCATGGCACGGATGGACACACGGAAGGGCGTCTTTACACTGGGGCTGCATTGTCGGCGCTCGGTTTGCCGGTTACCCGGTCGCTGGATGAAGCGGCGGTGGCGATTGGGGAGACCGGATTTGCCTATCTACCACTTGGACAGCTGTCACCGAAGCTTGATAAAATTATCAATTTGAAACCCATCCTCGGGTTGCGTTCACCGGTTCACACGGTGGCCCGGCTGCTCAATCCGCTGCGCGCGCCGCACCTGCTGCAAGGCATTTTCCATCCCAGTTTCATGCCCATTCATCAACAAGCCATGCGGCTGCTGGGCGAGCCGGCGGCCATGGTGTTTCGAGGCGAGGGCGGTGAAATCGAACGCCGGCCAAACAAGGCTCTCTCCGTCAGTACTGTCCATGCGGGCACATGTGGTGAGGATCATTGGCCGGCATCGCTGGCGGACCCCCTGCAGGCGGAGGATGGCGAGATGGACATCGGGCGCCTGGCGGCAGTTTGGTCGGGCGCCGACGATGATGCTTATGGAATAGCCGCGATCACCGGCACCTTGGCCATTGCGCTTAAACTTTTGGGCCGCGCCGATAATGTGGAGACGGCTCAACGCGAGGCTGAGGTGTTATGGCAGGCCCGAAACCATGCGCGCATGGCATTGGCCGTTTAAAGATTAGATTTTCAGAACGACTTTTCCGGTGGATCGCCGGGCCAACACCGTATCCATGGCATCGGCAAACTGAGCCAGGGGGAAAGTATAGCTGACCACGGGCCGCAATTGGCCGGCATCCAGCATGCCGTGCAGATCGGCGTGCATGGCTTTGATATCACCGGCATAATCCGCCCCGTCGTCACCAGGGCTCCAGCCGAGATAAGTGCCGTAATTGAGGCCGATAATGGACATGTTTTTGACCAGCAGGAAATTCAGCGGCGGCTCGGGGATCTTCCCGGACGCGTAGCCGATGGTCACCAAGCGGCCCTCACGCGCCGTGGCGCGAAGCGATTCCATGAACACGTCGCCGCCGATGGGGTCGAAGACAACATCGACGCCATTGCCGGCAGTGATCTCTTTGACGCCATCGCGCAGGCCTTCATAAGGGATCACATGATCAGCGCCGTGATCGGCGGCCAATTGGCGTTTCTCACCGGTGCTGGCGGTGGCGATAACGGTGGCGCCACGGGCTTTGGCGATTTCGACGGCAGCAAGACCCACGGCGCCCGATGCGCCGTGAATGAGCGCGGTTTCACCGGCCTGCAACCGGCCTTTCCAGACCAGGGCCGCATAGGACGTTGGATAGGAAATGGGGAATAAGGTCGCCGCCGGGAAATCTAGGCTGTCCGGCATGGGGTGGGTATGGATGTCGCGGGCAATGGCGCGCTCGGCAAAGCCGCCCCAGTCGATAGCGGCATAGACCCGTTGGCCGACAGAGATGCCGGTGACATCGGCACCGATTTCAAGAACCACGCCCGCGACTTCGGTGCCGGGCGCGAAGGGCCGGGGCGGTTTGCGCTGGTACTTGCCGGCAATCACCAGGCTGGTCCCGAAACTCACGCCCGCGGCCTTGGTGTCGATCAATATCTGAGCGGCGGCCGGTGCGGGCAAGTCGATGTCATCAATTTCCATATCCTGGTAGGGGCCAAATTCACGGCAGACGACAGCACGCATCGTTATTCCCTCCAGGCGCCACGGGTATCGATAATTTGCTGGCCTTCGCGGTAAGCCGGCGGTAGGTCACGGAACATCGCATGGTCGGTCAACAAGACGATAATATCGGCCGCCTCATAAGCGGTCTCCTGGTCCGTGAGGCGCAGGTTTTTCATATCATTCAGACTTTCCGGCAATTCATCAATATGCGGCTCGACGCAAAGCACCGTGCCATCAATCTGCCAGGCAATGGCCCGGGTGATATCAACGGCGGGGCTTTCGCGCAGGTCATCGATATCGGCTTTGTAAGACAGTCCTAGGCAGGCGACTGTCGGGTTGTCCAAATTGTCGCTCATGGCCTTGACGGCGGCGACGATGCGCCCTGGTTTGCCATCGTTGACCTGACGTGCGGCCTGAATGAGCGGCGTATCGTCAGGTGCGGCATCGACGATGAACCAGGGATCAACGGCGATGCAATGACCGCCGACGCCAGGACCCGGCTGCAAGATATTCACCCGGGGGTGATGATTGGCCAGCGCGACGGCTTCCCACGGGTCGATGCCCAGATTGTCGCAGACGACTGAAAGTTCATTGGCAAAGGCGATGTTGACGTCGCGATAGGCGTTTTCGGCCAGTTTAACCAGCTCGGCGGTACGTGCCGTGGTTAACAAGCACTTGCCATCGACCGCCAGTTTGTAAAATGCGGCTGCCTGTTCGGCGCAACGCTGAGTCATACCACCGACGACCCTATCATTGCGGGTAAGCTCAATCAGGACCCGGCCAGGCAAGACCCGTTCCGGGCTATGAACTAGACAGACATCGGCGGTTTCGCCGGCCTGATGTGGGAAACTCAGGTCGGGGCGCTTTTCAGCAAGCCAGCTCGAAAACTTATCGGTGGTGCCGACCGGCGACGTGGATTCAATAATTACTAGGTTATTTGGGGCCAGTACCGGCGCGATGCTTTCGGCAGCGGCTTCTAGATAGCTGACGTCAGGTTTGTTGCTGTCCGTGAACGGCGTTGGTACGGCAATGATGAAGACATCGGCGGCCGCCGGCTCGGTCGCTGCGCGCAACTTGCCCCGCGCCACGGCGCCGTTGACTAAGATATCGAGATCCGGCTCGACGATATGAACCCGGCCTTCGTTGATCATGCCGACGGCCCGCGCATCGACGTCATACCCCAGAACATCAAGTCCACGGCTTGCGAATACGGCGGCCGTCGGCAGACCGACATAGCCCAGGCCAACGACGCATATTTTTTCAAACTCGGATTTAGTCATATCCGTGGGCACGCCGTATCTCCTCGACAATCCGCTCGCTGGCCTTACCGTCGCCGTATGGATTATGGGCGCGGCTCATGGTGTTGTAGACCGCCGTGTCGTCCAGCAGCAATGCTGTTTCCGCAACAATGGCATCCGCATCGGTGCCCACCAACTTGACCGTGCCGGCGGCCACGGCTTCCGGGCGTTCGGTGACGTCACGCATTACCAGCACGGGCTTGCCAAGGCTGGGCGCCTCTTCTTGAATGCCGCCGGAGTCCGTAATTACCGTGTGGCAGCGGTCCATCAGGTAGACGAAGGGGAGGTATTCCAGCGGTTCGGTGAGGTGAATGTTACTGCGCCCGCCGAGCAGTCGGTTCACCGGCTCTTGGACGTTGGGGTTTAAATGAACGGGATAAATCACTTCCACGTCTTCACGTTCGGATAACCGAGATAACGCTTGGCATATGCGCTCAAAGCCATCGCCGAAATTTTCCCGACGATGTCCGGTGACAAGAATGAGCCGCCGAGCCGGATTGAGAAAATCAAATTGTGCGTCAAGTGCGGCGCGGCGCGGCGCGTTGCCCCGCATGCTGTTAACAACATGCAGCAAGGCATCAATGACGGTATTTCCAGTGACCGAAACACGCGCGCTATCGATGCCTTCATTGGCGAGGTTTGCCGCTGCGCCCTCGGTCGGGGCGAAACAAAGGTCAGCAATGCCGTCTGTCAGCTTGCGGTTCATTTCCTCAGGAAACGGCGCATACATATCATGTGTGCGCAAGCCAGCCTCGACATGGCCGACGGGAATGCGGTGATAGTACGCGGCTAATGAGGCGGCTAAGGTCGTTGTCGTATCGCCATGAACCAGAACGCGGTCTGGCTTTTCGCTTTCAAGAACCTTAGAGACACCCCCCAGCACCGCTTGGGTGATGTGCGCCAAATCTTGATCAGCGCGCATGATGTCCAAATCAAAGTCCGGCGTTACCGAAAAAAGTTCCAAAACCTGATCGAGCATCTCACGGTGTTGGGCGGTGACGCATATGCGTGCTTCGATTCCTGGTGCCGCTTCGAGCGCACGAACAACGGGCGCCATTTTGATGGCTTCCGGTCGGGTTCCAAAAATTGAAAGAACGCGCATGTTATTGCTCGATTGGTGCCCAAGACGTTGCGCTCAATGGCGCATGGCGATGGATATCGCGCTGATAGCGGTTAAGCAAGGCCGGCGAGCTGATGCCAGCGCATGTTGTGTCAATGAGTCCAGACGGTTACACTCTGGCCAGCACAGCTATTTTGGTGGTGGTTATGGAATTGTTGTTCGGCAAAACGCGGCGATTGGCCGGGGTGTTTGTCCTGTTTATGGGCACCTTTTTAGTCGCAGCACCGGCTGTCGCGGAATTTGGTTTCTCCGGCATGCATGTGCAGGGCGTCAATACGTCGATCGCCAAGGCGTTGGGATTATTAAAGGCCGAAGGCGTGATGGTGATGGATGTCGCCTTGGGCGGTCCCGCCGATTTTGCCGGGGTCAAACGTGGTGACCGGATCACTAAGTTTCACGGCACACATATCGATACATTCAAGTGTCTGGTCAAGGTGGTGACAGGTACAAAACCCGGTCAGACCATTGCGCTCCATGTTATTCGCGCCACTGGCGAGTTTGATTTGAAGCTTAAACTCGGCACGAAGCCGGTTTCGTGGAAAATCGCCAAGCGGGCGGTGATCAATTTCCCGGCTATCGGTATTACGCTTGCCGCGATTACTCAAAAAATCCGTCAGCGATTTAAAATACGCTGGGGCTCGGTTGGCGTGTTGGTGACGCTAATCGACCCGGAGCTTGCCAGCCGCATGTTGCTGAACCGCGGCGATGTGATTGTTCAATTGAACCAAAAAGACGTTTGGTTGCCCAGCCAAGTGCTTAAAGCTTACAACAAAGCGAAGGTGGCGAACGTTTCGCAAATGCTCATGTTGATCGAACGACCCGATGGTTTCAGATATATGATGTTGCCGGTTAAATAACGTCGAAGCTCAACCAAAATTCCAAATTTCAAACCGAATTAACTGCCGCGCGCGTCGGCGATCATTTTTTTCATGGTTGCGATATCAATGGCGCCCGGCACCAGTTTGCCGCCGATCACGAATGCCGGTGTGCCGTTGATGTCCAACGACTGCGCCAGCCGGTAATTGCGCTCAAGGATGGTTTCGATCGCCGGGTCGTTCATGGCGGTCTTCAGCGCTGCGGCATCAGCGCCGACGCTGGCGGCGATGCTCAGAACTTTTGCCGCCGGCAAGGCGCCGCGCGCCTGCATCATGGCTGCGTGAAAGGATTTATATTTTTTCGGATCGGTTCGCCAAAGCGCCAATGAGATACGTGACGCAGCCACTGATTCAGGGCCCAGAATTGGGAATTCCTTGTAGACGTAGCGGACGTTCAAATCATCCTTCAAGACCTGCTGAATGGCCGGGAACACACGTTTACAGTACCCGCATCGATAATCGAAAAACTCGACGATCGTGACGTCACCCTTCAGGTTACCGCCGACGGGGGCGTCCGGGTCATCGACAAGCTCGGATTTGTTTTCGTGCAACGCCATTTTCGCCTGACGTTTCTTGTCTTCTTCCTGGCGCGCCTGCATGCGCTGAATGGCTTCGATGATCACATGTGGATTGTCGGTAATGTATTGCCGAACCAGGCTCTCGACTTCCTTTTTCTGTAACTCGTTGAGGCCTTTGGCCTCGGCATGGGCGGCGGTTGCACCGGCCAGGAGTAAGGTCGTGGCAACAAGCAAAGCAGAAAAAACGGTTGTGATTTTTTGCATCGAGTTGTTCTTCTCATTCATGCTGGATGGGTTCGTCGGCCCAACTTTAAGTGGTCGCCATCATCCCTGACTTTCCTGCATGCCGCAAGGTGCGCGACTACGGGGATACGCCATGCCACAGGAATTTGACCAACGCGCCGAGGCGCTACCGCGACAAGCGTAACGCCGCCAAATTGACTGTCGCCGGTCGAGGAGAGGGCATCATCACCACGCCGACGAAAGCAATCCGAGTGTTTCGCATATCCAATTCCGGCCAAGCCTGTCCATGCAACGCTGACAGGTCAACGGTTTCAGCCCACCAGCGGCCGAGGTTCTCACGTCCGCCGCGAGCCGTATAGCGCGCGACCTGTTTGTCCTTGGCGCTATTGTCGGCCATATGGATGGAACCTCTTTGCAACGCAGAAGCCCCCCAAGAGATTGTAATGGTGCGGGTATAGGCCGGCATGTCAGATGCCCAAAGGGCCGTTATTGGGTTGCTTCCGGATTGTTCAGGCGTATCCGATAGGCCGATGGTAATCCGAAACGGATGGTCAGCGGTGTGGCCACCGTTGGCCTTCCAGTCCCAAGCGAGGAACGGTGTGGCGAGGAGGCGGGCCTGGACACGGCGGAGTAAGGCATACTCGGCTGACCCCGCCTCCAGATGCAGATACAATCGGTCGTCGCCGGCGCGGATATCCGGCGGCGTGGCTGGCATTCGGCCAAGCTTCATCCATTCATCATTCAACCCCTCGGTCGAAAAACCAGGTAGCGGCTGAACAATATTAAGAACCCCATCAAGACCGACCGCCGATTGGGGCGGTGCGCAGGCGCTGATGGAAAAGGCGCATGCAATTGCCAATAATATTCGATGCCATCGCTTTTCGCGAACCGAGCCGCAAAGCGGTCGCGAAATTTGGCGCCGCTCAACCCAATGGCTCATCGGTTGTTCTTGCGCCGCTTTTGGGTGCGCTCCAGGTCATCGGCCGCCAGCAAAATATCTTCAGCCTGCAGCCATTCCCTGGACCCACGTTTGTAAAGATTTTTGGCCCGTCCGGCCTGGAACCGGGCGACCGGCGGTTTGCCGCGAAGCAGTGCTTCTTCGCCAAGCGCTAGATAACTGCGGCCTTGGTCTCCATTTCGCCCATGGGCGATTGCCAGAAAGCGCCAATTGCTGGCCGATTCACGATCACGCGACAAGGCGATCTCTAGATTGGCGATCGCGGCATTTAATAATTTGGGATCATTGGCCTCGATTTGGGTGCGTGCCAGATCACGGCGTATCAGCGGCGCATCGGGAAGAATTTGAGCCGCCGTCCCATAGGCGCGAATTGATTCGATGATCCGGCCGTTTTCAAACAACATTTGGCCCTTGAGCTCGTGAAAATAAGGATCCTGCGGATGCTCGGCGATCAAGCCATTGATCAATTTCAATGCCGGTTCAAGATTTGTCCGCCGATATTCCGCGATCGCCCTGGCATAGCGCGATTCGAGCGAGGGATCGTTAGTTTTGTATATCCGAATGGTCCGTCCGTAGGGATTGAGAAATGCGAACAGCTTGGCTTTCATACGTCGGTGTAAGGCCGTAAATCTCTCAGTTTCAGGCTGATCGGAAAATTTCGACGTCTCAATGTGATTGGCTAGCGTCGCCATGCGGTTTCTTGTTAGGGGGTGGGAGCGGACGTAAGGGTCTTGTTGCGCTGGACTAAGTAATTCCTGATCGCCAAGCTTTTCCATGAAATTCAGGAGGCCGCGCGCAGATTGTTCGGTTTTCTCCAGATACGAAATGGCGGCGTGGTCGGCGGATGCCTCTTGAGTTCGGTTGTAAGCAAGAAAATTCCGAAGTGCTGCGTTCTGTCCACCGGCGATGATGGCCGCACCGACGTCGCCACGCCCCGACACCACGGCCGCCGCACCGCCCAGCAGGAGTCCCAAAATTGCCGGCCCCGTGCTTTTTGATAGCGCGTCGTGTATACGGGAAAGATGTCCACCCGCGATATGGCCGGTTTCGTGCGCGATCACGCCGATAATTTGACCGGGCGAATCACTATTGATAATGAGGCCCGTATTGATGAATAGTTTTTGGCCGCCGGCAACGAAAGCATTGAGCGAGTTGTCTTTGACGATAAAAATCTTTACATCGCTTCCCTTCAGGTTTGCAGCCTTGAAGATTGGTGAAGCGTAGATACGGATGATATCTTCTGTTTCCGTGTCGAGAATAAGCGACGGGCGTTGCGCACGCGATTGCGCGGAATGACCTGTCAGTGCCGCTAACATGATGACCAAGGCGAGGACTATGCGAAAAATACCGGACACGCGCGAAAATCCACGTTTCGTTTTGCTGTCGACGGCTTGGGATGCCTGCTTCGGGCACCGTAGAGGCCGCTCGTGGTTCAGTCAATTGTTCATGGCCATTGCCGCGATCACCATTTCGGCGTGTTCCTATATTCCCGGGGTATCGGATGAAGAAGAAGGGTTGGACAAAGGCACGGTTGGCTACGTGCAGGGCTTTTTTGGTGGCGTCGCGGCGGACGAGCCGCAGGCGGTACTCATCGCGCGCGACGTTCTTGCCGCTGGGGGTACTGCGGGAGATGCGGCGGTCGCGCTTTATTTTATGCTTTCGGTTACCTATCCCAGCGCCGCCGGCCTCGGCGGCGGCGGCATTTGTTTGGCCCGCGACCCCAAAACCAATTCAATTGAAACCCTCGATTTCCTCAGTCAGACGAGTACAGGGAAACAAGGTGTCCGGGTTAATGTTCCCGGCAACCCGCGCGGATTTTTCGCGCTGCATGCAAAATATGGCAACTTGACCTGGGCGGAAATGATACGCCCGGCCGAGCAGGCGGCACGGTTCGGCACGCAAATATCGCGGGCGTTCGCAAAACAGGTTGAGAAAGCACCGGGCGTCTTTGCGGCATCCGCCGAAGCCCGGGAAATCTTCAACAACGGCCAAGGCGGCGTCATCGGCGAAGGTAGTTTGCTGAAACAGCAGAGCCTATCGACGCTATTGGCCCGCATTCGCTCGCGCGGTGGCGGCACCATTTATTCCGGCCCCTTCGCCCGGCAATTCGCGCAGGCCGCCCAAGATGACGGGGCCGCATTGACCTATGAGGACTTGCGGTCTTTCAAACCCATTTGGCGTGGAAATATTGAGGTGCCTTTCGTTAATCGGACGGCATTGCATTTCCTCATGCCACGGACCCAAGCGGGAACGATGGCGGCGAAAAGTATGGCGCTGGCCATCCATGACAAACGCTATGCCGAAGCAGAAGAGAACGAACGCGGACATTTGGTTGCCGAGGTCACGCAGCGTGCCTTGGTTGATGGCGGTAAAGGATTTGCGAAGATCGAGCGTGAAGACGGTGAGACGGCCATTCAGCTGTCAGGCGACTATATTGAAAGCCTGATGAGCAGTTACCACGATGACAGGGTGGTGCGTCTAGTTGTCGATAAGCCGGTTCAATTGTCGGTCGCCGGGCGGGGCGGCGAGACGAGCTTCACCGTTGTTGACCGCAAAGGTGGTGTCGTCGTCTGTTCGTTGACCATGAACGGGACATTTGGGTCGGGGCGCATGGCCCGAGGCTTGGGCGTGTTCCTTGCGAACCCAGCGGGGTCGTTTGCCGAGCGTGACCTGTCGCTTGGCGGGTTTATCGTGATCAGCAAATTCCGGAAGAGATTTTTCATGGCGGGCGCCGCAAGCGGCGGCGCTGCGGCTCAGTCGGCATTGGCGCAGGTCGTGTTGCGCGCCGGCGCGGGCACGAAAGACAGTCTTGAGACTGCCATGGCACGCAAGCGCCTGTTTCGAAATCCGGCGACGGCCACGACGGAGTATGAAACGGGCCTTGCGCAGTCAGAACTCGACGCCCTCAGGCGCCGCGGCCACGATCTCAAGCCGGTGGAGAAAATTGGTGCCGTCAATTTGGCGATTTGCGAAACCGGCCTGCCGGCGAAAATACCGGTGTGCGGAATCCGCACGGATCCGCGGGGCTTCGGTCTCGCCACATCTCCGGGATCATGAGTCTGAGACGCGCCGGCAAATGGCAATGAAGGTATCATCGCGGGGCACCATACCGCCTTTCATCGTCATGGATGTGATGCGTGAAGCCAATGCGTTGGAAGCCGCAGGCGAGAACGTTTTGCACCTTGAGGTCGGCCAGCCCGGCACCGGCGCGCCGGGTGGCGTAGTGAAGCGGGTCCGCGAATTGGTCGGCAATCATTTGCTTGGTTACACGGATGCCTTTGGAATCCCCGAGCTTCGCGCCAAGATCGCGGCCCACTATCAGACGGCCTATGGTGTCAGTGTTGATATTGCCAACGTTGTCGTCACAACAGGCTCATCCGGCGCCTTTGTGGTGTCGTTTTTGGCAGCGTTCGATGCCGGCGACCGTGTCGCCCTGGCAAGCCCTGGATACCCCGCCTATCGCAATATCCTGACGGCGCTCGGTGTTGATGTTGTTGATATTCCTGTCGGGCCGGACACCAACTTTCAGCCGTCAGTGGAAATCCTCGAAAGTCTTGTATCGGGTGGAGAATCAATTGACGGTTTGATCGTCGCCAGTCCTTCGAACCCGACCGGCACGATGCTTCAGCCCGAAGAGGTTGCTGAACTGGCTCGCTACTGTGACACCGCCGGCATCCGATTGATATCCGACGAAATTTACCATGGCATCACATTTGGCGTGCGTGCCGAAACCGCGCTCATTGCATCGCCCAGCGCTGTGGTGATCAACAGTTTTTCTAAATATTACTCAATGACGGGGTGGCGGTTAGGCTGGATGATTGTGCCCGATGATCTACTCAGGGCAGTTGAATGTTTAAGCCAAAACCTGTTCATCTCACCGCCGGCGGTTTCCCAGCAAGCCGGTGTAGCTGCGTTTGATTGCGCAGAGGAATTGGATGGTAATGTTCAGCGATATGCGGAAAACCGTGCGCTGCTTCTCCGCGAATTGCCCCGCGCAGGATTTCGAAATCTAGCATCGGCGGACGGCGCTTTTTACATTTATGCCGATATTGGCGATCTGACCAACGACAGCGAAGCGTTCTGCAAGCGTATGCTCACCGAAACTAATATCGCGGCGACGCCGGGGACGGATTTCGACCCTGACCGGGGCCATCGGTTCCTCAGATTATCGTTTTCCGGTGAGACCGCCGTCATGGCCGAAGCCGCCGAACGCCTCCGCCACTGGCTCGCATGAGCACCAGTCGCGGCGACGTAGCGGCGTTTAACTAATGTAGAACTTCAGCGTTAGTCTGCGGACGCCCGTTGCCACCAGCCACGTCGCGGCTTCTCCGTTGCCTGCTCGCTTGCCCCAACTTCAACCACGGAATTATCGGCCTCCGCGATTGAACTCAATTCTGGCTTAGATTTGGGCTCGGGCGACGGTTCTGGTTTTACGACTTCGGCTTCCGCTGCGGCAGTTGGCTTAGCTGCAGCTTTGCGCCGACGTTTGGGTTTTTCCGCTGGCGCATCGGCTGTTGCGGTATCGCCCGTTTCGGTGCTGGTTTCGGTCTCGTCGGTTGCAGCCTTGTCCGCCTTTGTGGCGGTCTTCGTCGTCCGGCGGCGGCGTGGCTTCTTTGCCGGTTCAGCGGCTTGTTCCGCTTCGGCATCTGTGTCGGTGTCGGCCGTTGCTGATTCAGCCGATTCCTCTGCGTCAGCTTTCTTCGTCCGGCGCCGGCGCTTCGGTTTTTCCGCAGCTTTGGCTTCGGCTTCAACTGCCGTCCTATCCTCACTCTGATCGGGCAGAGCGATAGCCGCGGGGGCAGCCTCTTCAGGTGCTGCCAGCAATTCCGTTGTTGCCGGGCCTTCAATCAAAATCGGCTCACCGTCAGATGGGGCAGCACTATCGGCACCTTCGGCGGCTTCAATCGCGGTGCCTTCAGTTTCTTCGGTACGCCGTTTGCGCTTCCGACCGCCACGCCGGCCTCGGCGCCGACGGCGGGTGCTGTCTTTGTCGTCCGGATTAGCGGTGGTTTCCGTTTCCTCGGTGTTCGTCGTCGCGGCGGCTTCGACCGTTTCTTCCGTAGTTTCATCTTCGGTCGCTGCATTGGAAGATATATCGGCATCATCGCGTTTGCCGCGACGTCGCGGTCTGCGTTTGCGGCGGCGTTTCGAGCCGTCATCACCGGAGTCATCACCGCGCCCATCGGACTTGCCGGTGCGCATGATGCTTTCGCTTTCGCCTTCGCGGTCAATGCGCATAGCCGGCGGAATCAACGTGTCGTCGTTTTCCAGCAATACCGTCAGCCCGTATCGTCCTTCCACTTCCGCCAAAGATTGGCGTTTTTGGTTCAGAACGAACAAGGCCACACTGGTTGCTACATGGACGGTCAAAACGCCGTCACGTTTGCGCATGCCTTCTTCTTCGATGGCGCGAATGACCTCAACGGCAGTTGTGTCAGTTGATCGACGAACACCGGTGCCTTCACAATACGGGCAGGGCTCGGAACTGGTTTCAATCAGACTGGGCCGCAACCGTTGTCGCGACAGTTCCAACAATCCAAACGGGCTGATCCGGCCAATCTGGATGCGTGCCCGGTCGGGGCGCATGGCTTCCTTTAAGGCGCGCTCGACCTTCACTTGATTGCGATGGTTTTCCATGTCGATGAAATCGATGACGATGAGGCCGGCCAAATCCCTGAGCCGCAATTGCCGGGCGATTTCCTCGGCAGCATCAATATTGGTCCGAAGCGCGGTTTCTTCGATATTGCGTTCCTTGGTGGCGCGGCCCGAATTGACATCGATAGAGACCAGGGCCTCGGTCGGGTTGATGACAATATAGGCACCTGACTTCATGTGAACTTCAGGCGAATGGATGGCATCCAGCTGTTCATCAATCTGATATTTATGATTTAACGGCACGCCTTCGTCTTTGTAGCGCTGCACTTTCTTGGCGTGGCTCGGGATCAGGATTTTCATGAAATCCTTGGCCATCCGATACCCGTCTTCGCCGTGGATGATAATTTCATCAATCTCCTTGGTGTAGAGATCGCGGATCGAACGTTTGATCAAATCGCCTTCTTCATGCACGAGGCATGGCGCAATGGAACCGAGCGTCATATCGCGCACTTGGTTCCAGAGCCTGAGCAAATAGTCGTAATCGCGTCGAATTTCGGCTTTTGAGCGTTTTGAGCCCGCTGTTCGCACAATGACGGCCATGCCTTCGGGAATGCCCAGTTCATTGACGACGCTTTTCAGCCGCTTGCGGTCTGGCGCGTTACTGATTTTGCGGGAAATTCCGCCGCCCCGGTCGGTGTTCGGCATCAGCACACAATATCGACCAGCCAACGACAGATAGGTCGTCAACGCGGCACCTTTGGTGCCGCGCTCTTCCTTGACCACTTGGATCAGCAATATCTGGCGGCGTTTGATGACTTCTTGAACTTTGTAGTGCCGACGGAGTGAAGCGGGCCTGCGGGCCTCGATTTCCTCGCTGTCATCGCCCCCGAGTGTTTCAACCGCAGCGTCTTCGGCGGCTTCGACATCGTCGTCAGCGTTTGATGCCGCATCGGCGCGAGCTTCGGCTATCAGCGTTTCGCGGTCGGCGACGGGAATTTGATAATAATCAGGGTGGATTTCATTAAACGCCAGGAATCCGTGCCGGTTTCCGCCGAAATCGACGAAAGCCGCCTGCAGCGACGGCTCGACGCGCGTCACTTTGGCGAGATAAATGTTACCCTTGAGTTGACGACGCCATTCAACTTCGACGTCGAAATCTTCCAATCTTGTATTGTTGACGATTAGCACCCGGGTCTCCTCGGGATGCGAAGCGTCGATAAGCATGCGTTTCGTTGCCATTAAATTCAAAGCTCCAATGCGTACGGGTTCGTCTTGCGAACGCAAGGCCTGACCCGACGCGTGTTTCAGAAAAGCCGGTGGCGGCAGCGGCGCCGTGCTCGACCGAAAAATTCGGTCCAGTCATCTCTGGCAAAATCCGCGCGGCTCGGTCCGGCATGGTGATACAAACCTTTGAGGTGTGTTCTTTAAGTCTTCGGTTTCAGCATACGATCCAGAAATTGGCTCTCGTGGATAGTATGCATTCGCCAGCCCATCGACCATGAATGCCAAAAAGAAATGTTTCTTTTCAACAATTGGACGACGTCGCATTAACATAACGGTAGGACTTTCTTTCGACAATGCAGAATATTCATCTTGTTTGGCCGTGATCGCGTCGAATGAATGGCCGCTTGACGCATAATGTTAATTGCATTGTAGAACCATCGCGCCGTATATATTGGGATCAAATGTGGATAAGTCGCTAAATATGGGGTTCATGACCCGACGATTCCGGAAATTGCTATTCGGCGTGCAAGTCGTCGCGTTGTCGCTATTGAGTGTCAGCGTCGGCGCGGCAAGCACGGTAGTGACCGATATTCGTGTCGGCGCAGTCAATGAAACGACACGAATCGTGTTTGAATTTACCGAACGGCTTTCTTTTCGGGTGTTCACTTTGGCCGATCCTTACCGTGTCGTCATCGATATGCCCGAGGTGGGTTGGCGGTTACCAGCCCGCCCGCTGCCGGGCGCCGCGGGCGTTTATGACAAATTGCGCTATGGCCTCTACAAGCCTGGCAATTCCCGCGTCGTTCTTGATTTGCTCCGTCCAGCGCGCATTGCGAAGGCGGCCATGCTGGCACCGAACGGGGCCTATGGTTACCGGTTGGTCTTGGAAATGAAGAAGGCCAGCCGTGGGAATTTCCTGGCTGCCGTCAAGGCCGGTGGGATTACGGTTTCCGGCGACGCATTGGGTAAACCCATGAAGACGGCGAAATCGGACACGGTAGCGCCGCGCACCAAGCGCGCCCGGGCGAAAACGGCTAAGGTCGCAGCACGTCCGGCGCCAAACACCAAACCTGGGCGTTTCCAACTGGCGCCCCGCAAACCTGCACTCAGGCCAAGTTCAACCAAATATACCGTGGTGATCGACCCGGGGCACGGTGGTGTTGATCCTGGTGCTGTCGGTGGTACCGGCTCTTACGAAAAACATATTACGTTATCGATGGCACGGGCCATACGCGAGGCACTGAATAGTTTCGGCCACTTCAAGGTGAAGTTGACGCGCGACCGTGATATTTTTATTCAGCTTCGCGACCGCATTCAGATCGCTCGTGAGGCCGGTGCGGATCTTTTCATTTCTGTTCACGCCGATTCCATCAAGAACAAGAAAATCAGCGGACCATCGGTTTACACATTATCCGAAAATGCCTCTGACAAAGAGGCGGCCGCGTTGGCCGACAAGGAAAACAAGGCCGACCTCATTGCCGGTATTGACTTGACCCACAATTCTCAGGAAGTGGCGAATATCCTTATCGATTTGGCGCAACGCGATGCCATGAACCAGTCGGCGCGGTTCGCCAGCCTGCTGGTTCGGGAAATGGAAAAACGGACCAAAGTGCTGCGCAATACCCACCGGTTCGCCGGCTTCGCCGTCCTCAAGGCACCGGACGTGCCGTCGGTCTTGCTGGAGTTAGGGTTTTTATCGAATCGGCGCGACGAACGCGCGCTGATGAACGGCGGATACCGCAAAAAATTGGCCATCGGCGTGGCGCGCGCCGTTAATACCTATTTCCAGCGCGTTGAGCAGGCGGCCCGGCGGTAATATTCGAGCTCGCCCGTCATAGATGCACGTAAACACAAGCCGTCATATCTCTGCCGTATTTGTGGATTAATCGAGACTGCGTCGTCGGCGTTCTTGTGTTAAGAATGTCCCCATAAATACTTTGCGCCTGATAACCTGACTAGAATTTGACCGACACCATGTTTCGCGCCTTCGTGACCACGCTGGGAATGTTATTGATCTTTGCCGTCATGGGGGCCGGCGGGGCGCTGTTCATCTTCTACAAATACGGCCAGGAACTTCCCGATTATCGGCAGTTAGCAGACTATGAACCGCCGGTAATGACTCGCGTGCATGCCGGCGACGGCCGCCTGTTGGCGGAATACGCCGTCGAAAAGCGCGTGTTTATTCCCATCAAGGCGATGCCGAAGCAGCTGATCCAGGCGTTTCTCGCCGCCGAGGATAAAAACTTCTACAGCCATCCCGGTGTTGATTTTCTGGGCGTCGCGCGCGCCATCCTCACCAACTTGAAAAATGTTGGTTCGTCGCGCCGATTGGTCGGCGCATCAACCATCACGCAGCAGGTGGCGAAGAACTTTTTGCTGTCCAGCGAGGTGTCGTGGACCCGAAAAATCAAGGAAGCCATATTGGCCTTCCGAATTGAGCGTGCGTTTCCTAAAGACCGCATTCTTGAACTCTACCTCAACGAAATTTATCTGGGCTTCGGGTCATACGGCGCTGCCGCGGCGGCGCTGAATTATTTCAATAAATCCCTGAATGAACTGAGGATCGAGGAAGTTGCGTTTTTGGCGGCACTACCCAAGGCACCCAACAATTACAACCCGGTGCGCCGGCCGAAAGCCGCGCGCGCCAGGCGTGATTGGGTCATCAATCGGATGATCGAAGTCGGCTATATCACGGCCGAACAGGGAGAGACGGCAAGTAAGCAGCCATTGAATATTAGTCAGCGCGCCGATACGGAATTCGTCAGCGCCGAGTATTTCGCCGAGGAAGTGCGCCGTGAATTGATGGCAAATTACGGCGAAGAACAACTTTACAAGGGCGGCTTATCCGTCCGCACCACCGTTGACCCCCGTTTGCAAAAGATCGCCGACTGGGCGCTTCGCCAAGGTCTGCAGGCTTATGACCGGCGTCATGGTTGGCGCGGCGCTTTTTACCGCCTTGGTCCGGAAGTCCGGTTGGATCATTCGGACGATTGGCAACGCGCGCTTGGCCGCGTCGAGCGGCCGAAAGGCTTGTTCGAATGGCCCCTGGCGATTGTTTTGGGCACTGACCCCAAGGTCGTGCACATTGGCCTTGAAGACGGCGCCAAGGGGCAAATACCGCTGACCGAATTGATCTGGGCCCGGCCTTGGCTGGAAGGCCAAAAACGCGGAGCCAAAATCAAGTCACCAGGTGATGTGCTCCAGCGCGGGGATGTGATTGCCGTCGAGGCGGTCGAAAAAGACGGCCAGGATAAAGCCTATCCCAGCGGCACTTTCGGGCTTCGACAAATCCCCGAGATTAACGGGGCGATTGTTGCCATTGACCCGCATACGGGGCGCATTTTGGCAATGAGCGGTGGTTATGCCTATGCGCTCAATCAGTTTAACCGCGTTACTCAGGCGCGCCGCCAACCGGGCTCGGCGTTCAAGCCGTTCGTTTATCTTGCCGCCATGGATGCAGGCTACACGCCGTCGACGTTAATTTTGGACGCGCCGTTCGTTATCGACCAAGGACCCGGCCTGCCGAAGTGGCGCCCGGCGAATTATACTAAGAAATTTTATGGGCCCAGCACCATGCGGTTGGGCATTGAAAAATCGCGGAACCTGATGACGGTGCGCTTGGCGCAGACCATCGGTATGGATCGCATTACCCAATACGCAAAACGGTTGGGAATTTCGGATCGGTTTCCCGAGACTTTGTCGATGGCGTTGGGTGCCGGAGAGACAACGTTGATGCGCCTGACCACGGCCTACGCCATGTTGGTCAACGGCGGCAAACGTATCACGCCGTCGCTCATCGATCGCATCCAGGATCGCCACGGCCGTACCGTTATGCGCCACGACAAACGCACATGCACTGGTTGCCGCTTGAAATCTTGGACCGGCGAAGCGGCGCCAAGAATTGCCGATATCCGTGAACAGGTAACAGATTCCGGTAGTGCCTATCAGGTTGTCGCCATGCTGAAGGGCGTCGTTGATCGGGGCACCGGACGGCGTGTCGCCAAGGTCGGCAAACCGCTGGCTGGCAAGACGGGCACGACCAATCAAGAGCGCGATACCTGGTTCATCGGCTTTTCACCAGATCTGGCCGTCGGGGTATTTGCCGGTTTCGATACACCAATTCCCTTGGGCCGGCGTGAAACCGGCTCTTCGGTGGCCGCGCCTGTATTCCGCGATTTCATGGCTCGTGCCCTCGAGGGACAACCGGCGATTCCGTTTCGCATCCCGCCAAACATTCGATTGGTACGAGTTAATTCAAGAACCGGGCAATTGGCCCGGGCAGGGGACCGCAACGTGATCTTAGAAGCCTTCAAGCCGGGCACGGTGCCGGCCGGTGATGCGGAAGTCTTGGAAGGTCAAAGTTGGGCTGCCGGGCAAGGCGCCCAGGGCGGCGCGATCACCGGCACGGGCGGTCTGTACTGACGATGTCTTGAATTTATCTATATGACGGAGATCACTAAAAATGACAGACAGTGATAGGTCACTTGCCCGGCGGGCGGAAAACTTGGCGACATCGACACTTGCCAATGCGCTGGACGATTTTGGTCTTGCGGACATGATTTTGCCGACCATTAAGGCAGTTGCGCCCGGGCTCAGGTGCGCCGGGCCGGCGATAACCGTGCGCCAATCCGTCGGCGAAGTCGGGACATTCGCATCCGAGGATTTCCGCGTTGGCGCGATGATTGACGCTGCCGGCCTCGGTGATGTCATCATGATCGAAGCTAGCGGCGCCAACATTTCGACCTGGGGCGGGATGGCGTCCTTTGCCGCCAAACACAAAGGAATTGCTGGACTGGTCGTTGACGGCGGTGCCCGTGATCTTGAGGAAATCGTCGGCTTTGAGTTCCCGGTGTTCGCCCGTCACCTGACGCCGACCACCGGCCGCACGCGGCTTAAAGTCGAAGCCATTGGTGAACCCATTGTGGTCGATGGCGTGCCCGTGGCGCCGGGTGACCTGGTGGTCGCGGATGGGACCGGCATTGTCGTGCTGCCGACGGACAAGGCTGCCGAGATCATTGAGGCGGCGGAAGGTTTTGATGCCGATGATAAGGCGGCCATTGAAGATTTGGCAGGCGGCTTAAGTTTTTCCGAGGCCATGGCCAAATATACGCGGATATAAATCGCGGCCTAGTCGGTTTTGAAGCCGTCGAAGTTCAGCGCGAACCCGCCATCGGAGTGCCGGACAACGCGACCTTCTTTTTCATGCAGACTTCTGGATTCGACATTGATCTGTTCGCCGACATCGAACTTCAGCTTCGATGTGCCGCCGGGCAGGGCAAAGTCAATGGCCGCGCCGCTATCTAAAATATCGGTGACGGTGCCGTCATAGGTCTCGCTGCCTTTTTGAATGGCCGCGGGTTGGTCACTTGGTTTTCTTTCGTGTCGTCGCCCACCATCGGCCATCGTCCATATCCTCCGATTGTCTCGCCCTTGGGACAAGGTGCCCAGTCGCTTTGGCGAAACTTATGTCATCTTATACCAGCAGGGCCGGGTCGGATACTGTGATGGCCATCATAATTAAATTTGCCGCAATTGACCCATGTCAACGCCCGACGCGACAATGTGGTTTCTATTCAAACTTGCCGGAGGGGTTACATTTCCTGAACGAGCTTCCCCGACCTTCTCCGGCGCCCGAGACGACGAAAAGGCCGTTGATTCCCCCGAACCGGCGGCCTTTTCTCTGTTTGCAGGTCGCAACTCTGGGCTAAATGCCAGCCAATGTCACTTTGTCCGGCGCATACCAATAAGATCCGGTGACGGCGCGTGAAAACGCCACTAACCGGTCATGGCGGCCGTCACTGCTGACCCCGTACATGCGATCCAATTGGACTTGAATGCGCGCGGGCTCACAAGCGAACGCCAGGAATTAAAGCCCGTGTTCGCCGGCGGTGCCAAACGGCGCGCTACGGCGAAAAATCTTTTGCGCGACGCCATCAATTTTCACATCGGTGCGGCTGACGTGTGAGTCGGGTGGCATAGCATCGCCTTCAAGTTCGATGTCGTCAGTTTTGGTGCGTCCGACAACCTTTTCTTGTTCATCTACGCCAAGCGCATTGAAGGCGCCAAGGTCATGGACCCATTTTTGCGAGAACACATAAGCGCCGCCGGCGCCGGCGTCGCCATCAGGGATCAACGCCGCGTCAAAGCGCGTATCGTCCTTGGGATTGGCGGTGCCGTCCACGAAACCAATTAAATCGCGCGAATCCCGATAGACGAATCCCGGCAGGTCGAGTTCGACCTTTGCAACGGCGCTAAGGCGTTGGTGGATGGCCACGGCAAGATCGAGAATATCGGCATGTACGTCGTTCCGTAACCAGATGAACAAGTCGCGCTGGGTCGATGGTGCGCGTTGATCCTCGGTGCCACCGTCGATGGCGGAAAAATCTTCAAGGGCTGCTGGGCGCATTGCGGGCGACAGGCGATCCCAAAGTGCGGCGCCGAACGACATGACCATCTGATTTTCATCATCGGCCAACGCGAGAACGCTGCGAATGGCATTCTTCAGCGCGCCGATATCGCTCGCTGGGTCAATTTTATATTCCAGAAAATGATGATGCGCTGTCTGGGTCGCGAATATTCCGGGTTGCGGGGCAGGCATGGAGACCTCGTGATTTGAATTGCCGGTGGTGTCCAACATATAGGATGCTGCGGCGTTTGGCGAAAGCCGTGATCGGTTTTTGCAATCGGCTTTTTCTATCTTGTTATCGGGCTTCTTATCGGGCTTCTTATCGGAACCGACCGAGCCAACATTTGGATAAGACCCAACCTATGCGCGCAGAAATCGACTCCCTGGCCTCAGACATCAAGCAGTCCTCC
>JABJBP010000130.1 GCA_018665815.1 Rhodospirillaceae bacterium
AGGCGGTGGAGTCACGTACCTTCGAAATATGTTACCGTTGCTGGCCCAAGACGATCAGTTGGATGTCCACGTGTGTCTGCACGAAGATCAGCGTGACATTTTGCCGAGTACATTACCGGATGTTCATTACCATTTCCAAAAATACACACGTGGGTTTTGGCGTGTGTTAATGAGAGAACAGGTTGATATTCCATTGCTCGCGAGACATCTCGGCGCCAACGCAACATTTTCGCCGGCGAATTATGGTCCCTTTCTCACCCGCAACCATTTTGTTCTTGTCCGCAACGCCATTTCAGTCGGATTTGTCGAGAGGCGCCCGATCAAGCTAGCGTATTGGATGCTGCTTTATCTGGCGACTTTGACTTCACTTCTGACGTCAAAGCGCGCCATTGCCGTTTCCGAGTATGCAAAACGCGGGATAGAAGGGGCGTATTGGAAATTGTCGACAACTCCGCTGATTGTCGTTCCACATGGCGTCGATGAATATTTTCTGGATCCCCATGAGAACACGTCGCGAGAATTGTTCCTTCTGGCAGTTTCAGATATTTATGTTCAGAAGAATTTTCTAGGCCTGCTTCGGGCGATTATTGAGCTGCGCCGGCAATTCCCGGAAATTCGGCTGAAAATTGCAGGAAGGCCTGTCGACCTCGAATATTTTGAAGTATTAAAACGGCTGATTGCCGAGGCGGATCTCAGCTCGAATGTTGAGTTTCTTGGACACGTGGAAACCGACGAGCTTCGAGAGCTTTATCGAACATGCGGTGTATTTATTTTTCCATCCACAGTCGAAACGTTTGGCAATCCATTGGTTGAAGCCATGGCCTGTGGCGCGCCTATTGCCAGTTCAAATTCGGCGGCAATGCCTGAGGTTCTTGGTGACGCCGCCGAATTTTTTGATCCCAACGATGTTGATGACATGTGCGCCACGATTTCCGGCTTGATTTCGGATCAAGATCAGCGCGAACGTCTCAGCGCCGCGGCGCGTGATCGCGCGGCCCGCTATTCGTGGCAGGAAACAAAACGCCAGACGCTCGAAGTCATTATGGGAAAAACCGGTTAGAACACCTCAGTATGGATAGATCTCCGCGCCGGACATTGATCATCACGCTGCCCCCCCAATTGCTAGGAGGGGTGGCATCGAAAGCGCGTCTGTTTGCGGATCATCTTACTGATTTAGGCCATGACGTGACGTTTTCTTACTATGCGGCGCATCGCATCGACCCAGATATCAATGCGACATTTGCGAGAGCCCTTGTCGGCGGCAGGCCTATCGTAAAATCAAGTCGACGTTCAAACGGCATGAGGGAGGAGGCCATCGGATGCTGGATTCCTGAACTGGAGTGCACATATACGAGTGTTTCGTCGCGTTGGCGGGAATTAATCTCTTCTCATGATCGGGTCGTTGCCATTGGCGGAAGCCCTATTATTGCCAATCCCGCAGCGCGTCTCGGTGTCCCACATATTCTATGGTATGCGGATGACCTCAGGGGTGACCGCGAAGCAAGGCGTCGTGCGATGAGTTGGCCTAGGCGTATTTTCAATTCAATCGTAATCGAACCGGCCCTCCGCCGCCAACAACGCTGCGTTTTCGACAAAACGACGCTGATGCTCGGTGTGAGTGAATATTCCGCGGCACGTCTGCGTGCCCACGATGGCGTTCGCCATGATGCAGTCGGCAGGCTTCCAATCCCCGTCGATTCAGAGTTTTTTCAACCACCACAAGAGATCGAATTAACGGGCAAGATTGGGTTTGCCGGAAGGATCGGGGATGCCAGGAAAAACCCCGCCTTATTGATTGAAGCCTTGATGTCATTGAAGCGGCATATTCCCAACGCAAAGCTATGCATCGCAGGGCCTCGCGACTCGGATGTGGAGGCGATGATCAAAGCACGGGGATTGGAAAACGATGTTGAGTTGTTAGGGGTTTTGGAACGCGAAGATCTACGCAACTTTTACCAGGGCCTTGATGCATTCGTCATTTCGTCTGAACGTGAAGGACTGGCCATTGTCGGCCTTGAGGCGTTGGCATCGGGGGTTCCCGTGGTTTCAACCCGCTGCGGCGGTCCCGAGGATTACGTCAAAGATGGCGTGACCGGATATCTTGCTGACTTCGACCCCGAAGAAATCGCGGCTAGGCTGACGGAAATCATGGCCTCTGTGGTGCGTCGGAAACTTTTTGCCGAGGCATGCCGACAGACCGTAGAGCAGAACTTCTCCATGCAGGTTTTTTCAGAAACACTTGATCGCGCTTGGTCCTGGGTTTGGGATGAATCTGTTGGTTCGTTATGACCACAGGGTCCCGCATATTTCGTAACTTCGCGGCATTGAGTGTTGGTCAGGTTGTTTCCATGACCTGCAGTTTGATCGTTGCCGTGATTCTTGCTCGTGTCCTTGGGCCGGCGTCATATGGGATTCTTGGTTTCGGTGCTGCGCTACTGTCCTATTTGGGCCTCGTGGTGAATATGGGCTTGGATGTTCACGGCGTCCGCGTCATTTCCCATGACCCGGAACAAACAGGAGCGTTAGTCGGGTTTGTATTGATTTTCCGCGTGATCATCTCCGCGGCACTTTTCGCCATATTGTTGGGCGGGTTGGATTACATCAACCAGCCGGAGATGGTCAAAATTGTTGTGCTGATACAAGGATGCGGCCTTTTCTTTGTCGCTCTCAATCTCGATTTCGTTTTTCAGGCGATGCAACAAATGAAAGTTATGGCAGCGCGTCAGATCGCGGCATCGTTGATGGCATTGATCGCCGTTTTCATTTTGATCACTTCCCCGGCCGATTTATATAAAGCGGCGGGAATTCCTGCCGCCGTCAACATGGTGACGGCGGTCGTTGTGTTGATCATATTTTTGAACAGCAGCGGGGTGAGAATTGAAATTCGCCGCGGATTTTCCATGGCCCGGGATCTCTTGAAGAGCTCTGTGCCGGTGGCGTTGATGGCGGCGTTGAACACAATTTATGTTAGCCTTGATATCGTTATCCTACAGTTCATGCGTCCTCAAGATGAAGTCGGATTGTATGTTGTTGCTTCCCGAGTGCTGGCGTTGGCAGTGGTGCCCGCTGGCATTTTGCATAGCGTTTTTTTGCCGGCACTGTCGAGTGTGTTCGACGATGATGAACGCCGTTATGGAATTGCCCGGAAATATGCTCGGACAATTATCCTTTTAGGTGCCGCGGTTGGTGTCGGGGGCACAATTCTAGCGGTCCCAGTAGTCGATGTGCTCTTTGGTGAGGCTTTCGCTGGCGCTGGAATATCATCGATTATTTTGATGGTAAGTGCTGGAATGGTTTACCTTACGCTGGCCTATGGAACACCGCTTCTCGGGTGGCGCCGCGATCGTGCGTATTTTAAAGTTCTGGTCGTTGGCGCCGCACTCAATGTCGTGTTGAATTTCGCGCTCATCCCATTTTATGGAATTGAAGGTGCCGCGGTTGCGACATTAATCACCCAAAGTACAGTGTGTCTTAGTTTGCTGTTAATTGTGCGCTCTGCATTCGCGATTAATTTTTCAGATTTGGTTCTGAAATCTATCGGCTTGGCAATTCTTTGCGGTATGCCGACTTATTTTGTGCCACAGATTTACGATCTACCGACCCTCGTCGATCTCACACTCAGCGCTGTCACATTCGGCAGTCTATTTTGCCTACTTGCGGTTCGCCTACAGTTTGTCACTGTGACAGAAATAAAAGGCCTTTTCAGCTGATGCGCGTCACCAATCGAATTTCGCGTTTCCACGACGAGAAGGGAAACCGAGTTGATGTACGTGGGATGATGTATGCGCCGCTGGCATTTGCCACCGCAGTTTTGCGGGTCGTGTTTGGTTACCGGCCGCGGCAACCGACGATTTCCTACCGGGCCAGAACGGTTATTGATGGATTGCTGGATTCGAATTCCCGGGTCGCCGAATTTGGCTCAGGCATGTCGACGCCTTGGCTTGCCGGCCGTTGCGGGTTCTTGTTAAGCCTAGAAAATGACGAGGAATGGCATCGAAAAGTCAGTGCAATGATCGCTACGGGCGACTTCGGGCATGTCCAATATGAATTGCGGACGCCCGATAGTTTTTCCGATCTGTCGGGTTTTCCTGACGGGTCATTTGATTTCATTTTGATAGACGGGTGGGATCGGCACGGATGCGTCGTCAATGCTTTGCCGAAGTTGCGCTCCGGCGGTTGGGTATATTTGGACAATTCCGACAAGGATATGACCCGACCGGACGGTGATTTACGCCGGGCGGAAGAAGCGTTGCTGGAAGCGGTCCGTGAAAGCGAGGGAACAATTCGTTATTTCGTGGACTTTTCACCAACGAATTTCTTCGTCGAGCAAGGGTTGTTGGTGGGCATCTAGGGTGTTTCGCTGATTGGCTTGTCGGCGGTTGCCAAACCCGGTGCAGAACGAACGTTTGCCATCCCGGCAGACGTCAAAATTGCATACACGGCTTGATGGTGTTGGCGTTTTTCAAAGCGCGCGCCATACCAATCAAATGTATCCAGAAGCGTCCAAGCGCGTTGTTGTTCGGGCGTCAACTGCTGGTCGTGTACGGCGGCGATGGGTATGAAATGATTGAGTATTCGGATTTTACGGATCGGCGCCAAAGCCCGGGTGAGGGGATAGAACAAGCCGACGAGAAATCGCGATATAGTCAAGTTGGCATTGACGGACATGTGCGGTGTGAACAGGCGCAAAACGTACTTAATGATTTGAAGGCGTCGCCAAATGCCCTCTTCATAGAAATTGTATGAAATTTTGCCACCGGGCTTTAGAAACCTGGGAAGCGACGCCATTAGGCTTACAGGGTCGGGCGTGTGTTGAATGACACCCATACAGTAGACGGCGTCGAAAATTTCGGTTCGCAAGGGCAAATCGAATAATGATGCCTGAATACAATTGACCCGCCCGTCATGAATGGCCGTGGTCTCGCGGCACGCGTTAATGGCTTGAGAAATGTCGATGGCGATGACCCGTGCCCCATGTGCGGCGGCGATATCGGCGAACCGACCGGCGCCGCATCCAGCGTCGAGAATCAATTTACCCTTCAACCAATCTGCGCTCCATCGACTGTCGCGAAAAAAGCGTTCCTCGGATAAATGATGACCGCTTAATCGGTCGATCTGCAAGGTTCGCCATTCCTGCCATTGGAATCCGAAATTTTCACAGTAATCATCATCCGGGACGACAAACCGGGGGATCCCACCAGAAATGGGATAGGTGGCGCCGCAGGCGCCACAAATAAGCGATCCATCGTGGATTTCTTCGCCGCCATCATCGTCCCCGGTGGCAATGTCCAGGTTTGGTTGTTGGCACGCCGGGCAGGCCAGGAGGTTAAGAAGTTCGCGACGCACGTGATTTGACGTTCCGACATTGATAGGGTCCGCTATATATCCCCGAACCTTGCCACTGGTGCCAGGAATTTTTGACGTGCGGCTTCTTTATTTGGTCAGTCACCCCATTCAATATCAGGCGCCGTTGCTGCGGCGGATTGCCGCTGAGGCGGAAATTGAGTTGTTGGTGCTATTCGAAAATATGGAAACGGCCGGTGCGTATTTCGATGAAGGGTTCGGTGCCGAGATAACGTGGGACGTGCCAGTAACCGAGGGTTATCAATTTCAGCAAGTCGGCCCATTGGGAGAGATAGAGGATCGGATTTCCGAAGCCGACGTCATGTGGATACATGGTTGGGACAGCCGATTGAAGCTGCGCGCGCTTGAGGCTGCCCGCCGACGCGGTGTGCCTGTTTTGATGCGCGGCGAAAACACCCTGGCGGCCATGCCGGATGGCGGAGGGCTGCGGGGTATGTTCAAACGTACGTATCTACGCTGGATTTTTTATCGTTGTGCGGCGTTTCTGTGCATTGGAACGGACAACCGAAATTACTATCGTGCACATGGGATCGACGATGCGCGGTTGTTTTCCATGCCCTATGCCGTCGACAACCAATTCTTCACACAGCAAGCCGAACGCGCGACGGAAACACGTGAGGATTTTCGTAGGCAACTTGACTTGTCTCCATCGCGTCCTGTCATCCTTTTCGCCGGAAAATTTCAGCAACGAAAGAATGCCGCTGTCCTGGCGGCGGCTTTCCAATCCCTGGACCGGGGCATTACACGCGATCCGTATTTGTTGTTTGTCGGCGACGGCGAGCAACGCGAAATTCTCCTGGCTGAGGCACGGACTGACAGTTCGGTTCGCGTTGTTGGTTTTCGAAATCAACGCGAATTGCCAGCCTTCTATGACTTGGCCGATGTATTTGTTTTGCCATCTTCCAAAGAACCTTGGGGACTGGCAGTCAACGAAGCCATGGCATCCGGGTGCGCCATCATTGCGACAAATGAATGCGGCTGTGCCGCCGATTTGATCGATGAGAGTTGCGGGCGGGTCGTGCCGGCAGATGATCCGCAGTCACTGGCATCCGCGCTAACCGAGATACTCGGTGATGAAAATACGGCACGCGGCATGGGCGCCAAAGCCCGCGAACGGGTTTCTCGTTTCGGTTTTGATGAGGATTTGGCTGGGTTGTCTGAAGCTATGAAGGCCGTTGTTTCAGCGCCGCCTCAAGCATGAATGCCATCCGCGCATCATGCGAATAGCCTGAATTTTCACAACGAACTCTTCCCGCTACGGCGATCTTTTCGCGCTCTTCATCGTGGTCGAGAAAATAGCGGGTCTTTTCCAAAAGATCCTCAAGATTGAGGTAAAACACTGCCTCTCGGCCGTCCGCGAAAAGCCGGGCGTGATCGCTGGAGTATTCCGCCAGCATGAACCCGCCGCAGGCTGGAATTTCGATGCTCCGGTCGGTCTGCAAATCGCGATTGATTTTGCGCAGAAAGCCTAAATTAATTTTTGTTGCGGCAATGCCTTTGGAATAACGAAGATCGCCCTGTCTGTTGACCAAGGCGCGCTTTTCAACATTTAGGTTGGGATGTGTTCGTCTGAATTCATCCCATCCGTTTCCCCAGACCCGGACACTAATGCCGTTCTCAGCGAGAAACATTAAATCGACCCCGCGTTCCGGCGCATAGGTGCCGATGAACCCCACATCAGCGCCGTAGGCGTCGCGATCCTCCGTCGACACTTCGATTGGTAAATGTTGTTCAGAATCATAAGCCTTATCGACTGCCATACAAACCTTGGCACCGAGTGAGGGCAGTTCCTCCTTATCGGCATTAAAGGATTTACTGACGAAGACGACGTTGTAATGTTTCAGGCCGCGCTGATAAGCCAGCGAGCGGTTGATCGGATTATACATGTCATCTTCGGAATAAGACGCGATGATGGCGCCGGGGCAGGCGTCATGCAATGCCATCAATGTCCGTGGCCGGACCATATTGCCTTTTTCTATCCATATGATGTCGGGCGCGAACGCTTTGGCTTTTTCCGGCAAGCTTTCATTGACTGCCTCTGTATCCATGTGAATGCCCAGCTTCCAAGCGAATCGGAATAGCAGGGAAAATGACGGATGGCCGGCCTCGTCGCCGCCGATGGGGGTGTGGCTGAACGCTTCGACCTCAGCGCCAAGCCGCTTCAGCGACGCTAGCCGAGAATACCCCTTGGCATAGAAGTTCAGGTCGGCAACGAAGAGAATGCGCGGCGCAGAGGGCATTGACGGGTTCAATCAAATTTCCGGTTGGCCGTCAGTGAACCGCTTCAGTGCCGGTTCTGTCAATGTGTTCCGGCGTGTTTTCAATGACTGTCCGTGACGCGAGCAGCCCGCCTGTGCTTTATTTGCACCACCATGAAAATTCGCCACAGCCCCTTGTTCCCGTAGGCGCCCATGTGCGGCATTGCAGGCATCATTGCGAGGCGGTCCGTTAATCGGCAAGCCGTTCAAACCATGATCAACGCCATCGCGCACCGCGGGCCCGATGGCGAAGGCATTTGGTCGTCCGATGACGGCAAGGTCATGCTGGGACACCGCCGTCTGGCAATTATCGATCCGACGCCGGCTGGCGCTCAGCCCATGGTCGATCCGTCCGGGCAACTGGTTTTGACTTTCAACGGCGAAATTTACAATTATCTGGAATTGGCCAAGCGCTTAACAAGTGAAGGCCAGGACTTTCGCTCGACCTCGGATACCGAAGTTCTGTTGGCGGCCATGGACAAATGGGGGGACGCCGCGCTTAGCGAAATGAATGGCATGTTCGCCTTCGCGCTTTTTGACCACCGTCGCGGAAAACTCATATGCGCGCGCGACTGGTTTGGTGAGAAGCCGCTACTTTATGTCGAAACTCCGGAGTTCTTTGCCTTCGCCTCTGAGTACAAGGCGCTTTTGTCTCTGGCGGAGGTTGCCCTTGATGTCGATGAAGATCGATTGTTGCGCTTCTTGCATCAACCGCGGCGCGGTTTGGATGACGAACGGGAGACAGCGTTCGGCGCGATCAAACAATTGTTGCCCGGTGAATACTTGAGCGTTGACGCGACGACATTGGCGGTCGAGATCACCCGCTATTGGACCCCCGGGCCTGACGCAGACTTGGCGCGCCTGTCTGAGCCCGATGCCGTATCGAGATTTCGTGAATTGCTGAGTGATTCTGTTGCTATCCGCATGCGCAGCGACGTGCCCGTCGGCTCATGTCTGTCGGGAGGATTGGATTCCAGTTCCATCGTCTGTTTAAACCGTCGTCATCTGGGACCCGACAAAGCCTATCACGTCTTTACCGGCCGCTTTCCTGGCACCGCCGCCGATGAATGGTCATTCGCCGACGAAGTCATTCGTGCCAATGACGTTGAAAGTCATGTCGTGGAGCCGAGTGCACAAGGCTTCATGGATGAGCTGCCTGAATTCATGTGGTTGAACGAACTGCCCGTTGGGTCATCCAGCCAATATGCGCAGTGGTGTGTTTTCCGACTGGCGAAATCTGAAGGCGTAACGGTCTTGCTGGACGGCCAGGGGGCCGATGAAATCCTTGCCGGGTATGAACAATATTTCCTGCCTTACCTGCGCGCCCGCGCAGATACAAGTGACCAATCTGAAGAACAAGCGATCCGTGCCCGATATCCCGCCGCCCTTCTTTCGGGCAATCGAGAACGCCTGTCAAAGTTACCGCTTTGGATGCGCCATCGCCTGGCCAATATGGTCTCCAGGGGCAGTGATTTTCTTTTCGGTTTGAATGCCGATGCGGCCGCTCGGATCGGCGATAGCGAAGCCCAGACGGCTTCGAGTGATCTCAATCCCCTCACAGCGGCACTTCTTGAGGATGCGTTTCACGCCCATTTGCCGACGTTGCTCCGTTATGGTGATCGTAACTCCATGGCCCACTCCCGCGAGGTCAGGCTGCCGTTCTGTGATCACCGTATCGCCGAGCTGGCATTGTCCGTGCCGCCCGAATATTTGATGGGCGGCGCCGAAACAAAGCGGATATTGCGCCGGGGCATGGAGGGCATATTGCCCGAAAAAATTCGCACCCGATGGAACAAGCAGGGATTCCTGCCGCCGCAAGATGATTGGTTCCGTGACCGGCTCTTGGTTTGGGCCGAGGAAACCATTGCCGACAGGTCTTTCGCGGAACGCGGTGTTTGGAACGTGAATTGGTGGCGACGAGTCATCGACCGACTGAAAGCCGGCGAACAACATTTGGCATGGCCGTTGTGGAAACCCTTGATCGGGGAGACCTGGTACAGGCATTTCCTTGATCGCGTGAAAGCCATGCCGAAAGTCCCCGCGCTCGCCGAACCCGGAGCCATGAGCTGAGATGCGGTTGATTTTTATCAACCATTGTCATCCCGATATGCCGCACGTATGCGGTCTTAGGTTTGGCCGATTTGCAGACGCTATGGCGGCGCGTGGGCACCAAGTCGTTTTGCTCACGGAAAATTACCCGCGGGACGCCACGACCGTTACGGCAGCGCAACTCACTGACGGTCTTGCGACACACGACTGGTCGACGCCTTACGTTCTAGCGTGTTCACTGATCGGCCACGAAAACGCACGTCGCGCACGCGAGGGGCGCCTGGCAACTCCATGGCGGCAAATCGCTATTGGCCGTTCGTATTTGATCAACAATGGCATGTTTGCGGATTGGCAATCTGGCGCTGGTGATTATCTGCCCGTCCTGGCGTCTGAGTTTCGCCCCGACGCGATCTGGGCAACGTTTGGCAATACGGACGCTTGGGCCATTGCCCGCGCCTTGGCGAGGCGTGCCGGGTGCCCGTGGGTGGCCGACTTCAAGGACAATTGGACGGCATTCATACCTCCGGGGTTGCGAAACTTGATGGCGCACCGGTTTCGCGATGGCGCACATATGACCGTGTTGTCCGAAGGCCATTGCGATGAGGCAGATCCCTGGTTTTCTGTTATGAAGACCGTTATCTACAGTGGCGTCGACGCGATCGATTTCAAGCCCGTGGACAGTGCTGTTTTTCGAATTACGTTGGCGGGCAGTATTTATGACCGTGACCGCTTGACGGCTTTAGTTTCGGGAATAGAAAAATGGTTGGCCAGCGATGCCCGAGCGAAAGTTGATTTCCGGTATGCCGGCAACGACACCGAAATGGTCATGGCGGCGACGGCATCACTTGATGGGAAGTGTAGGCGGACCATGCTGGGTTACATTGACAATGCCTCTCTGGCCGAGATTCAAGCTGCATCAAATGTAAACCTCTACGTCCACAATGAACGCTGCATATTCCACCACAAGGCTTTGGAATTGGTCGCGGCGGGCCGGCCGATCATCAGTTGCCCAGACGAGACGCGCGAGACCCGAAATGTCGCAGCCGAAGTTGGTGCGAGCTTGTTTGTTTGCGCCGATCCGCAGGAGGTCACGGATGCGCTGAAGGTCATTGCCGAAGGGGTGCTGCCGGTCCCAGCGCCTGAAAACCTCAAAACATTTACCTGGGCCCATCGCGCGGAAGCTTTGGAGGCCGTGTTCGAACGGGTGACGGGTGGCTGGTCATGAAGGTCGCCGTTTCCGTTCACGGCCGGTTTCACGCCTTTGAGCTTGCCGAAGGCCTGAGGCGCCGGGGCTGCCTGGAAGCTTTAACGACGACGTATCCGGGCGGGCGGGTGCGTCGTGTCGTGGGTGATTCGGTGGCGTTTCATTGTGCGCCATGGATTGAAATATGGCGCCGGATTGGCCAAAAGTTGTCGATATCCAGCGCGATGCTGGATGTTTCCGTTGCCCGGGCATTTGCGAAATTCTCAGCCCGGCATATGCCTTTGCAGGCGGATTTGTTCGTTGGATGGAGCGGCGCCAGCCTGGAAGCCATCCCGGTGGCGCGCGCGCGAGGAATGAAGGTCATCATTGAGCGCGGTTCGACCCATATTGAGGATCAAACCAAAACATTGAGCCGTGTTTTTGCCGCGCAAGGGCTGAAGTTCAACGATACGTCGAAGATCATGATTGAGCGAGAATTGGCCGAATACGATGCGGCGGATGCGATATGTGTGCCGTCGAATTTTGCAGCGGAAACTTTCATCGCACGCGGCGTGCCGGGGGAGAAATTAATCGTCAATGCCTATGGTGTTGATCTGTCGAAATTTGAACCCTCGCCAACGCCGCAAACGGCGACGAAACCGCGCATTGTTTTCGTCGGTCGGGTGGGGTTGCGAAAGGGCGTGGCGGAACTTCTTGAGGCGTTTTCGACGCTCTCCGACCGGGCGGAATTACATCTCATTGGTCCCGTCGAGCTGTCGGTACGCGAGATCTTGGCAAGACATGCCGGGGAGAGTGTGATCGTGCGTGGCGCATTACCCATGACGGCGTTGCCGGCGGAATACACGCGGTCGGATATTTTCTGTCTACCGTCCTGGGAAGAAGGCTTTCCGTTGGTGCTTTTGCAGGCGATGGCGTCTGGTTTGCCTATCGTCGCGTCGGTTGCGACCGGGGCCGCGGATATTGTCACCGACAACGCCGAGGGCTTCGTCGTGCCGACGGGTGACGTCATGCGATTGGCTGATGCTTTGGGCACCTTGATTGACGATGAAGCCGGCCGCCGGCGTATGGGGAAAGCCGCCCGAACCCGTGTCGCTGAAGGATGGGATTGGCAGAGCTACGCTGACCGTGCGATCGCTCACTACGAAAAACTTATCGCTGCCAGCTAACTACCGATCCAATGATCATGCCAAGCGGTCAGGTTGAACAGCGTCCAAAGATGTAGGGCGTGATCTGCGCCACGGTTCCGGTGATCGTCGAAAAGCTCCCCTATTTGCGTGCTCGCCAGCACGCCATCTTTGACAAGAGGGGACGCCATGATTTGAGCCTGAGCGTCGTGGCCAAAATCTTCCCGTAGCCATTCGGCGACCGGGGCGGCAAAACCCATTTTCGGTCGATGGATGATCTCATCGGGAATGACGCCGGCCAGGGATTTTTTTAAAATGGCTTTTTTCACACCGCCGCGAATTTTTGTATCCATGGGGATATCCATGGTGAATTCGACCAAGTCATGATCAAGAAACGGCACCCGGCCTTCAACCGACGTCGACATGGTGATTTTATCGACCCGCATTAATAGTAATTCGGGTAACCGCAACCTGAATTCACTGTACGTCATGCGGGTTAAAAAATCCTGGCCAGGATGTTCCGCATCCAGGTGCTGGAAATAGCCACCGACGACATCGCCGCTGTCGCTACTTGATAGGCCGGTGGTGTCCAGCCCTATGCCCGCGAGCTCGGGCCATGGCGAGCCGTTGTCGCCATCGCCAGTGTCATTCAATATCCGCGCCTTGTGAACATTCCAGAACGCGTTGGCACCGCTCCAAAAGAGTTCCTGATTGTTGCCGGCGCGCGAAATGGCTT
Organism: Rhodospirillaceae bacterium; assembly: GCA_018665815.1. Taxonomy (GTDB): domain Bacteria; phylum Pseudomonadota; class Alphaproteobacteria; order Rhodospirillales; family Casp-alpha2; genus UBA3470. The sequence continues at coordinate 12,736 of JABJBP010000130.1, forward strand.
CAGCTATCTGTGCGCCGCGGCCCCGCGCGTTAGGCGCGGCGCGTGTTGCCAGCCGTCCAAGGACGCCGCGCAGGCCGGACGGCACCGTATTGGTATACGGGGTCCAAAATTTGCGCTGGACGTTCAGATAAGTCATCCAGCTGTCATAGCCACAGAATTGCTCGTCAGCGCCTTCGCCAACCTGGACAACTGTGACGCCACTATCCTTGGCCAGCTTGGATACAAAATACAGTGGCACGCAAACCCAATCGGCGATGGGTTCGTCTTGGTGATGCACTAGGTCGTGCAGATATCCCTGCATGTCGCGGGAATCGACCAGAACTTCGTGATGATTGGATTTGAATTCCGTTGCTACGCGGCGGGCGTAATCCAGTTCGTTGAGATGTGTGTGGTCTTTAAATCCCACCGTAAAGGTCTCGACCGGGCGGCTGCTGACGCGGTCCATCAATGCAACATTGGCGGATGAGTCGATACCACCGGACAGAAATACGCCGAACGGTACATCCGACATCATCCGTTTCTCGATGGCACTGCCAAGGCGCTGGCTGATGCCGTCAGCGTAGAACGCTTCAGCTTCATCCGCCGACATACCGGCTATTTCGTCCGTCGCGATCCCGTTGCCTGGCACCGCATCCCAATAGCGCCGGGTGCGAATGTCGCCGTTTTCCGAAACTTCCATAATATGTGCCGCCGGAAGCTTGAAGATGCCTTTGAACATCGTCAGCGGCGCCGGTGCGATCATGAAACTCAGGTAATGGTTGAGTGCATGATGATCGACCTCGCGAGGCAATGTATCGTCTGTCAGCAGGGCCTTAATTTCGGAGGCGAAGCGGAACGGGCCGCCACGTTGCGTGAAATATAGGGGTTTGATGCCGATGCGGTCGCGGGCCAAGGACAAGGTTCGTTTTTCCGTGTCCCATAAGGCGAAGGCGAACATGCCGCTCAATCGCTGGACGAGGCCATCCAATCCCCAGGCCCGGTAGCCGTGGATCAAAACTTCCGTATCCGAATGATCGGTCTGAAACGTGTGGCCGTCGGCTTGCAACTCGTTTCTGAGATCAAGGTGATTGTAAATTTCACCATTGAAACTGAGCCAGATGGTGGAGTCAGCGTTGCTCATAGGTTGGGCTGCATCGGGTGATAAATCGACGATGGAGAGGCGGCGATGTGCCAGCCCGACGCGCCCGCTTTCGTCGGCCCAGACGCCATCACCGTCAGGGCCCCTGTGGGCCATCGCCTCGGCCATGTCACTCAGGGTTGAGCGCAGATCACTCTGTGTCGGCGCGCGCAAATCGCGGGCATGCAATAATCCGGCTATGCCGCACATGGATTTCTTCCTTCGGGTGCCGGCATGGCCGGGCGCATGATCATTGAATACATGTTTCTTTGGAGCAACACCGGATCGAATTCGTCTATCACACTTGTCTCAAATGACCCGCCGTGTCCAGTTTGCGCTCAGGGGATGTGTCGGTTTCTGGCTAATTGATGACGGAAACTTCCTTTTTTACCCGGAAATGCCGTGTTAGGGTCGATAGCGATTTTGGAATATAAATACCGAAACGATAAAACGAATGCCTAATAAAAGGCATTAAACGCCTAATAAAAGGCATTAAACAAAGACCGACAGGGATAGTTAATTCATATGGCTGAGGAATCCGATGCCCTCGTTTGCTTTATCGAGGTCCAAAAAAGCTACGACGGGGAAATACTTGTCGTAAAAAATCTCAGTCTTGATGTTGCCCGCGGTGAGTTCCTCACCATGCTTGGGCCGTCTGGGTCCGGAAAAACCACGTGCTTGATGATGCTGGCGGGCTTCGAGCCGGCGACCCACGGCGAAATCACGCTTGATGGCGAGCCCATCAACCATGTGCCGCCGCACAAGCGCGGCATTGGCATGGTGTTCCAGAATTATGCGCTGTTTCCGCACATGAGTGTGGCTGAAAACTTGGCGTTTCCGCTACAGGTCCGCAAGATGGACAAGTCGGAAATTGACACGCGGGTCAAGAAAGCCCTCGACATGGTCCAGCTAGGTGAGTTCGGTGGCCGCCGGCCGGCCCAGTTGTCGGGTGGACAGCAACAGCGTGTCGCGGTTGCCCGGGCGTTGGTGTTTGACCCGGTGCTGGTCTTGATGGATGAGCCGCTGGGAGCGCTAGACAAGCAGCTTCGTGAGCAGATGCAGTACGAAATTAAGCATATCCATGAGCAATTGGGCGTGACCATGGTTTACGTCACCCACGATCAATCGGAAGCCTTGACCATGTCCGACCGGATCGCGGTGTTCAACGATGGCGTGATCCAGCAATTGGCCCCACCGGATGATCTTTATGAGCGCCCGGACAAAGCGTTCGTCGCTCAGTTCATTGGCGAAAACAACACGCTCTCGGGCACCGTCAAGGAAATCAACGGCGACAATTGCGTCGTTGATGTTGATGGCGGCGGCATCGTGCAGGCCTTGAAAGTGAATGTCGATGGCGTGGGGTCGCGTTCGACCTTGTCACTCAGGCCGGAACGCGTCGAGGTCAATCCGGAAGGCGGCAGTTTGCCCAATATGTTCGAAGCGACGATCAAGGAATTGATCTATCTCGGTGATCATATCCGGACCCGGGCCAGCGTCTGCGGTCAGGAAGATTTCATCGTCAAAATTCCGAACGCCAGCCACCATGCACAATTGCAGGAAGGCGCAACGGCGATGTTTGGATGGAATGTAGAGGATTGCCGGGCGCTCGACGGTTGAGCGGGCGCCGGTGACGGATGCCGTGCCGACGGCACGGTTTCCAATGAATGGTTCGGTTTGGAGAACAATTACGTTTTTGATAATCATACCGACCAAGTTTCGAAAACTTCGTCAAACCAGGGAGTAATAATCTGATGAAGAAAACATTTAAACTCGCAACACTCGGGGCGGCCAGCGCATTGGCGCTCGGGTTCGTAATGTCCGGCCCGGCAGCTGCCGCCGGTAAGATCACCGTCGTCTCTTGGGGCGGCGCCTACACGAAAAGTCAGGTCGAGGCCTATCACAAGCCTTATACCAAAATGACCGGCACCCAGATACTGTCCGAGAACTACTCGGGCGGTTTGGCGGAAATCAAAGCGCAGGTTGAAGCCGGCGCGGTGAAATGGGACCTCGTTGATCTTGAGATGTCCGACGCCATCCGCGGTTGCGACGAAGGTCTTCTGGAAAAAATTGATCCGAAAATTCTACCAGCGGCCCCCGACGGCACGCCGGCCGAGAAGGATTTCATCCAAGGCATGATCACCGATTGTGCGGTTGCCAATATCGTATGGTCGACGATCTATGCATATGATGACGCCAAGTTTTCGGGCGCTAAACCGACGTCGATGGCCGATTTCTTTAATACGAAAGCTTTCCCCGGCAAGCGCGGCATGCGTAAGGGACCGAAAGCCAACTTGGAATTTTCTTTAATCGCTGACGGTGTCCCCGCCAAGGACGTCTATAAGGTGCTGAGCACCAAAGCCGGTGTTGATCGCGCGTTCAAGAAACTCGGCGCCATCAAAGACCAGGTCGTGTGGTGGGAAGCGGGTGCGCAGGCACCGCAATTGTTGGCTGATGGTGAAGTCGCCATGACGACGGCTTACAACGGTCGTATCTTCAACGCCGTCGTTGAAGAGAAAAAGCCCTTCGTCATCGTTTGGGATGGTCAGGTCTTCGATGCTGATCTTTGGGCTGTTCCGAAGGGTTCGAAGAACCGCGCGGAAGCTCTTAAATTTCTGGCGTTCTCGACCGACACCCAGCGCCTTGCTGACCAGGCCAAGTGGATTTCCTACGGCCCGGCCCGCTTGTCTTCGGCACCTTTGGTTTCGATGCATGCTACCGCTGGCGTCGATATGAAGCCGCATATGCCGACGGCACCGGCAAACTTCAAGAACGTAGTTCAGAATGATTTTGAGTTCTGGGCCGATAATCAGGACGAGCTGAACGAGCGTTTCAACGCTTGGCTCGCCAAATAAAGTTTGAGAAGGGAGCGGTCTTAGGGCCGCTCCCACTCTTTCTTTCTTGATTTTGTAATTCAACGAAATTTTTAAAAAGCGAGCCGCCCATGGCTTCCGAGACCGCCACCCCGGCGACAGCTGACGTGTTAACGACGGTTGACGGACGCCCGCTCAAGGCGGCCCTTGCAGAAGCCCAGCGCACGCGCCGCATCCGCGCCGTGCTTTTGGTGACGCCGCTTCTTTTATTCATTTTCGCGACTTTCTTGTTTCCCATTGCCTTGATGATGTTCCGGTCCGTGGACAATCCACTGATCGCCCAGAATTTGCCTAAAACCATCGCCGTCCTGGAAAAAAGTTGGAACGGCAAGGACGTGCCCGGCGAAGAGGCTTTCGCAGCACTTCGCGAAGATTTGATGGCATCACGCGCAGCCGGCCAAGTCGGCAAGGTGGCGACGCGCCTGAACTTTGAAACATCCGGCATGCGCAGCGCGGTCACCCGTACGGCCCGCAAGGCCAAAAAAATGAAGGCGCCTTATAAGGATCAGATACTCAAGGTCCACGACGCCTGGAGCAAACGCGAGGTCTGGGCGACCATCAAGCGCTTGGCCCCGACGATCACCGGCGCCAATTATCTGGCCGCTGTGGATCGCAAATACGATGCCGACGACAATATCGTCTCGCAGCCCGAGGAACGGCAAATTTACGTCACGCTGTTCATGAAGACGCTGTGGATGAGCACCATCGTGACCGTGTCGTGTCTGCTCCTCGGATTTCCCATCGCTTATCTGCTGGCCAGTTTGCCGCTCAGGCATTCGAACCTGTTGATGATATTGGTATTGCTGCCGTTCTGGACCTCGCTGCTGGTCCGCACAACGTCTTGGATTGTTCTGTTGCAGACCCAAGGGGTGCTGAACGACATCATGGTCTGGATCGGGATTATTGATGATGAAAACCGAATACAATTGATCTTTAACGCTCAGGGCACGGTCATTGCCATGACCCAGATTTTGCTGCCGTTCATGGTCCTGCCGCTTTACAGCGTCATGAAGACGATTTCGCCAAGCTATCTGCGCGCTGCGCAGTCTCTGGGCGCGCATCGTTTCCTGGCCTACTACAGAATTTATTTGCCCAACACCATGGCCGGCATTGGCGCCGGGTGTTTGTTGGTCTTCATTCTGGCCATCGGTTATTACATCACGCCGGCCTTGGTCGGCGGCCAAGACGGTCAGATGATCTCCAACGTCATTGCCTTCCACATGCAAAAATCCCTGAACTGGGGATTGGGGGCGGCCTTGGGCGGGATCCTGCTGGTCGGCGTTTGTATGCTGTACTGGCTCTACAACAAGCTTGTCGGCGTCGACAACCTGAAGCTCGGATAAGGGAACGGAACCATGTCACAGATTTCACTTCCCGATCATGCCGACTTCGCCGAAAAGCTTTGGCATTGGACCTTCATCGGCATTTGTGCGCTAGTCTTCCTGTTCCTGATCGCACCGATCTTGGTGATCATCCCGCTGAGCTTCAACGCCGAGCCCTATTTCACCTTTAATGCCAAGATGGTGGCGTTGGACCCGGAGGCCTATTCCGTCCGCTGGTATCAGGACTTCTGGTCAAAGACCATCTGGCGCGAATCGATCTGGAATTCGTTGTTCATCGCGGTTGGCGCGACGATCTTGGCTACCGCACTCGGCACCTTGGCTGCGCTCGGCCTGAGCCGTCCGGAAATGCCGTTCAAGCCGTTGATCATGGGCTTATTGATCTCACCGATGATCGTGCCGTTGATCATCACTGCGGCGGGTATTTTCTTCTTCTACGCCTCGATCAACGAATACCTACAACTGACGGGCAGCTATCTTGGCGTCATCTTGGCGCACACCGTCTTGGGCACGCCCTTTGTGGTGATTACCGTGACCGCGACCTTAAGCGGCTTTGATCATTCGCTGACTCGTGCTGGCGCCATGTGCGGCGCCGACCCGACGACGGTGTTCTTCAAGGTCATCATGCCATTGATCCTGCCGGGCGTCATTTCCGGTGCGCTTTTCGCCTTCGTCACCTCGTTCGATGAGGTCGTCGTCGTGCTGTTCGTCGCCAGCGTCGAACAGCAGACCATCCCGCGTCAGATGTGGGCCGGCATGCGCGAGTCCATCAGCCCGACGATCCTGGCCGTCGCGACGATCTTGATCTGTATCTCGATACTGTTGCTGGCGACTGTCGAAATCTTACGTCGGAGATCTGAACGCCTGCGCGGCCTTTCAGCGGGATAAGAACGCTCTACATGGTGATCAAAGGAGACGGATGCGCCGTTAACACGCGGCGCAACCCTCGGCGTTTGACGGGTTTGAGTATGCGTTGGGTATCTCTCGCCCAATCACGGTCCAAATTCGCGCAATGCTTCGCCGACCCGTGTGATCACGCCAGCCCAATCACCGATCTCAGTTTGCCGGAATAGCCGCATGGTCGGGTACCAAGGACTGTCGTCACGCTCCAGCAGCCAGCGCCAATCGGGATCGAAACACAGCAGTGCCCAGACGGGCTTGTCGAGTGTGCTGGCGAGGTGGGCAACCGACGTGTCCACCGATATGATCAAATCGAGATGCTGCATAGCCGCTGCGGTGTCAGCGAAATCGGTGATCAAGGGGCTCAAGTCAGTGACGGCGTTGCCGAAAATCCCGACCGCTTCACCCGGGCGGCCCAGTTGTAGACTGTATAGCGACAGATTAGGAATTTCGGTCAGCGGCCGCAGGAAATTGGCATCCATGGAACGGTTGTGATCATTCTTCTGGGCGGCATTGCCGGCCCAGGTTAGACCAATTCGCTGATGGGGGCCGGCGGCTATACGCTGCCCCCATCTGTCCGTTAATCCGGGGGGCGGAGCTAGAAAATTACCGCGGTCTGGAATTGTGTCCAATGTCGTGTTCAACAGGCGCGGTAAATCCATCAAAGAGGCATGGTAGTCAAAAGTTGGCGGGGATTGGTTTTCCACAATTAGGATGTCGGTATAGTCGCCGTACTCCAGCAATCGGCGTAAATTTTCCGGTGCCTCAAAAATGACTTGAGCGCCCTGTGCTTTTAAAAGCCCTAGGTAGCGCGCAAATTGAATGGTGTCACTTGAGCCTTGCTCCGCGTAGACAAAAATTGTTTTCTCACTGAGCGCACCGCCGTTCCAAATTGGTTGGTCGTATTTACGTGGCCGTAACGGACGGTCGGTTAATTTCCATCGCCACCCATAATTGTTCCAACCGTTCGTGAAATCCCCCTTAACAATTGCAGAAGGCCCAGATTGTTGTGGGCTTCGGGGTAATCCGGCTGATGGGCAAGGGCGTTCTGAAAACTGCTGATCGCCTCGTCGAGCCTGCCCAAATCCTTGAACACATTACCTAGGTTATAGTGGGCTTGGGCGTATTCAGGTGAGATTTCCAAGGCCTTTTGGAAGCTGGCGACGGCATTGTCCGGCCGTCCCATGTTCTGCAAGGCATTGCCCATGCCCAGGTTGCTGTGTGCTTCGGCAAATTCTGGCGAGATCGCGAGCGCCTTGTTGAAGCTGTCGAGCGCGCTATCAGGTGTGCCCAAATCGACCAGCACATTGCCCAAATTATTGTGTGCCTCAGCGTAATCGGGCTTCGCCTCCGTCGCCCGGCGGAAGCTGGCGGCGGCATCTTCCAGTCTGCCTAATTCCTTAAACACATTGCCGAGGTTGTTGTGGGCCGTGGCGTGGTCCGGCTTAATCTCAACTGCCTTTTGAAAACAACCGACAGCTTCTTCCGCCTTACCCTGGCCGGCCAGGGTATTGCCGAGGTTATAATGTGCATCGGCGTATTCGGGATTGACCCCGATGGCCCGGCGGTAACTGGCCATGGCGTCATCGAGCCGGCCCAATTCCTTAAGCGCGGCGCCCAGATTGTTGTGTGCGTCGGCGTAATCGGGGTGGACGGACACGGCCTTGGAAATGAGCTCCACCGCAACGTCGTTCTGGCCCACTTGATGGGCGATGACGCCGAGCAGATGCAACGCGACCGGGTGATTGGGGGCGGTGTCCAGGACTTGCCGATAACCAGCCTCCGCTTCGGGCAAACGTCCGGCGCCATGATGGCCGACGGCGGACTCCAAGATATGTTGGATGGAGGGCGTTTCCGCATCGACCATGATTGTACCTATGTCTTCATCCCGGTCTTCATCCGTGGCTTCAACTTGGCGCCTCATTCCGGCAAACCCGGAAACCGCTGTACACATTCCAGCGGTCGGGGTGAAAATAATTCCGGTAGGTGCCGTGCATCATCCGCGATCGCGTCGTCCAACCGCCACCGCGCAGCACTTTGGTTTCGCCAAACAGCATCGTCGAATAATCCGTATAAGTATCAGCCGAAAATTCCGGGAATGGATTAAAGGTATCGGCTGTCCACTCCCAGACATTACCCAGCATCTGGCGGCATCCGAACGCGCTGTCGCCGTCGGGCAAAGCCGCGACGTCAATGGCGCCCAAGGCGCGGCCATCCAAATTGGCGTGATTAGGTGTCGGCGGTGTATCACCCCACGGGTAGCGGCGTTTAGTGGCGGCCAGCGTGCCATTGGCAGTGGGCTGGCCTAATGCCGCAACCTCCCATTCGATTTCAGTCGGCAGTCGCACGCCGGCCCAACGGCAATAGGCCTCGGCTTCAAACCAAGTGACATGGATGACGGGTTCGTGGTCGGGCAGGGCGATATCTTGCTCAAAGCGCCGCATTCGCCATTCGCCCGGCCCGTCTTCAACCCAGTACCCGGGGTGTTTGATGGCCCGATCATTGCGCCATTTAATACCTTCATCAGACCACAAGTCATCGCGCGTGTAGCCATCGTCGGCGACAAACGCGGCAAACTCGGCATTGGTGATGGGGGCCTTGGCGATAGAGAAGGGCGCGACCTTCACTTCGTGGGCGTATTTTTCATTGTCGAACAGGAAGGGTGCTGATTTCGGTGCGCCCAGCATGAAGGTACCGCCAGGGATATTGACAAATCCTGGGTGCGGTCCGGCGTTTCGTTCTTCGGACACATCGGCGGCGACGGTCAGTATGGGGGTTGGGTAGGCCAAAGTCTGGCGGGCCCAGAGGAAAGCTTCGGTGTGCATGTCTTCGTGAAAGACGCCGAATTGATAGATAAAACTGTCTTGTTCGCTGGCGAAGTTATCGTCCGATATGTCGCCCAGGCGTTCGATCAGTACGTCGAAGACGCCCTGCATATACGCCAGCGTGTCGTCCAGGCTGAGTAACGGTAAGTCCCAGCGGGTATCGTGAGCAATGGAAATGGAATCGTAAAGCTCATCAGCTTTCGGACCCAGAAGGCTGTCGCGGCCATACAATTCGCGCAGGATGAAATATTCGTAGAAATAGGCGACGTGACCGATTTCCCAGCGCAGCGGATTGACCGTGCGAATTTTTGGCCCCATCAATTGATCGTCGCTGAGGCCCGACACAAGTTCGAGTGTGCGGGACCGTGCGTCTTGCATCATCGCGGCTAAGTGTGCGGTAGTAACGGGAACAGTCATCGGAGTCTTTCGGTGTTACGCGACGGAACGATAGCATGAAAATTAGCCTGATAACGCCGGCCAAGAAACACTCGAAGAACGGCAATCGTGCGTCGGCGTTGCGCTGGGCCGGATTTCTGCGCGATCAAGGTCATCGGGTGCGGATCGATGTCGATTACACCGGCGAGCCCGCGGACCTGATGATTGCGTTGCATGCATGGCGTAGCGCCGATGCCATATTGCGTTACCGTGAGCGATTTCCGGGCGGGCCACTAATCGTGGCGCTTGGTGGCACCGACGTGAACACGTTCTTGAAGACCGATCCCGATGTCACGCTGCGCTCAATGCAAATGGCCGACGCCATGGTCTGTCTACATGACTTGATTGCCCAGGAATTGCCCAAACGATTGCGCAATAAACTGCACGTAGTTCGGCAATCAGCAGAGGCCTTGCCGGTTCGCCGGAACCCCGGCGGGCGGCATTTTGATGTCTGCGTCGTCGGCCACCTACGCGAAGAAAAGGATCCCTACCGCGCCGCACTGGCAGCGAGGTTGGTGCCGGAGGCGTCGAAGCTTCGGGTTATTCATTTTGGTAAAGCGCACAGCGAGGAATGGGCGGAACGCGCGCGGGCCGAAATGGTGGCAAGCCCCCGCTATATTTGGAAAGGCGAGGTGCCGCGCTGGCGGGTCCGCCGCGAATTTGTCCGGACCCGTTTGATGGTCATCAGTTCCAATCAGGAAGGCGGTGCGAACGTGGTGTCCGAAGCCGTCGTCGCCGGAGTGCCAGTGATTGCATCAGACATTGCCGGCAATATCGGCCTGCTGGGTCTGGATTATGAAGGCTACTATCCTGTCCGAGATGCCGATGCGCTGGCCGTGCAATTGCACCGCGCCGAGGTCGAGGATAGTTATTTGCGGTCTTTGGAAGTCCAGTGTGAAAAATTAAGATCGGGCTTCACGCCGGCCCGCGAGGCCGCGGGTTGGAAAAAGGTGATCGCCACCGTCACTTAAATTAGGGGGCCAAGGTTACCGGTTCCAGATGCTCGCTCTCAGCACTCACCGTGCCGATGACGCAGGCGTGCCCGTAACCGGCGGCTTTAAGCGCGGCCAGACACGCATCGGCGTTGGCTGCGGGTAGACTGGCCAGTAGCCCGCCCGATGTTTGTGGGTCGAACATCAAGGGGTAAAGCGGGCTTTTTGTCGCGTCCTCCATATTGCGGATCGCGCGCCGGAGCCGAACGTTCGCCGGTTGCAGACTGGATAGAATACCGAGTGCAATGGTGTCCAGTGCGCCGTCCATTACCGGCAAGGCGTCCAGGTTAATCGCCACATCGACGCCCGACGGGCGGATCATTTCAACCATGTGCCCCAGCAATCCAAACCCGGTGATATCGGTGCATGCCGTCGCCCCGTGCGCATAAACCGCCTCGGCTGCCAGCCGGTTCGATTGGACCATCGATGCCAACGCACCTTCGATCCAGCGGCCTTTGGCTTTTTGTTGCATGTCGGCAGCGAACAGCGTGCCAGTGCCCAGTGGCTTGGTCAGGATCAACACGTTGCCGGGCATCATGCCGGCTTTGCGCAATATTTTTTCCTTCGGCGCAAACCCGTTGACGGAAAACCCAAGCGCCAGTTCGGCACCTTCGCTGGTGTGCCCGCCGACCAACGCCGCGTCGGCGTCGTTCAATACCTCTATGGCGCCCGACATCAACTGATGCAGGGTGTCTTCGACCTTGCGCTCAATACCATAAGGCACTGTGGCAATGGCCAAGGCCGACTGGGCTTGTGCGCCCATGGCAAATATATCGCTGAGGCTGTGGTTGGCGGAGACTTGTCCAAAGATATAGGGATCATCAATGAAAGATCGAAAATAATCGACCGTGTGGACCATCACATGCCCCGCCGGCACCTCGGCGACCGCCGCGTCATCGGGTTCGTGCAGGCCGATCAGGATATCATCGCGGGGCGCGGGTTTGAGTTCCGAAATTGCGCGGCTCAGCACCGTCGCACCGACTTTCGCACCGCAGCCGCCACATCGCATGGCGATGGCGGAGATTTCTTTCAGGGTATCAGCGTCCGCCAAGCCGGGGTCGAAGGCGGTCGGGGCGTCTTCCTCCATTTCCGGGAGGTCGGAGTACTTGTCCATCCAGCGGCGGTCGATCCAATCTTTCCACTTCCAGATCCACGCACCTTCCATTGCCCAGTTGGCTTTTGTTGCGACGGCGAATTTGTCGCCAGTGCTAACCAAGGCAAGGATCGTGCGCTGCGGAGAGAATGGTTTTAAGGGTTGGTTGGAGAGTGCGCGGCGCAGGTTCTCGCTTAAGGGCTTACCCTGACGGACCGCAAATACACCGGCCTTGGGGCGTGGATGATTGACCACGGCAGCGATATCACCGGCGGCAAAGACACCGTCGTGGGATGTGGATTGTAGCGCATCGCTGACGGTAATGAAGCCGTCCGCGTCGACGTCCAGGCCGCACTGTTTCAACCAATCGGGCGCGCTGGCACCAGTCACCCACAAGATTTCATCAAGGTTGATATCAGTGCCGTCGGAAAGCGTGATGCCGCCGTTGCTGGCCCGTGCCGCGCCGGCGCCCTGGTAAACGTGAATGCCGCGCTCATTCATCACCTGCTCAAATCGCTGCCCGACACCTTCAGGGAATGCCGGCATAATGCGTTCTGACTGGCTGATGAGATGCAGGCTGAGTTCTTCTGAGCTGCGTCCAAGTTCGTCCAGTATGCCCCGGAGCCTGAATTGAATGGCCAACAACAGTTCAACACCGGCAGCACCCGCACCGACAACGCCGATACGGTGCGGCCCGGATTTTTCCAAAATCCGTTCAACGAGCCCATGCCATTTGTCGACAAAGCGGTTAATCGGTTTGACCGGGGTCGCGAATTCGGCAGCGCCGGGGACATTGCTGATTTCCGGCCGTGACCCGATGTTGATCGACAAAAGATCATAGGCAACGGGGGGGCGGCCGTCGCACCGCACTAACTTATTTTCAAAATCAATGCCGATGGCTTCGGCCTGATAGAGCCGGGCACCGGCGAATCGGCAAAGCGGGCGCAAATCGACATGCGCCTCATCATAGCTGTAGTGACCGGCCACGTAGCCCGGCAGCATGCCGGAATAAGGTGTGTGGACATCGCGCGCGATCATTGTCAGGCGCACACCGGGCACCGGTTTCATGCCGAAACTCTTCAGCACGGCCACGTGGGAATGCCCGCCGCCGATAAGCACGAGGTCTTTGAGAACGGGATCGGCGCTGGATTTCATCAAGGCGTTGCTATGCTCGTTCGGCGGCGCTGGGCGTATTCTACTCTAGTGACGAATTTGCGCCATGGTATCCGCAACGACCGGGACTTGAAAACACTTGTGAAATGTCTCGCGTTGTTTTGATCGATGGTCGGGCAATGGATTTTAAATTTGCTCCTAGATTTACATAAAAGCGGCCCTTTTTCAGGAGCCACTAATATCGTATCTCTGCATCATCGACAGCCATGCGCCAACCTGCGAAATATGACCGCAATTCACGACACCGAAATACGAAGACCGCCAACAAGGAGTATGAATAATGGACGCCAGCAGTGATACCCAGACCGTGCGGAGCGTTTGCCCGCTTGATTGCCCCGATACTTGCAGCCTGTCGGTGACGACGGCTGGTGGGGAGATTCTGGATGTCCGTGGCTCAACGGATAATCCCTATACGGCCGGCGTCGTCTGCACCAAAGTCACGCGGTCCTATCCGCAATTCGTACATGGCGACGGGCGCCTGACGCATCCCTTGCGCCGCATCGGTGAGAAAGGCGCCGGGGAATTTGAGCAAATTTCCTGGGATGACGCTTTGGATATTGTCCATGAGGGCTTTTCGAAAGCCATTGCCGCGCACGGGCCGCAGTCGGTAATGCCGTTCAATTATGCAGGGCCGCACGGCGAACTGGCGGCGGGATCCATGGACCGGCGGTTTTTTTATAAAATTGGCGCGACCTTGCTGAACCGCGGCCCGCTCTGCGGCATCGTTCGGGGCACGGCATTCACGTCGCTGTTCGGCGATGCGCCGGGCATGGCGCCCGAACAGGCCCAGCATGCTGACTTGATTGTCGTTTGGGGCAATAACGTCACAGTCTCGAACCTCCACCTGACGCGTGTCATCAAGGCGGCACGCGCAGACGGAGCGCGGCTGATTGTTATTGACCCGAAGCGCATAAAAATTGCCGAGCAGGCCGACCTGCACATGCATATCGAACCCGGCACCGACGTCGTATTGGCGATGGCTTTGGCGGCGGAATTGGAACGTCGGGGCGGCTTTGATGCGGCGTTCATTGCTGAATGGACTCAAGGTTTCGACGCCTATATGACCGAGGCGCGAAAGTACACGCCCGACCAGGTCACCGAAACTTGCGGCATCAGTCGCCAGAAATTCGACCGAATGGTCGATTGGTATCTGGCCGCCGAGCGTGTCGCGGTATCGGTGGGCAATGGCATTGAGCGCGGTCGCAGCGGTGGTTCGGGCTTGCGCGCCGCCATGGCTGTTCAGGCGCTGACCGGCAACTTTGGTCGCCTCGGCGCCGGGGTATTCGCGAAGCCCGGCTTCGCGTTTCCGAAAACCACCGACAAACTGCAACGCCCCGACCTGATCCCTGAGGGCACGCGGATGTTTAACATCGTTGATGTGGCGAAGTTAATGCTGGATGAAACGCTCGATCCGCCGATTGCCGCGACGATGATCTATAACCACAACCCGGTGGCGACGCACCCCGACCAGAACCGCATGCGCCGAGCCTTGTCGCGCGATGATTTGTTCGTTGCCGGCTGCGACGTGGTGATGACCGACAGTTTAGCCTACGCCGACGTGATTTTGCCGGCGGCCAGCCATTTTGAGATCAACGATCTCTACGGCGCCTATGGCCACAGCTATCTGCAACGCGCCGAGCCGGTCATTCCGTGTGTCGGCGAAGCCCTGCCGAACACCGAAATATTTCGCAGGTTGGCGGCCCGGTTCGGCTTTGATGACCCGATGTTCAAAGACGATGACGCGGCCTTGATGAATGCCGCCGTCGACGGAGATGATCCTAGGCTTGGCGGCCACAAACCCAGCGAAATTCCTCTTGATAAGGCGATCTTGATTGACGCCGGCGGTGGTGAGCCGATGGTTTTGTGCAAGAATCATGAGCCGAAAACGCCGTCGGGAAAAATTGAATTGTTCAGCCAAGACCTGGAAGACCGTTTCGGTTATGGCTTGCCACGGTTTGAACCCGTAACCCGCGACCGGCCGTTCTCGATCATTTCGCCGTCGTCCTCGAAACGCACGAACGCGACCTTTGGTGGCTGCCAAGATTCGCAAGGTTTGGAAGTTTGCGAGATCAGTCCTGCTGATGCCAAGTCGCTTGATGTTGCCGATGACGATACCTTGAAGATATCGAACGCACAGGGCGAGGTGTTGTTGAAAGCCCGTGTCTCGGACGCCGTCCGCCCTGGCGTGCTCTACAGCCCGAAAGGCACTTGGTTGGCGACGAGCGAGACCAACCAGACCGTCAACGCGCTGATCTCATCGGAAATCCGCACCGATATTGAAGACGGCGCGTGCTACAACGAAACCTTCGTCGATATCGCCAAACTCGCCTAGGGGATATCTCGGGGGAAATCTCGGGGGATATCTCGATCTAGAGTTCGTCGAGCATTCTCTCGGCGCTGGTTTCGCCAAAGCCGCCGTCCTCGAAATGCAGATGAGTGACGGTGCCGTCATCGACGATCATAGAAAACCGCTTGCATCGGGGCCCATAGCATTTGGCGCTGAGATCAACCTCGAGCCCGGCGGCGCGCGTGAAATTCAGTGCCCCGTCGCCGATCATCATCACCTTGTCGGCAGTGTTCTGGCTTTCGCCCCAGGCATGCATGACCCAGGGATCGTTCACCGACAGGCAGACGATGGTGTCGATGCCCTTGGCGACCAGCGCGCCTGCGTTGCTGACGAAGCCCGGCAGATGCTTTGACGAACAGGTCTTGGTGAAAGCGCCGGGCAAGCCGAACAGCGCAACCTTCTTGCCGCTAAATATTTCAGCGATGGAAATCACGCCGGGGCCATCGTCAGTCATGATGCCGACATCGACGCTTGGCACCTTGTCGCCGGTTTGAATTGTCATTGGGCTTGTCCTCCGCACTGGCGCCAAAATGGTGCCGAAATGGTACTGCTGTTGCCTCTACAGGTAATCGATCCCGCCGCAGATTGCAAAAGGCGGATTACCGAAGGTTGGAAGAAACGATTTATTCATCATTCGACATCGATTATTCTAATCGCGCAGGTCGCCGCCCCGTTATAAAGGACCGCCCTATGAGTGATGAGCAGCCGTATGTCGGCGAGTGGGCCGATGATGAAAACGCCCATCGGATTGGGTTTTATCTGATTCCTGGATTTTCGATGATCGCCTTTGTTGCCGCCGTTGAGCCGCTCAGATTGGCCAATCGTGTGGCCGGAGAGATCTTGTACAGCTGGTACACCATGTCGAATAAGGGTGAACCGGTTTTTGCATCCAATTCGATTCCCATCCACGTTCATACCACCGTCGATGAAGCGCCAAAATTTGAGACTGTCTTCGTTTGCGGCGGCATGGACGTCCACAAACATCACCGCACCGACCTGTTTGGGTTCTTGAGAAAACAAGCAGCGCATGGGACGGGCTTAGGCGCGCTGTGTACAGGTGCTCATGTGCTGGCCCGTGCCGGACTGCTGAATGGTCACCGGTGCACTATCCATTGGGAAAATCTGCCGGCGTTCGTCGAGGAATTTCCCGATCTTGAAGTCACATCGGAGCTCTATGAGATCGACCGGGGGCGCTATTCCTCCGCCGGCGGTACGGCGGCGGCCGATCTGATGTTGAATTTCATCGCTGACCAAACCGGCCCGGAAACTGCGGCATTGGTCGCTGATGAGCTAATCATGCATCGTATTCGCGAGAAAAGCGAAGGCCAGCGCATGGACCTACGGACACGACTGGGGGTCACCCATCCGAAGTTGCTGGCCGTCGTCGGGCAGATGGAAGAGAACCTGGAAACGACGTTGAGTGCCGTCGAATTGGCGGCCAGTGTCGGACTTTCAACACGTCAGCTGGAGCGTTTGTTCCATACCTATCTGAAATGCCCGCCGACGCGGTATTATTTACAATTACGGTTGAAGCGCGCGCGGTTTTTGTTGCGCCAAACCAGTCTGCCGGTATTTGATGTCGCACTGGCAACGGGGTTCGTCTCGGCATCGCATTTTTCGAAATGTTACCGGGAATTATTCAGTGTAACCCCCAGCGCCGAGCGCCGGGTCATAGCATCGCCCATCCTGGCCTCGCCCGTCATAGAGCCCCAATTCGACGTTCCAGACGCGGAAACCATACCGCCAGCGTGATCCCCCGCACCGCCATGAAGACTTGAAAGCTGAGCCATAGGCCGTGATTGCCGAGAACCGGGATCAGGGCCATCAGACTTGCCATAAAAAAGATCATCGAGATGGCCATGCCGTTGCGCATCTCACGGGTCCAGGTAGCACCGATGAACACGCCGTCCAATTGATAGCTCCAAACCGATACCAAAGGCATGATGACTGCCCAAATTAAGTAGCCCCGCGCCATCTCGCGGACCGCCGCATCGCCGCTCAGGATATCAATGAGATAAGGGCCTCCGAGCGCGAAACCAGCCGCCAGAACCACCGAGAACCCCAACGCCCAACGGCTGGTGGCCTTGATGGCGGCTCGGAACCGTTTGCGGTTGCCTTGGCCCAAGGCTTCGCCGCTCAAGGCTTCCGTGGCATTGGCAAAGCCGTCCAAGGCATAAGTCATGAACATGTGCATGTTCAGCAAGATGGCGTTCACCGCCAGGACCACATCGCCCATGCGCGCACCGATCGCGGTGAATGTGGCGAGCGTGATTTGCAGGCACATGGAACGTAGGAAAATGTCACGATTGACCCGGACCATCAGCGCCAAACGTTGGGCCCGAAAGACGCGCCGGAAATCCCACTGCCCGCCGAGGCGTCTAGCGTTGACAACGACCAAAATCAAACCAAGCCCGACAGCTGCGTATTCACCGATTACTGTAGCCCAGGCGACGCCGGCGACGCCCCAGCCCAACCCCATCACGAACCAAAAATCGAGGATAATGTTAAGACCGTTCAAAAATATTTGCGTGATTAGTGCTGCCCGGGCGTTTTGGATACCGAAGAACCATCCCAATAACGCATAATTGGCCATCGATGCCGGCGCACTCAAAATGCGGATCGAATAATACTCGGCGGCCAAGGGCGCGACTTCGGCGCTGGGTCCGATGACCTTGAGCGCGGCCCAGGAGATCGGCGCTTGAAAGATGATAAACGCGGCGCCGACGGCCAATGACCAAAGCCCGGCGCGCAGGAACCAGACCCGAACCTCATCGGGATCATTACGCCCCAAAGCCTGCGCGGTCAGGCCGGTGGTGCCCATGCGCAGGAAGTTGCAACTGTGAAAGATAATTGTGAATATCATCGCGCCGACGGCAACGGCGCCCAGATATTGTGGCCCCGGAAGATGACCGACCACGGCCATATCGACCGCACCCAACAATGGTACGGAAACATTCGAGAGCATCACCGGGCCGGCAAGGCGCCAGGTTCTGCGGTTCCAATTTTCGGTCATGGTGGTGGATTACCGAGACTGAACAAGCGGCCGAAACCATGCCACGGGAGGCGCCGGGAGACCAGCGACGTATATGTATAGCGGGGGCGCAGAAATATTGGGGGCTGGATGGGTTTGGGCCGACCGGGGAGAGTTTGTTTTATGTGGTAACTGGCGACAGGCGTCGCGCTTGCGTTCGTGGCGCGGTTGCCCGCCGACCGAAAACGCGTTTCGGCCGACGGGACAGGGCGCCGCCCGGGGGACTAGGCGGCGGCTTTTTGTGTGGTGACAACGGGGAAGTCGATATCTGTGCCGGCCACGTGGTTGAAATAGTTGGTGAAGATGTTGGCCGTCACGTTGGCGACGATTTCTACAATTTCGCCTTCCGAATACCCGGCGTCGCGGACGTCCTTGAGATCGTGGTCCGAAACGTTGCCCGATTTGCGGACCACGGCGGCGGTCAGGTTGAGCGCGGCTTGGGTTTTGGCGTCACTGGCGTTACCGCCCAGATTGCGGACCAGTTCTTGATCATCAAGACCGGCCATTTTTCCAAGCGCCGTGTGGGCCGAGGCACAATAGTCACAAGAATTTATGCCGGCGACCGTCAAGGCGATTTGTTCACGCAATTGCGCTGACAAAATGCCATTTCCCAGTGCCTTGCTCAGGCTCAGATAACCGTCAAGGACGGTCGGGGATTGGGCGAGAGTGGCGTAGAGGTTCGGCACCATGCCAATGGCGCCCTTGACGCCGTCCAAGAGATCCTTGGCTTGGCCGGATACCGTAGCGTGATCGACGGGTTGAATGCGGGTCATTTGAATTCTCCTTCGTTCGTGTGGGGCCGGCTCAGAAATGATTGTCTTTGTCGGCACAGTTTATTGACCAAATGGTCAAGAATAGGATGTAAAAGAAGCCGCGTCTCGTGCGGCGGTGATTGAGATATAGACATTATTGACTGATTGGTCAATAATAGTCGAGATCACATGAGCGTGAAGGAGGCCAATGATGGCCAGACCTCGGGAATTTGATATCGACGAGGCTCTTGAAGCCGCCATGAACTTGTTCTGGGCGCAGGGTTATGAAGCGACGTCCATGCAGGAACTGGTGGACGTGCTGGGAATCAAGAAGGGCAGTCTGTATGCGGCCTTTGGTGACAAACGCCAACTCTATCTGGCGGCGCTTCGCCATTACGATAAATTGGAAATCGCCGGAGGCATCGCCATCCTCGATGGGCGCGGTGATGGCGCTGATCGGATCAAACGGTTGTTTGACAATGTTACCAGGGTTGTTGGTAACGGTGACCGGCGGGGATGTTTTCTGTGCAATGCGGCGGTTGAGCAGACACCTGTGGATACGGAGGTCGATGATTATGTCTCGGCCGGCATGCGTCGCATTGAGGCGGCGTTTGCGCGGGCCCTGGCCGATAGCCCCGGTGCCGATATGGCGGCGGCTCAGGCACTGACGACGGCCTATATGGGGCTCAGGGTCATGGCAAAGGGCGGAACGGCGGTCGTTGAACTCAAACGCACAGCGTCCCGATTGGTGGCGGCGTTATGCCATCCGATGCAGATATGAAGCGCGAAACCAATCTCTCGCCGGACAATGATAGATCGATGCAGGCTTGACAAAGGCCGCGCCAAGGCTCATGTCACGCGTACACATTGTCCTGCGATTGCGCGAAGCGCCACTAAACGGCGCCACGTCCCGGGATCAACAATAAAAAAAACCAGCCGTTCCGGCCGCGCCCGGAATAGGCGAAATGCCGGGCTAGGCCGCATCAAAGATGCCGCCCCCGATGCTCGGCGCATAAGGAAATATCTAAAGTGACTATCAAGACTTTCTCGGAACTCGGCTTGGCCGATCCGATCAACCTTGCGCTTATCGCAAGGAATCACACGACGCCGACGCCAATCCAGGCTCAGGCTATTCCCCAATTGCTCAAGGGCCGCGACATGCTGGGCATCGCCCAGACCGGCACCGGCAAAACGGCGGCTTTTGCGTTGCCGATCCTCCATCAACTCTCACAAAACATCCCTGGCCACGGACAACGTAGCCCGCGGGCTCTGGTGCTGGCACCGACCCGTGAGTTGGCAATTCAGATCGGTGAAGAATTCAAGGCCTACGCCCAGAACATCCGCCTTTACCACACGGTGATCTTCGGTGGTGTCAGCCAAAAGGCGCAGGTCGCCGCGCTGACCCGTGGCGTGGATATCATTGTCGCGACGCCGGGCCGTTTGCTCGACCTCCTCAATCAGCGCCAGGTCAAATTGGATAAAGTTGAATATCTGGTTCTCGACGAGGCTGACCGCATGCTCGACATGGGGTTTGTCCGCGACGTGCGTAAAATCATTTCGCATATCCCGAAACGCCGCCAATCGTTGCTGTTCTCGGCGACCATGCCGGGTGAAATATCGGGCCTAGCCGGCGAGATTCTGAACAATCCCGCGCGTGTCGAAGTGACGCCGCAATCAACGCCCATCGAGCGTATCCGCCAAAGCGTTCACCACGTCAACGCCAACGATAAACGCGCATTGCTGGCCAATATTTTGAGCGACGAGGCGTTGTCGCGGGTTATGGTGTTTACACGCACCAAACACCGCGCCAATAAGGTCGCCGATTATCTTGAAAAATGCGGGATCAATGCTGACGCGATCCACGGCAATAAATCGCAAGGCGCGCGCCAGCGTGCATTGAAGCGTTTTAAATCCGGTGAGGCTCGCGTTTTGGTGGCCACCGATATCGCGGCTAGGGGCATTGATGTGGACAATGTCAGCCACGTCATCAATTTCGAATTGCCCAATGAGCCCGAAAACTATGTCCACCGTATCGGCCGGACGGCGCGGGCAGGTGCCGAGGGCATTGCCGTGGCGTTTTGCGACTCGACCGAACGTGGTTATCTGAAAGATATTGAGCGTTTGATCCGCACCCGCCTGACGGTGGTCGGCGACGAGCCCGAAGGGATGGAGTTCGTGGCGCCGGGTAAGCCGAAGAAACCGCATCGCGGGGCGAACGGCAACGGCAATCGGAATGGCAATCGACCCAATGGGTCAAATGGCAATGCTAACCCAAGCGGCAAGCCGAAGCGTCGGCGGCGGCGCAAGCCGAATAATACCTCCGGTGGTGGGGAAGGCCAACGGTCCGGTCATCGCCGGGCGGCCTAATTCCGATCGTGATTTCCGGAGACGAAAACGCATAAGAAAAACCGGCACGCTTGGCGTGCCGGTTTTATTTTGTGCTGTGTCTCACCCGTACGGTGAGCCGCTGTAAAGGCTGATTAGCCGACGGCTGCGAGTTTCGCAAAGGCGGCGGAACCTTGACGGGTCTCCATAATTTTGCCGGCAATCTCAACCGCCATGGAGGCGTCCCGGCAATAAGCGTCGGCGCCGATTTCATCGGCGAAGGCTTCGTTCAAGGGTGCGCCACCGACAACAATCGCGTAATCGTTGCGGATACCGCGCTGTTTGAAGGTTTCGATGACGACCTTCATGTAGCCCATCGTCGTCGTCAGCAGGGCTGACATGCCGATGATATCGGCGTTGTGTTTCAGCGCCGCTTCGATGTAGTCCTCGACGTCGTTGTTGACGCCGATATCAATGATATCGAAGCCGGCGCCTTCCATCATCATGCCGACGAGGTTCTTGCCGATGTCGTGGATGTCGCCTTTGACGGTACCGATAATCATGGTGCCGACTTTCGGCGCGCCGGTCTCGGCCAAAAGCGGGCGCAGGATCGCCATGCCGGCTTTCATCGAGTTGGCGGCCAGCAGGACTTCGGGGACGAACAGGATGCCGTCACGGAAATCGATACCAACGATGCGCATGCCTTCCACCAAGGCTTTTTGTAGGACGTCGTAGGGCGTCCAGCCGCGGTCTAAAAGAATTTGTGTGCCTTCCGAAATGGCCGTTGCCATGCCGTCGTAAAGATCGTCATGCATTTGCGTGACGAGCGTGTCGTCGTCGAGCTCAGAGAGGATAATGTCTTGTTCTTGTTCGCTCATAATATTCCTCCGCAGCCTTCCAGGGCTAAAAGCACGGTTGTTTCAACTATCTGGTTTATTTTGGTTTTTCCCGATCAACTGTCTGATTTCAGACTGCGTATAGCCTCAAAACGACGTAAATGACGAAATCAAGGAATTGCTGGCAAAGAAAACGCCGGGACGGTTATTACCGTCCCGGCGGGAGTTCATCTGCGGCAATTCGGCGATCGCAGATTGTTAGATTGGCGTGCCGCGAAGGTACGCTTTAGACGCCTTCTTTCGCGGTTTGTTTTAGGCCAATATAGAGGCTTACGCACATGGCCAGCAGCACAATGGTGAACGGGAATCCCGTCGATACCGCCATCGCCTGCAAGGCCGTTAATGCACTGGCACCACCGATCAAAAGTAAGGTCGCGGCGACCACGCTGTTTCCACTGGCGGCGCCGGAGGACAAGGCATTGGGTCTCAAGGCGGGAATGGAGCTCAAGGCGGATCCGGGGGGCATTGGGACGAGCGGAGATATTCTTGTCGCAGGGCAAGGTGGTGAAGGTGGTGGTTTGCTGCCTAACTCGTACAGTTTGGCCGGCAGCGGCGGGAGTTCCGCCCTTGGGGGAGGCTCTAGAGGAACGGTCAGAATCCCTGGGATGGGTGCCGAAGGTGGCGGCGCTTTCGGTGGCGGTGGGGGAGTTGACGACTCTACCAACGGCAGCGGTGGCAACGGCGCCGCCGGTGTGGTGGTTGTTGAAGTTTTTACCTGATCTCTTATCGCCATTATCGGACGTGGAAACGCCGCCCCATGGGCGGCGTTTCTCTTTTGGAGAGAACCTTAGTCCCTGAGCTTCGCATTCTCCGGATCATACGGACTTTCTTCGATCACCGTCACCTTGTGTTTGGTGCCGAGGATATCCATCTCCAATTCCGTGCCTTCATCTGCTAGGCTAGGTTGCAGCATGGCCAGCGCCAGGGATTTGTTGAGACGGAACCCATAATTGCCGCCGGTGGCGCGGCCGACGTTCTCGCCGTCCTTGAAGATCGCATTGTTGCCGAGTGCGTCGGCGTCGGTGACATCATGGACTTCGAGGGTGACGAACTTATTGGCGAAACCTTTTTGTTGCCACGCGACCAGCGCGTCGCGGCCGATGAACTGGCCTTTGTTGGGATGGACGAAGCGCTCCAGGCCTGATTCCAACGCCGCGTATTCGATGGAAAGTTCCGTGCCGACCAGGCGGTAGGATTTCTCGATCCGCAGGCTATCCATGGCGCGGATGCCGAAGGGTTTGAGGCCTAAGTCTTCGCCGGCTTCCATGAGTTTATCGAAGATGTGATTTTGATATTCAATAGGGTGGTGCAGTTCCCAGCCCAGTTCGCCGACGAAGTTGATGCGTTGTGCCAGGGATGGCGCCAGACCGACATCAATCTGCTGGCCCGATAGCCATTTGAAGGCATCGTTGGAAAAATCACTGCCCGATACCCTGTTCAGCAATTCCCGCGAATTCGGCCCGGCGAGGACCAGAACGCCAATCTGGTTGGTGAGTTGGTCGAAGCGAACGGAGCCGTCATCGGGGAGTTGCTTGTTCAGATAATCATGGTCGAAGCGCTGCAAGGCACCGGCGGAGACCAGATAGAAGCTGTCATTTGTTTCCCGCATGATGGTGAATTCCGAGCGCACGCCACCGTGCACATTCAAGGCATGGCAGAGCGCGATGCGGCCTGGCGTCTTCGGCAATTTGTTGGCGACCAAATTGTCCAACCAGGCTTCCGCGCCGGGGCCGGATATCCGGCATTTGGCAAAAGCGGTCATATCCAGAAGGCCGACGTTTTCGGCGACGTTTTTGCATTCTTCGCCCATGGGGCCGAACCATTTCGAGCGGCGGAACGACCAGTCGTCGACTTGTTCCGTTCCTTCCGGCGCGAACCAGTTGGGCCGTTCCCAGCCGAATTTCTGGCCGAACACGGCGCCCAAGTTTTTCATCCGATCGTAGCATGGCGATGTCCGGAGCGGTCGGGCGTCTTCGCGTTCTTCGTCGGGGTAATGGATAACGAAGACATTACGGTAGGCTTCCTCGTTTTTAACCTTGAGAAAGCTTTTGGTAGCGTAGTCGCCATAACGCCTGGGGTCGACGCCGAGCATATCGACACTGGGCGCCCCTTCGACCATCCATTCGGCCAATTGCCAGCCCGCGCCACCGGCGGCCGTGATGCCGAAGCTGTGGCCTTCGTTGAGCCAGAAATTCTTGAGGTCCCAGGCCGGGCCGACGATGGGGTTGCCATCGGGGGTGTAACAGATGGCGCCGTTGTAGACTTCCTTGACGCCAACCTCACCAAACGCGGGTACGCGGTTGATGGCGGCTTCGATGTGCGGCTCCAGGCGGTCCAGATCTTCTTGGAACAATTCGTATTCGCTATCAGCACTCGGCCCGTCGACGTAACAGCACGGCGCGCCTTTTTCATAGGGGCCTAAGATAAAACCTCGGGCTTCTTCGCGTAGATACCAGGACCCGTCGGCTTCCCGGAGCACGCCCATTTCCGGCAGGCCGGCTTCATGGCGCGCCTGAATGTCGGGATGAGCCTCTGTGACAATGTATTGGTGTTCAACCGGGATGACCGGGATATCGAGCCCAACCATGGCGCCGGTGCCCCGCGCAAAGTTGCCGCTGGCCGAAACCACGTGCTCGCAAGTGATGTCGCCCTTGTCGGTCTTTACGATCCATTCGCCATTGGGCTGCAGCTCAATGGCGGTGACGGCGGTGTTGCGGTAAATTTCCGCGCCGTTGTCGCGCGCGCCTCGGGCCATCGCCTGGGTGACGTCGGCGGGCTGGATATAGCCATCGCGCGGATGAACGATGCCGCCGACCAAGCCTTCGGTGTTGCATAGTGGCCAGAGGTCTTTGATTTCGTCGGGCGTGAGGAAATTCACCTCGACACCCAGCGTCGCGGCGACACCGGCGTATTGGTGGAATTCGTCCATGCGGTCGGCATTCATCGCCAAGCGGATATTGCCGACTTGGCGGAGCCCGGCGTCGAGGCCGGTTTCGGCTTCCAATTTCTCATAGAGCTCGACGGAATAGCGGTGCAGTTGGCCGACGCTGTAGCTCATATTGAACAGCGGCAGCAATCCCGCCGCATGCCACGTTGAGCCCGACGTCAGTTCCTTGCGTTCCACAAGGACGACATCGCTCCAGCCCTTTTTGGCCAGATGATAGAGGGTTGAGACGCCGACAACACCGCCGCCAATGACCACCACACGCGCTTGGCTCTTCATAATTTCCACCTCCCGGTTGAGCAGAAGAATTTCACACCGGTTCGTAGGCCCCTGGCAAGGGGTGTGCTGCGCCCTCTGCGACACCCGGTATTCCGATTCCGCCGCCGAAAAGACGGTTTTCGGCCAGTGAATGACGTGATTAGCGCATCATGGCCGCGATGTTGGGTTTATTCGGTGTGATGAAATGATGTAATCCCGAATGCCGGGATTTGGTGTTAGCAAAAGGACGCCGGCCATGAACGAACAATCCGCCCCTGAGACACCCCAGACCTCGCGCCGTGGCGGCCGCGCCGCCAGGCGCGCCGAGCGCGCCCAGGCTGATGTTGAAGCGCAGGCTTCGGCGCCCGCCTACGTCACCCGCAAAATCCCGTTGACTGAGCTATGTTCGGACAAGGGCCTGGGAATCATCGAGGCCAATGCCGAGACAATACTTGAAGAAATCGGTATCGACTTCAAAGACGACGAGGAAGTTTTGCAAATCTGGAAGGACGCCGGCGCCGATGTGGACGGCGAACGGGTGCGTTTCCCGAAAGGCCTGGCGCGCTCCTTATTGGCGACGGCGCCGGCCCAATTCACCCAGGTGGCCCGCAACCCCGAACGCTCTGTTGTCATCGGCGGCAAGAACATTGTTTTCGCGCCGGTCTACGGCCCGCCGTTTGTCCATGATCTGGACAGCGGCCGGCGTTACGGGACCATTGAGGATTTCCAGAACTTCGTGAAACTCGCCTACATGGTGCCGCATATCCATCATTCCGGCGGCACGGTTTGCGAGCCCGTTGATGTGGCGGTCAACAAACGCCATCTGGACATGATTTATTCGCACATGCGCTATTCCGATAAGCCGTTCATGGGTTCCGTCACCGCACCGGAACGTGCGGCGGACACGGTCGCCATGGCGGAAATTCTATTCGGAAAAGATTTCGTTGCGTCGAATACAGTTTGCACCAGTCTGATCAACGTCAATTCGCCCATGGCTTTTGACGAAATGATGCTGGGCGCGTTGAAAACCTACGCGGCGGCCAATCAGGCGACCATCGTCACACCGTTCATCATGCAGGGTGCCATGTCGCCGGTAAGTGTTGCAGGCACGCTGGCCCAGGCCTTGGCCGAAGCCATGGCCGGCATGGCGTTAACGCAACTCATTTGCCCCGGCGCACCCGTAATCTTCGGGCTATTTTCGGCGGCGCTTTCCATGCAATCGGGCGCGCCGACCTTCGGTACGCCGGAGCCGACGCTGGTGTTGTCGGCAGCCGCTCAATTGGCCCGACGGCTGAACTTGCCGTTCCGATCAGGGGGCAGCCTTTGCGCATCGAAACTACCCGATGCCCAGGCGGCTTATGAAAGCGTCAATTCCATGGTGCCGGCGATGCTGTGCGGCGTGAACTTCGCGCTCCATAGTGCGGGTTGGCTGGAAGGCGGGCTGGCGTCGAGCTATGAAAAATTCATTATGGACGCCGATCAACTGGGTATGCTGGCGACCTTGGCCAAGGGCTATGATTTTTCCGAAAACGGCCAGGCCCTGGACGCCGTCCGCGAGGTTGGCCCCGGTGGGCATTACCTGGGATGCGCGCACACCCAGGCCAATTTTGAGCACGCCTTCTACCGTTCAACCATCGCCGACAGCAATTCCTTCGAACAATGGTCGGCGGAAGGCAGCTTTGATCAGGCGCAGCGCGCCAATGTGATCTGGAAACAGATGCTGAACGACTACGAGGCGCCGGCGTTGGATGTCGCCAAGGATGAAGAATTGCAGGCGTTCGTCACCCAGAAGAAGGCGTCCATGGAGGATGCTTGGAGTTAGACCAACCGCCGTTGATGCCTTGTCCCTCCCTCAGTTTAGGGTCAACGTGACTGCGCCTAATCCCGAAATTTCCGCCGCCGCCTCACCCGGCGCATCCATCCATTGGCATTGAACGATGCTGCCGAGCATGACGATTTCGCCGGCCTTTAACGTGCCGCCGGTCATGGTCTTGTGGCTGGCGAGCCAAGCCAAGGCTTCCAAGGGATCGCCCATGATCGCAGCACCTATGGCGCGCTCCTTCGCCTCGCCGTTAATAGTGAGCCCGCCTTCCAATTCGGCCAGATCAAGCGATCGCCAATCCGTGACGGGCTCGCCCAACACGCATCCCGCGCCGAAGAAATCATCACCGATGAGCGTCGCTGCGCCGACGGTAGCGAAATCGGTGTAGCGGTTATCGACAATTTCAATCCCCACCATCACAGCCCCAACATGATCGGCGACGCTATCAGACGTGTGGTTGGTTCCGGCCGGAATGTCGGAACTCAATTTAACGACGATTTCGCATTCGGCGCCAACCTTGCAGTAATCCGCGTGGGCGAGCGTGGTATCGCCTTGATGGATATTGGTTCCCAAGATACCGCCGGCGCAGGGGTGATCGATGCCTAAGTAATCCTGCATGACTTCCGTGGTGCAGCCGATCTTATAGCCGGCACACGCGCTCATGACATTCTTCGCCATGATGTCGTGCAAGGCGGCCTGGACCATGTAGCCATCGGCGACTGTGGCCGGATAGCAGGCTTCGGGCAGCGGGCCGAGCGGGCCGCCAGTCCAGCGGGCTTCGGCGATCATTTGGGCTGCTGCGGCGGCGGCTTCGGGTGTCATGGCGATGTGCCTCTTTTGTTGTCCCTCAGGCGCCGGGCGAATCCCTCCAGGATTCTCGGCTCACGCGCGGCGCCCCTTGGGCTTGCCTCCGAGCCATCGAGTTATCGGCCCCTCGGTTATTTGTGCCCGCGATACTGGGCAACGCTGCCATCATACACAAATTACCAATTTGGCGAACGCTTCTCGTTGAAGGCGTTGAGGCCTTCTTGGGAATCGCCGGTCGAAATGATGTTGCAGATGGTATCCACTGTGTTTTCGATAGCGCGGCGGTATTCGAAATCGTTGGCCCGCATGAACGCATCGCGGCCCAATTGGGTGACCACGGGCGACATGGCGGCGAACTTGGCGCCAAACTCGCGCGCTTTGTCGAGGACTTGCGCGCGTTACGGCATAATTCACCAAGCCCCGGCGTTCCGCCTCGGGGGCAGTGATGGTGTCGCCCGTGAACAGTAACTCGAACGCCTTGTGGCGGCCGATTTGGCGCGGCAAGTGGACGAAATGCATGGCCGGGATGACGCCCACGGCAACTTCCGGGTAAGACAAATCCACGTCGTCCGCGGCAATCACCATGTCGCACGAAATCGCCAATGTCATGCCGGCGGCGCGGGCAGGGGCGGCGATGGCGGCGATGGTCGGTTTCGGTTTCAGTATAGACCGGAGGAGTGAGAGATCTGCTTTGTAGTCCGGTAGAAATGCGCATACGGAAGAAGCGGTGATAAGGTCAAATTTTTGATGCATCAAACTGTTGCGACGGATCAAATCGCCGGTCAGAAATTCGGCAATCGGAAAAACATTTGGCAGCGCCTTTTGTTTCAGTCGCTCAATCATTTTGGCCGAGCTGTCCAAGGCAACTATATGACTGATTTCAGGCGACATCCGTTCCGATAGCAAACCCGTGCCGCATCCGAAATCGAACACGCTCAGTGCGGCCAATTCGGTAATCTTGAGCAATTCCGCAAACGCGCAGTTTGCATACACGGTTGTCGAACGATTGGTATCCCAACCGCCCGCATACTCATCCCATTCATTGTCTGTCATCACGTTCAATTTTGTGGCGGGGTGTTGTACTAACTCAAGAGAAAACCGGCGCCGATTTTATCGCCGTCTTCAAGCGTGAATGTATTCTCGCCCGTGTAGTGGGCCTGGCCGGCAACCTCGACGATAACGGCTTTGAAATCGCCGCAATCGGTTTCGCGGATGGCTTGGCCGGTAAATTGGGCGCCAGTGATGCTTTCGAACGTGCGCGATTGGCCCAATTCAATTAACCCACGGCGGTGTTGCAGGGCTATTCTCGCGGTGACCCCGGAACCGGTCGGACTGCGATCGACCTGGGCGTCGGCGAAAACGCAGATGTTGGCGGTCGGTACTAGGGAATACATGTCCTGCCCGTCGGTGAGGATGGTCCCGTAGAGGTAGGCTAGATCATCGGCGTCCGGATGATGCAGTTTCACCTGCTGTTTCACCGCATTACTGACCCGCGTTGCGGCGTCCACAAGATCGCGGGTTTTTGAGGTCCGTACATCAAGGCCGAACTGGTCGGCTGCGACGACGGCGTAAAAGGCGCCGCCGTATCCGATATCGATATCGACAGGACCGTAGTTGGCGGTGACAATGGTTTGTTCGCGCGCAAAGCCGAACGCCGGCACACTTTCAAACCGCACGCGCCCAGCTTTGCCGTTCGTCACCTCGACGTGCGCTGTCACCGGCCCGCAGGGGCATTGGATGATGACTTTCGTTTCCGGTTCGGTAGCTTCGACGATGCCTTGGTCGACGGCGTAGCGGCCAAGCGCGAGAACCGCGTGCCCGCACATGGTTGAATAGCCCTCATTGTGCATGAACAGGACCGCCATGTCGGCGCCAGGGAGGTCGGGTGCGACCGGGATGACGCCATACATGTCCGGATGGCCGCGCGGCTCAAACATTAAAAGTTTGCGCAAGTGATCAAGGTTTTCGCGTGCGTAGCGGCGTTTTTCGAGGATCGAAAGTCCTGGGATGTCGGGATAACCTTCCGTGACGATCCGCACAGGCTCGCCCCCGGTATGCATCTCCACAGTTTTGATGGTGTCGGTCATGGCTTAACTAAAAATCGCAAAGGCCCGGGAATCAAGTCTTCTGATAAACGCCCCTGACGTCGGGGATGGCTTTGAACTTTTCCGTGAGCCCAAGGACGGTTTCCGCCGCGCCCAGGAACAAGCGGCCATCGTCAGGCATCATATCGGCAATCATAACCAATACCTTGCCTTTGGTTTCTGGGTCGAAATAGATCAGCACGTTGCGGCAGAAGACGATATCGAATTGCCCGAGGCCGCGTTGATCTTCAAGAAGATTGGCCGGCATGAATTTAACCTTGGCACGAAGGTCGTCATTGATCACCCAACTGGCGCCCTCTTGCTTGAAATATTTGACCAGCAATTGAACTGGCATGCCGCGCTGGATCTCAAATTGGCTGTATTGCCCAGCTTCCGCTTTGGCCAGGATTTCCGTCGATAAATCCGTGCCGACAATTTCAAAATTCCAGCCGTGCATCTTGGCGGCCATCTCGCTCAATATAATCGCCAGTGAATAGGGTTCTTGTCCGCTGGATGCCGCTGCCGACCAAATACGAAACGATTTTTGTGCCCCTCGGGCCGCCATGATGTCGGGTAGGACGTTTTCTTTTAATCTGTCGAAGGGGCCGTTATCGCGGAAAAACAGTGTTTCGTTGGTGGTCAGTGCTTCGACGACTTCTTTGACCAATGGCGGTTCGGGCCGGACCCTAATTCGCTCAATTAATTCATCAAGGGTTTCGATCTCCATCTTCCGGGCAATCGGCATGAGCCGGCTATCAAGCAGGTAAATTTTCTTTTCGGTCAAAACGAGACCGGATTCGTCTTTCGCGAGCTTTGAAATGTAGGTGAAATTTTCAGGTTTCATCTTCGCCACCGGCGTTGCTTTGGAAGTCCGCAGGCAGCTTATCAACTTTCGCCAGCAGGTAATCGAGATCATCCGATTCGAACTCGACACCCAGTTCATCGTATTGGGTCAAAATCAGTTCAATGAGGCGGCGGGAGTATTGCTCGCGGTTATCACGGACGCCATCATACTCCAGCTCGCGGGCTGCAGAGATGGCGGCCTTGACGGCAATGAATTGCGGTTCCGGCAACCCGGCTTTGTGACGAACACCGAATGCAGGCCAAGGCCACCGGGGTCATGTATGAGCTTTCTGGCGCTGGTCAGCGGCAACCCCGACAAGGTTGAAAGGGCTTGCTCTAAAAACCGGAAATCGCCCATACAGAGTGCGCGCAAAATAATTGACGAGGTGAGACGTCCGTTTTCATGAAGGTGCGCGACCAAATCGCTGACATCATTGTCGTCGCCCTCGGATGACAGCGTGACCGTCGCCCGTTCGTGGCTTTGCAAAATCAAATCTGCGGCCATCGCCGGCGGCAACTCATGGCGCGCGACCAGCTGCGCCTGGAGTTGATCGGTGACCATGCTGACCAAACGTTCCGTTACCGTGATCGGCAATTTGGTGCGCCCGATCATGGCTTCTTGAACCGCCGTGCTTTCGCCTAACGTATCGACCACTTTCTCCATGGATTGATTGGAAATTTCAGCGCCCTCGTTGGAAACCAGGGCGGTGACGACGTTTTCATTCTGTGTATCGACAAGAGCGGCGGAAACCGTCTCTGAGACTATGGCTCGTTGCGCCACCGCCAATTGCTTGGTTTCATCCTGCGAGGCGACAATCCCCAATAGATCATCGTCGTTCAACACTTCGGAATACTGGATCACCGGGAACGCGACCGTCTCCACATCCTTGGCAAGCGTCAGGGCCACGTCATGGGGAATGTTTGGGTTGTCTTTTAGATTAATCGCCAGGGCTTCGCGGACGCGGACTTCGGCGTCCTTGACCATGAGCCGGAAAATTTCCTCCGCCATTTCGCGTTCGGCGTCGCCGAAATTTTCTGCGTTGAATTCCTCGGCGATTTTCGACGCGGCGCCGGCGCGTGATTCCGGTGACGGGTCAGTCAGCAGCCGTTGAACGTCTTCTTGGGTGAGTGCAGCTTTTGCCATTGTAATCCGTTTGCTTTTTTGTCCAATGCCCCACTGCCATATACATAATAGAGGTACACGCCGGTAAAGATAAGCGCTTAATTTCTATAGGTTGCGGCGAGTTTAATTCCTGGCTCAATTCCGGCCTCATTTTTCGGCTGGTGAGAAGACCTTGACCCCATATTCACGCCCCGCGTCCTCAAGCCAGGTCCAAACATATTCGGCGAAGCTGCGGAGCACGAACAAGTCATAGCTGGCGTCGCTGGATCCAGCGTTTGAGCCGGTTTGATGAATCAAAATATCGGCGCGGCCAAGAATACTTTGTGCGCATTGACCGGGCCCGAAAGCGCGCGGATGAAGATCGAGCGGACATCCTTTGGCGAGACCATTGCGGGCGTCGGTACCGGCCAATTGGATCACCGTGCGGGCCTCGCTGCTCATGGTGACGGCGGCGTGCAAAGGTTTCATCGCCTTTGTCATTTTGCCGAAAATACTGTCCTCGGTGCCCGGTGGGCAGACGATCAACCATTCATCGGGACCGAGCGCCAAAATGTGAATGGACAAGGGTTTACCGGAAGATCGGTTGATGCCGTCGGGCAATGCAACGCCCACCGCCTTTTTGACTGCCGCCGCGAAAGCCGGGTCGGCGGGCTCGCCGCGCAGATTGATCATGCCCACGTGCCGTCGTTCACCGAGCATCAATCCGGCGTCAGTCACGTTTATGTCGTTGGCGGCGCGGGCATCCAAATGGAGATGCGCCAGCGGACTTTGGCGAAGATAGCCGTCAACCATCCTGGCGCTCCCCATCCAGATCAATGAAAATCGGGCCGGTAATTTCCGCCGCAATGATTCCGTTCGGTGTTGGCATGTAAACTTGGTCGCCCATGCGCCCGCGCCCGTCCTTGATCAGCGCCAGCGCGAAGCTACGCCCAAGGTTTGCGGAATAATAACTCGACGTCACGTGACCGATCATTGCGATCCGCGTGCCGCGCGGTGGAATTTCCAGGCGTGTTTCGGTGATTTGGTTGCCTTCCGGAATGACTTTATCTGGGTCCGTCGGCAACAATCCGACCAATTGTTTGCGATCATTGCGCATATTGTCGTCGCGGCTCAATGACCGGCGGCCAATGAAGTCCTTATTTTTTGAGACGATCCAATCCATGCCAAGGTCGTCCGGCGTCGTCGTTCCATCCGTTTCCTGACCGGCGATGATGTAGCCTTTTTCCGCCCTGAGGACGTGCATAGTTTCCGTGCCGTAAGGGGTAATGCCGTATTTTTCCCCGGCATTCATCAGTGCCGTCCAGATATTCAACGCATAACTCGCAGGCACGTTGATTTCGTATGACAATTCACCGGTGAAACTGATCCGGTAGACGCGGGCCGAGACGCCGCCGACCGTGCCTTCACGGTACGACATGAAGGGAAAGCTTTTGCTATCCAGCGCAATATCATCGGTAAACTCGGCCAGCAGGTTGCGGGCCCTGGGGCCACAAATGGTGACATTCGCCCAATGTTCACTCACCGAGGTGCAGAATACTTTGAGTTCAGGCCATTCCGTTTGCAGCCATTCCTCCAACCATTCCAATACGCTGGCGGCGTTACCGGTGGTCGTGGTCATTAGGAAATGATCGTCGGCCAGGCGCGTCGTCACGCCGTCATCCATGATCATCCCGTCCTCGCCCAGCATCAGGCCGTAACGGCAGCTGCCCGGTTTCAGTTTCAGCCAGGCGTTGGTGTAAATCCGATTGAGGAATTCCGCCGCATCAGGACCTTGAATGTCGATCTTGCCTAGCGTTGAAGCATCCATGATGCCGACCGCGTTTCGAACTACCAGGCACTCGCGGTTGACGGCACCCTGCATGGTTTCACCCGATTTTGGATAGTACCACGGCCGTTTCCATTGACCGACGTCCTCCCATTTGCACCCGGCCAGTTCGTGCCAGTGGTGTATCGGTGTCATCCGAACCGGGTCCATCAGCGGGCCGATGTCGCGCCCGGCCAGGGCGCCCAGCGTTACTGGCGTAAACGGCGGGCGGAAGGTCGTGGTGCCGACGTCGCCGACGTTATCGACGCCCAGCGCCTGGCCCAAGATCGCCATGCCCGGGATATTGCCGGTCTTGCCCTGATCGGGGGCCATGCCGAGCGTCGTATAGCGTTTCGCGTGTTCGATGGATGTATAGCCTTCGCGGGCCGCCATTTGGACGTCGGCGGCGGTTACGTCATGCGCCTGATCAAGGAAATGTTTGCCGCGGCGCCCGATGGGCGCGGTTGTTGGCACGCTCCAAAGCAGGCGCATGGGGCCTTCGTCTTCGGTGTCGGTATCGGGGACCTTGCGCCGGCTGGCATTCTTAAACCCGGCGTTTGCTGCCGCCGCCTTGCCGGTTGAGGTGCCGTCGCGAAGACATCCGGCCAAATCGAATATACCCGCGGCGGCGCCTGCGGAATGACTGGGTTGAACTGCGGCGCCCGGCACGAAGATGCCGCGCTCGGTATCAAAAACCGCTTTGCCGCCGGAATGGGAATGCAGATGAATGGCCGGGTTCCATCCCCCAGACGAACACACCACGTCGCATTCAATGGTCCGCGCCTGGCCGGTGACGCCGTCACCGGCCGCATTCAATTGCATGACCTCGATGGATTTGACGCCACGCGCACCGTTGACCCCGGTGACGGCGCTGGCGTCGATGATGTCTATGCCGCGTTCCATGGCTTCGGTAGGCAAATCCCTGATAGGATCGTCCCGAACGTCGATAATTGCCGGAACAGCGACACCCGCGTCATGTAGGTCAAGCGCGGTACGGTAGGCGTCATCATTGTTGGTGAAAACACAGATTTTGCGTCCCGGAGTCACGCCATAGCGGTTCACATAAGCCCGCACCCCACCGGCAAGCATGACGCCCGGGCGATCATTATCGGCGAAGATCAAGGGTCTTTCGAACGATCCCGTCGCGGTGATCACGTGCTTGGCACGGACCCGCCAAATCCGTTGGCGCGACACATCGCCGCCGTCGCTGAGAATTTGACTGCGTTGTTCGAACAAACCGACGAAGTTGTGATCATAATAACCGAATGCCGTCGTCCGCCTGAGTACCGTCACGGCATTGGAGGCCGCAATCTCTTCAGACGCCGCCGCGACCCAATCAAGCGCCTGCCCACTGTTGATGTCGCGTCGCGTCGAAAGCAACGAACCCCCGTGTTCCGCTTGATCATCAACCAAAATGACCCGAGCGCCGGCGCGTGCTGCGGCCAACGCCGCTGACAGCCCGGCCGGTCCTGCACCGACAACCAACACGTCGCAATGCGTGTTCATACGATCATAGTGATCGGGATCGGGTTCCGTCGGTGCGCGGCCCAAACCGGCAGCGCGGCGAATGACGTGTTCGTAGTATTTCCAAAACGACGCCGGCCACATGAAGGTCTTGTAGTAAAACCCCGCCGGGGTCAGGCGGTGAAAAAGGCCGATCCCCGACATCAAATCAAAATCCGGCCCGGGCCAGCAATTCACGCTGTCGGCGACCAACCCGTCAAATAGTTCAACCCGCGTCGCTTGTTGGTTCGGAAGCGTACGGCCGCCGGTTCCCAATTGTAACAGGGCGTTGGGTTCTTCCGAACCGGCGGCGACGATGCCGCGTGGTCGGTGGTATTTGAAGCTGCGTCCGACAATGCGGACGCCATTAGCCAGTAACGCGGATGCCACCGTATCGCCGACATGCCCGACCATCCTGCGACCGTTGAACGTGAATTCCAACGAGGTATCGCGGTCAATCCGGCCGCCAGAGCTTAAGCGATTGACCTGACTCACTTTTTGGCCCCTTTACCCACGGCCTTTGGCGGCTTGTCGACCGCAGTCTTCGGCGGCTTATTGATCGCGGCTTTTGGCGGCTGGGCACCCATCTTATAAACCGCGATGATTTCATTGGTGGCCGTATTGCGGGCCATGTTGAACCAGCGCCGGCAGCCATGTAGGTGGACCCAGCGTTCAAGAAACAGCCCCTTGGTGTTTTTGCGCAGGAAAAGATAATCCGCCCATTCGGCGTCGCTCAGCTCGTCAGGATCCTTAGGCCGCACGATATGGGCCTCACCGCCTTGGTGAAATTCGCTTTCTTCGCGCTCGCCGCAGAACGGGCAGGGAATCAATAGCATGTCTGTCTCCCGTTCCCGCTAGTGCGCCACGGCGGCGGCGCCGTGCTCATCGATCAAGGCGCCGGTTGTGAAGCGGTCCAAGTTGAAGGGTGCGTTCAGTTCGTGCGGCTCACCTGTCGCCAAAGTGTGGGCAAATGCCCATCCCGACCCGGGCGTTCCCTTGAACCCGCCGGTGCCCCAACCGCAGTTGATGAACAGGCCGCCAATCGGCGTTTTGCCGACAATCGGGCTGGCGTCCGGACATGTATCCACAATACCGCCCCATTGGCGCATCATGCGCAGGCGTGAAAAGATCGGAAATAGTTCACAAAGGGCGCCGAGCTGACCTTCGATGACATGCAGGGATCCGCGCTGTGTATAGCCGTGCGCCCCATCAATG
Source organism: Rhodospirillaceae bacterium (assembly GCA_018665815.1). Taxonomy (GTDB): domain Bacteria; phylum Pseudomonadota; class Alphaproteobacteria; order Rhodospirillales; family Casp-alpha2; genus UBA3470. The sequence goes on from JABJBP010000130.1 coordinate 49,235, forward strand.
CCGGCCCCAAGCACCATTTCGCCCTTGTCTGACTGCGATACGTAGACATGGACCGTGTTCGACATGACCACCGTATCGAGAACCGGTTTGACTGGCTCGGATACCAAGGCCTGCAAAGGGTAACTGTTGACCGGTAATCGGAAGCCCGCCATATCCGCCAGCATGCTGGAATGCCCGGCGACCACGACGCCTACCTTCTTTGCCTTGATCAAGCCCTTCGTGGTTTCGACGCCGGTCACCTTGCCGCGGCTTTGGCGAATACCGGTAACTTCGCATTGCTGAATGATATCGACGCCCCGGGTATCGGCGCCCCGGGCGAACCCCCATGCGACGGCGTCGTGGCGCGCCGTGCCAGCGCGCCTTTGCAATGAGCCGCCCAACACAGGGTATCGGCTGTTTGGGCTGTCGTTGATGATCGGCACGAACTCTTTGATCTCTTGGGTGTTTAGGATTTCCGAATCAATGCCATTCAATCGGTTGGCGCTGACCCGTCGTTCGATCTCACGCAAATCGGAGAGATTGTGCGCTAAATTCAGCACGCCGCGCTGGCTCAGCATGATATTGAAATTCAACTCTTGGCTCAGGCCTTCATAAAGCTGCAGCGACTTCTCATACATCGCCGCACTTTCATCCCACAAATAGTTGGAACGAATAATGGTCGTGTTGCGGCCCGTGTTACCGCCGCCCAGCCAACCTTTTTCAATCACCGCGACATTGGTGATGCCGTGTTCCTTGGCCAGATAAAACGCCGTCGCCAATCCGTGTCCGCCGCCCCCGATGATGACCACGTCGTATTCGGATTTTGGCTCGGGGCTACGCCAGACCTTTTCCCAGCCTTCATGGTAGGCCAGGGCATTTTTGATCAAGCTGAAGATAGAATACTTTTGCATTGCGCGCCGCTCATGCCTTCTCAAGTATACCGGCTTGAAAACCGGCTTTCATTACAGCTAATCGCCTTCATCTCGCAGGGTCAAGCATCATGGTCTGTCCAAATCGCGACGGCCCGTATATCGGTGGCGACGTTCGTCAAATTGGCGCGGTAAATGGATCAAATAAGTTTCCTATTTGGTAACGATTGACGCGCCATAAAGGCGTCATGATGAAGCACACGCTCATTCTGACGGCTTTGATGCCGGCCCCGTCATTGGCGCCGGCGGCGACGGATATTGCATCGCATCCCGGCCATCGGTCGGACGAGGCATTGGTTCTGCCGCGCACGCAAGGCACAGAACCGCTAGACCCGGCCATTGCGGTAAACTTCAAAGGTGCCCTGGAGGCCTATGGCAGTGGTGACTACGTCATGGCGCGCTCTCTATGGGAGCAGTTGGCCGATGCTGGCTATGGACCGGCGCAACATAATCTTGGCGTCATGTTCGAGCACGGCCGTGGCGGTGCTATCAATTATACAAAAGCAGCACTTTGGTATGCGAAGGCCGGCAACGCGGAAGTGCCCGCCGCGCTAACCAATCTGGCGCGGTTGCATCTGGATGGCCTGGGCGTCACCAAGGATCTCGCCAAGGCCATCCAATTGTTTGAGGCCGCCGCACAATTGGATTGCCCACCGGCGCAGTACAATTTGGGCATCGCCTATTTGAAAGGACGCGGCGTCGAGACTGACACCGAAGAGGCGGCCGAATGGTTCGATGCCGCCGCGGAGGCCGGATATGCCCCCGCACAATACAATCTTGCCGGGCTGTATCTGCGCGGCGAAGGCGTTGATGCGGATCCCGAACGGGCAGTTGAATTATTTGCCGACGCCGCGGATTCCGGAGACGCATTGGCGCATTTGGCGCTCGGCACGTTGTACCAAAAGGGCGTCAATGGTTCACCAAGCCTTGCCCGCGCCGCCAAACATTTCAAAGTTGCTGCCGAAGCTGGTGTCGTTGTTGCCCAAAACCAGATTGCCATCATGATTGCGAAGGGCTTGGGCGTTAAACGCGATACTATCGGCGCACTCGCCTGGTTCCATGTTGCCGCCAGTCTCGGTGCACCACAGGCCATCAAGAACCGCGATGCATTGGCTGCCAGCGTGACGGCTAAAGTTCACGACAAAGCGAAACGCCGCGCCCGCGCGTTCCGCCCGCACCCACCTACCAAAAAACCCGAGAAGAAACCCAAGACCTAGGACACCACCATGTTGGGATTGCTCCGCCGCCTGATTTCGATTTCCGTTAAGTTGGGGCTGTTGGCCGTCGGTGTCGGCGCCATTATCGGTTACGCCAATCTTGCCAACGTGGAGGGCTGGAAGCGTGATCTTCAAGATGAAGTGATGCGAGTCGCCGGCCGGCGGCTAAATATCGACGGGCCGATTGATTTCAGTATTTCCCTGCCGCCGCGCATTGTCGCCAAAGGCATCCGTCTGGAGAACGCCAAATGAGGGTCGAAAAAAGACATATTGAAGGCGAAGGTGCTGATTGCCGAAGTCGACTTGCTGCCGTTGATGTTGGGTGATGTCGCGGTTCCCCGCTTGAGATTGGTTGGTGCCGATATCTTGGTTGAGATCGGGAAATCGGGCAAAACCAATTGGGATGAATTGAATTCCTTCGATACCGCCGCCGGCGGTGCCGCGCCGGGCAGTCTTAATGTGCCCGTGGTCGGTCCGGTATTGGGTAGTGGTAGTTTAACCATTAATGGCGGCACGCTAACGGTATCGAATGCTGCCGCCGGGACGACTTCGACCATTAATTTGCCTGGCGGGTTTGATTTGGCCGGCGGCGTGCCGTGCCTCTAAATCAGAGGCTCGTAAAACCTCGGACGACGTTTTCCAGTATGCGCGAGATGTTGTTGTTGAAATCGTTGACTGGCAGGGCGCCGCAAAAGGTGATTGAGCCGACGGAAAACACCGCACCGCCGCCTGGGCAGTCAAAATAGACCATATCCGAGCGGATCAGTTTTTCCGGCGGGTCGCCGGCCCAGGTCGAGACGTGGGTCAGCCACTCTTCCGGCGGCAGGACAAAATGATCAGGGTGGTTTTCCGACGTCGCCAGGACCTTGGCATTGGCCGGTGTGCCGAGGCGCGCATCTGTACGGTCCAACTCATAGCCTACCGCGCCGCCGCCGCATAGACCGAAGTCACCGATGATGTCTTCGTCGACACCATCAAAAATCCAAGCCACGTCGGGATCGTGCGACGCCGTATTGCGGCGGTAGTAGGTGCTCTCGAAACCCCCTTGGACCGTGAAGCCAATACCGACCAATTGGTTCGGTGGCCGCGCGTTGCGGCGCCACGTGCCGCCGTAGTCGCCATCAAAAGCGTGATAATATTCGCCGGTTTCCGAGGCCCAAGCCCGCAGCCCACCCTCGGCGCGGCGAATTTCAATCAGTCCGTCGAGTTCGCTGTGCAGTGCCACCCGCCAGTAAAAGCCGTTGCCGCCCAGATAAACCAAGTTGCCGCCGCCGTCACGGTAACCCAGAAATGCGTCGAGGCTTTCCGTCGTGTGATATTCGGGATGGCTGGCCGTCAAAACCGTCTTGTAAGGGGCCAATAATGCCGCGCCTTCGTGATGCAATTCCCAATCGGTGACCACGTCGAAAGCGATGTCCTTGGATTCAAGCCAGGCGTAGAGATGCGTGTCGGCGGGGAAGTGCCTGAGACCCGAGCCGCAGGTGTCATCCGCGAATGCGTGATAACCTGGACGTAGGTTGAGGATCGGCCGGTGCCAGGTTGTGTGGCAGATGCCCGATCCGTCTGAATGAAAATTGTATGTCGACAGGCCATAGTCGGGATAGTCGGCGGGATTGTGAGGATATGACCCCCAACCCTTGACCCGTTCGTACCAGCGGGGCGTGACATCAACCCGCCCCTGATTTGCATAGATCACATAGGTAAATGTGGGCACTACGACGCAAACGTCAGCTGTTTGTGTACCCGTCGGTGGGCAAACGAACACCGGCAACATATCCCAATTGTCGCCTTGGGTTAGTTTGATCGCGTAGATGCCGCTCGGCAGGTCTTCGGGAATAGTCGCGTCAAAATCAGTCTTCCAACCGGCGTCGGCGATGTCATCGTCGTGAAAATGGATAGCGCCATATTGTTCCGGAGCACGTTGCCAGTTCATCTCGCTGGCGTCCCAGTTCGATCCGGTCATGGCGCGGGCCGGGGCGCCGACCAAGGTGCCGGGCGTCCCCAAGGGACCGTCCGCCGGGATGGTAAATGAATGCATATCGCAGCTGAAATTCCAGGCGGCGAGCGGTGGCGAGCCAGCCCAATCGTCAATGCTCATAGCACCCGTGAAAATCGCCGGGGCTTCGATCTTGCCGTTGAAGTGGGTTGCCGGATCACCTTCGTCGACCGCGCCCACCAGAATGCCGCGATGGTTGTCCAGTTTCGTTCCGTCTGTCATGTCGCCTGTCGCCATGCCGTCTTCATCGGCAAGGCTCGGTTCGCTCAATAAGGTTTGGCCGACTTGAACGGTACCGCTCACCGTATTGATCTCCGCCCAAATCCGATACCAAGCGCGGGGCCGGAGATGTTTTTCGATGGCGAGCTGGAAACTGGGGCCGGTTATTTCGGCGCCGCCGGCTCTGATGCCTAGGCTAATGACGGCGGTGTTATCGATATCCACGAGGCTGACAACACCCTGGCGGCCTTTTTCCGGCGTTGTCGGCCAGATGATGGCGCTGATCGTGATGTGGCCGGGCAACGGTCCTGATAATGCGGCACGCATGTGCGAGCCCAGCGTGTTGGTCTGAGGCCGCGATGGGTAATCATTTTCGAAGCCGGCCGCGACAGGTTCGGTTTGAATGCCGGGGCCTTCCGGGTTCGGGTCGCCGCAGATGATCCGCATAAGTTCCGCCCGGTAGGGTGTCGAGGCCGTTGAGGAGACCTTGACCTCCAGCGTTTCGCCCGGGCGGGCTGACAGTTTGTTTGTGTAACCGATGAGAGGAATCATGGCCGCACTATGACCGGCACGATAGTTTGGTGCAATGGCCCGGCACAATCACTTAGCGCAATGGTTAGGCGAAAATACCCGAGTGCCAATTGGAGAGCTACCAGGCGTCAGTTTCTGATTTACACGAATGCGTCAGCCTTCGAACCAAGGCGGATCACCCTGCCATTCGGCATCAAAGCGGGGCAGCCCGTCGTCAAAGGTGTAATACGCGGGGGCGGTCGACGCGAAGATGTGGCCGACTGCCGGCGGGACTTTCGCCGGATCGAAGGCGCCGGAAGCAATGGAAACTGCGTCACCGTTATCGGGTGCCCAAAACAGTCTTGTTCCGCAATGTCTGCAAAATCCGCGCTGTGCCGCCGCTGACGCGCGGTACCAATGAATGGCGTTCTCATCGGTGATCGTCGAATCGCGCCGATGGGCCTGTGAATACGCGACGAAATGGCCGTGCAGATGCAAGCATTGGCGGCAATGACAATAGACCGAGCCACGCACGGGGCCGATAACCTCAAACCGCACTTTGGTGCAATGGCACCCCCCAGCCCAAGTTGCAGATGTTGTCGAGTTCATATCAGTGCCCTCCGATTCTGGAAACGAGTCTGCCAACAACCGGGTCGCATTACAAAAAAAAATCGGGCGCCTCTTTTTCACTGGAGGCGCCCGTTAGTTTTGGGGTTCAGGGAGTTAAAACAGGTCGTCAGAGGGAGAGAAAATGGTTCAGAATTTGGAGGTTTCCAGTGCGCGGTAGCGGCGGTCGAGAGCTTTCTTGAAGAAACTGGAATAAGACTGGCTGCGTAGCTGGTGGGCTCGACGGATGCTGGCATCAATTTGCTCCATGCTCAGCAGTGGCTTATCGGCGAAACTATGGTGTGGCATTGCGAGGCTCCTTATTCGTTGTTTTCGTTTCGTACGCGCTTCGTTGTGTCGTTAAAAGGGAATATAGATTGTTGCGTTAGAATTAAAAATAAGAGAGTGTTAAAAATATTATGGAATTAACTTCATAAGTGGGAGAGGGCCTTGGACAGGCAAAGTGAGATGTCGGTATTCGTCCGGGTGGTCGAGGCCGAAAGTTTTTCCGCCGCCGCGCGATCGTTGAAATTGACGCCGTCGGCGGTCAGTAAACTGGTCAGCCGTCTGGAGGATCGCTTGGGCGCGCGTTTGTTGAACCGGACAACGCGACGCCTTAGCCTGAGCGAAGAAGGTCGTGCCTTTTATCAACGCTGCCTGCCGATTTTGGCGGCCATCGAGGAAGCCGAGCGCGCCGTTACTGAACTGCACGCTGAGCCGCGAGGGCTGCTGAAGGTCAATTCTTCGACGGCGTTCGGCCAATATCACATTTCACCACTGATACCGGAATTCACGGCAAAGTATCCCGACCTGCGGATCCAACTGACGTTGACCGACAGCATCGTCAATCTGGTTGAAGAAGAGGTCGATGTGGCCATTCGTATTGGAGAGCTGCCTGATAGTTCGCTGATTGCCCGCAAGTTGGCACCGGCCCGGCGGGTTGTCGCCGGTGCGCCAAGCTATTTGGAGCGCGTCGGCACGCCGAAGTCACCGGATGATCTGAAGGATCACAATTGCCTGACGCTGAGTTTTGAGACCAGCCTCAATCAATGGGAATTTGCCGGCCCCGACGGACCGCGCCGCATGCGGGTGTCGGGCAACTATGAAACCAATAATGCCACTGCCATGCATGCGGCCGCCCTTGATGGGTTGGGGTTAATTCGATCAGCTGATTTTATCGTCGGCCCCGATATTCGCGCCGGCAGATTGATCCCGGTGTTGACCGATTTTGAGACCGATCGGGCGCCGAATATCTATGCGGTTTATTCTCACGCCCGGCACCTGTCGCCAAAGGTTCGGGCTTTCGTCGATCTATTGGCTGATGCCTTTTCTCCGACCCCGCCGTGGGAGTGCGACGGCGACGAAGACTGTGACGACGATAAATAACACCGCTCGGCTTTATTTCCCGCCGCTATGCAAAAAGTGCAGGGCAGGGCCGTAATTTTTATATATTGACCCGATATATGTAAGGTGCATATATAGATGCAGATATGCGTCTATAGGGAGGGGCGCGCCAATAACCATTACGGATTGGAATTCAGGTTATGGACGTCAAGACCCTCTGCCTCGGCGTGCTCACGCTTGGCGATGCCAGTGGCTATGAAATCAGAAAGCAGTTTGAGGAAGGACCGTTCGCGCATTTTTTCGGCGCCAGCTACGGCTCCATCTATCCGGCACTCGCGCAACTGCTGAATGACGGCTTTGTCACCGTTACCGAACACCCGCAGGAAGGTAAGCCGGATAAAAAGATTTATCGTCTGACACCGCAAGGGCGTGATCATTTTGCCGACGCGCTGAAGTCGGTGCCGGCGCCCGACAAGTTCCGTTCGGAAACGTTGGTCCATCTGTTTTTTGCCGAACTCATGACGCCGGAGCATTTGAGCGCGGTTATTGACGCCTACTTTGAGCATTTCCGTGCCATGTCCGGCTTTATGAAAACCTTGGACCCGGCTGGTATTCCACCAGGTCGGATGTTTGTGCGCGGCATCGGCGAGACATTTTATTCGACAATGGCCGATTTTATGGAAACCAACCGGGATCGGGTTCTGGCGGACGTCGCCGAGGCGAATGCTAATGCCCCGAAATCCCGAATACCGGAGGCCGCGGAATGAGTGGAAAAATATCAATCGGCCGATTGCGGGGTTCTCATCTGCTGGCCATTGTCATGGCATTGGCATCCGTATTGTGGATTGCATCGGGCGTCGTCACTGGCAAGTCGCCGACCAAAAAGGATGTTGCCAAGGCGAGTGCCGCTCAACCCCTGACGTTGGTTCGGGTGAAAACGGTAAGCGCCGAAATGCGCGAAGGTGCTGTTGTGCTTTACGGGCGCACGGATGCCATCAAGGACGCCGAATTGGCGGCGGAAACAGCTGGACGGGTTGTCGGTCGCAGTGCGCGCAAAGGCGCGTGGGTGAAAAAAGGTGCGCCGTTATTTCAGTTGGCAATGGATGATCGCATGGCGCGTCTCAAGGAGACTGAGGCCAAGGTCGACTATCAGGAAATCGCCTTCAATGCGGCGAAACGGCTATCAAAAAAACAATTTCAGTCAAAGGTGCGTTTGGCCGAGGAGACCGCAGAATTGGCCAGCGCGAAGGCGGAACTGGCGACCATGCGCTTGGATATTCAACGCACAACCATCCGCGCGCCCATTGATGGATTTATAGAGATTCTGCCGCTTGGTATTGGGGATTATGTCAAGATCGGCGATCACGTCGCCACCATCGTCAATCTTGATCCCATCCGCGTTGTCGCTCAGGTTTCGGAACGCGACGTGACGCGCCTCAAGGCTGGGGCATCGGCTCGGGCGGTGTTGCCGGACGGCCGTACGCTGAGCGGTGAGCTTCGCTATATTTCGCGTGCCGGCCAATCCGACACCCGCACTTTCCGGGTCGAGGTCTGGATCGCCAATCCCGACGGTCTTGTCCCCGAAGGCCTGACGACGGAACTCAGGCTGCCGACTGGTAGGACGCGGGCGCACCGGGTCAGCCCCGCGATTCTGACCCTTGATGACAACGGCGTCATCGGCGTCAAGGCAGTGGACGCAGAGCATCGCGTCGTCTTTCACCCGGTTCGCATTCTTGGTGATACGCCCGATGGCATTTGGCTGGGTAACTTGCCCGAGACCTTGACGCTAATCACGGTCGGTCAAGAATTTGTTCGCGTCGGGCAACAAGTGCGCGTCCTAGATCAAGAGGCCACCAGCCAACCGCCGGCTGCCAAGCCTGATGATGTGAACGCCAACAAGGCAGGTGCTTCGTGAACGCACTTATCGACGCCGCCCTCGGCCATGCGCGGACCGTTCTGGCCAGTTTGCTGTTGATCCTGGTTTCCGGGTCGATCGCCTACAAGGAAATCGCCAAAGAGGCGGAACCCGATATTAATATTCCGATTGTCTACGTGGTTATGAACCATGAAGGCATTTCGCCGGAAGATGCCGAACGCCTATTGATCCGGCCGATGGAGCAGGAGCTTCGTCAAATTGAGGGCGTCAAGGAAATGACCGCGTCGGGTTTTGAAGGTGGCGCCAATGTGACCTTGGAATTCGAAGCCGGCTTCGATGCGGATACTGCCTTGGATGACGTGCGCGAAAAAGTTGATTTGGCGAAACCCGAATTGCCCGGCGAAACCGATGAACCGGAAGTCCATGAAGTAAATTTCAGCCTGTTTCCAGTGGTCGTTGTTACCTTGTCGGGGACGGTGCCGGAACGCGCGCTGTTGCGATTGGGCCGCGATCTCCGTGACCGGATTGAAGGTCTGGCGGAGGTCCTGCAGGTCCAGATTGCCGGCGACCGGGAAGAACTGGTGGAAATCCTGATCGACCCGGTGAAGATCGAAAGCTACGAATTGTCCGTGATCGACACGGTCGATGCGGTCCGTGCGTCGAACCTTTTGGTCGCGGCGGGCGCCCAGGATACGGGCCTTGGCCGGTTCACCTTGAAGGTTCCGGGATTATTCGAAAGCGTGCGCGATATCGTCTCAATGCCGGTCAAGGTGGATGGCGACGCGGTCGTCACGCTAGGCGATATCGGCGAGGTCAGGCGTGGCTTCAAGGACCCCACCAGCTTTGCCCGGGTGGATGGCGAAAGTGCCATTGCGTTGGAGGTCTCTAAGCGCACCGGCGAAAACATTATCGACACGGTGGCGAAAGTCCGGGCCCTTGTTGCCGCTGAACGCAAGGATTGGCAGCCTGAGTTGCGCCACACCGTCAACATCCGCTTCAACGCCGATAAGTCCGGTAAGATCAAAGGTATGCTTGGTGATTTGCAGAACAACGTCATCGCCGCTGTGTTGTTGGTGATGATCGTCGTTGTCTGGGCTTTGGGCGTGCGCTCGGCGATGTTGGTGGGGGTTGCCATTCCAGGCTCGTTCCTGACCGGCATATTGGTTTTGGGCGCCGCTGGGTTGACCATCAACATGGTCGTGCTGTTCGCGCTGATTTTGGCCGTTGGCATGCTGGTCGATGGTGCCATCGTGGTAACCGAATACGCGGACCGGAAAATGAGCGAGGGTGAATCGCCGAAAAAATCCTATGGCATGGCGGCCAAGCGCATGGCGCGGCCGATCATTGCGTCCACGGCAACCACCCTGGCGGCATTCCTTCCGTTAATGTTCTGGCCCGGTGTGGTTGGCGAGTTCATGAAATTTCTGCCCCTCACGCTGTTAGCGACCTTGTCGGCATCGTTAATGATGGCACTGATCTTCGTGCCGACCTTGGGCGCTAGTGTTAGTCGCTCGGCTGGCGGCAGTGCCGATCCGGAGATCGCCCGTCAATTGGCCGGCGCGGAGGATGGAAACCTCACTCAGGTCGGTGGCTTTACCGGTGGTTATCTCAGGGTTCTTGATCGAGCACTCAGTCATCCGGGGAAGATTCTTTGCGCGGCTGTTGGGCTTTTGATCGGTGTTCAGGTTGTTTATGGACAGTTCGGCAAGGGCATTGAGTTCTTCCCGGAGGTCGAGCCGGAACGGGCAATTATTCAGGTTAAAGCGCGCGGCAATCTGGCGGCCCAGGAAAAGGACCTGTTGATGCGTGAGGTTGAGGCACGGATCCTTGCTGTTGATGCTGAACGCGATGAGTTTGATAGCGTTTATACCCGAACCGGCCAGGAAGGGCGCTCCCAGGAAGCCGAAGACATCATCGGCACCATCACCTTGGAAATGGGGGATTGGTGGGCGCGGCGCAAGGTCGATGACATTCTCGACGACATAAGCGCACGGACTGCCAATCTGGCGGGGGTTATCGTTGACCGCCGCAAAGAGGAGGCCGGGCCCCCCATCGGCAAGGCGATCCAGGTTCAAATGGCTTCGCGCTATCCGAAACTCTTGGCGAAAGCCGTGGTGCGGGTCCGTGACGGCATGAAAAAGCTTGGCGGGTTCACCAATATCGAGGATGACCGACCGTTGCCCGGCATTGATTGGGAAATGACTGTCGACCGGGCCCAGGCGGCGAAGTTTGGTGCCAGCGTTGATCTCATTGGGCGCAACATCCAGATGGTGACGACCGGGATAAAACTGGGTGAATACCGGCCCGACGATTCCGATGACGAAATCGATATTCGAGTCCGATATCCGAAGGCCTATCGGACGATTGCCCAACTCGATGAAATCCGCGCGACCACGTCGGCCGGTCAGGTCCCGATCGGCAATTTCGTCACCCTTCAGGCGAAACCCAGGGTCGGTAAATTAAACCGTGCCGACAGCCGCCGCGTCATGAGCGTGAAATCCGATGTCGCCGAAGGCGAACTGGCCGACAACAAGGCACAGCAGTTGAAAGCCTGGGTGAAGACCGCCGGACTGGATCCACGTATTGAGGTCAAATTCAAAGGCGAAGACGAAGAGCAGAACAAAGCTAAGGCATTTCTTGGCAAGGCCTTCGGTGTCGCACTTTTCATCATGGCGGTGATCTTGGTCACCCAGTTCAACAGTTTCTATTCGGCATTTTTGATCTTGTCTGCGGTGATCATGTCGACGATTGGCGTGTTCATCGGGTTGCTGATCACCGAACAGCCCTTCGGCATCGTCATGGGTGGCATCGGGGTGATTGCTTTGGCCGGGATCGTCGTAAATAACAATATTGTCCTAATTGATACTTTCGACCGGTTGAAGGACGGTGAGGCGTCAGTGCGCGCGGCGATCTTGAAGACCGGCGCGCAACGTCTCCGGCCGGTTTTGCTGACCACGGTGACGACCATTCTGGGCCTCATGCCGATGGTGTTGGGTGCTAACATTGATTTTGTCGAACGATTGGTGACAACGGGCGCGCCGGCCATGCAATGGTGGCGCCAACTGGCGACAGCGATTGTTTTCGGGTTGGGGTTTGCGACGGTGCTGACGTTGCTGGTCACGCCGTCTGCGTTGATGGTTCGCGGGAATGTCCGAAATTGGCTGGATCGGCGGCGTGCGCGCAACACGACCATGGTCGCCGAACCGAAGACGACTTAACGACTGCGATGCGCGTTCGCGCTATGAGCACAAGGTCGAGTGAATTGAATGGCGCTACTGGCTGAAGTTATACGTCGTCGATTTCCATATCTTTTTTCTCACCGGATTTAAAACGCCGGTGCGCGCGGAATGAAAATACCATGGAAATCATATAAAGCCCTAAGATCACCGAAAGCGCCAACCATGGCACACTGGTGATCAAGGCGATTATCAGGGCGACGCTGAGCATGGTCACCAGGAACCGATGGCGTGGGATCACGACTTTCTTGAACGAGTAGGTGGGGATCGAGCTGACCAGCAGGGCACCGACACAAAATAAGAAGCCTGAGACCACCCAGGGCGAGCGGAAGAAATCATCGCCGACTTGAAACGACAAGACCATCGGCAGCAGAACCAAGCCGGCGCCGGCGGGCGCGGGGACGCCGGAAAAGAAATGACGTTTCCAGTCCGGTGCGTTTTCGTCCTCCAAGGCGACATTGAAACGCGCCAGACGGAGTCCGGTGCACATGGCGAACAGCATGACCAGCACCCAGGCGCCGCGACCTGCATCCTGCATGGCCCAAAGATACAGGATCATTGCCGGGGCCACGCCGAAGCAGACGAAATCGGATAACGAATCCAACTCAGCGCCGAATTTCGAGGCGCCCTTCAACAAGCGCGCGATGCGGCCGTCCAACGTGTCGAAGATCGCTGCGACGGCGATGGCGAATGCACTGAGTTCCCAGCGCTCTTGAAAAGCGAACCGCATGGCCGTCAGGCCGGATGCCAACGCCAACAGAGTCAGGATGTTAGGGATCATCCGATTGATGGAGATATTCTGCAGGCGCTGCCGGGGCGTTGCCTTTGTGGTGCGTGTTGCCTTGGCCATATCTAATCCTAGCGCAATTCGCCGGCGCGTGCTGCCTCTTGATTTTTTAAATCCGCCAGCACGGTTTCACCGGCTACCGCCAACTGACCGACACAGACCAATGGTTCGACGCCATTAGGGAGATAGACATCGACCCGGCTGCCGAAGCGGATCATGCCAAACCGTTGCCCGGCCTTGTAGGCATCGCCGACTTTCGCCTGACACAAGATGCGCCGTGCGATAAGGCCGGCAATCTGTACAAACCCAATATCGGCGCCGTCGGCGGTCGTCACCTTGAGGCTTTGACGTTCGTTGTCGATGCTGGCTTTATCAAGCGACGCGTTCAAAAACTTACCGGGCCGATAGGCTGCACCGGTTATGGTGCCGTCAACGGGGACCCGGTTCACATGCACGTTGAAGACGTTCATGAAAACCGCGACGCGGGTGAGTGGTGCTGTGCCCATCTCTAGTTCTTCCGGCGGCGGTGCGTGTTCAATGGATCGCACGACGCCATCAGCCGGGCTGATGACCAGTCCGTCGCGCGTCGGTGTGATCCGCGGTGGGTCGCGGAAAAAATAAATGCACCACGCGGTCAAGACGAGGCCGATGAAACCAAGGGGCGCAATCCACCAGGTCATTGCCGCCGTTAATATGGCAAAAATCGCAATAAACGGCCGTCCGGCCGGATGGATGGGTACGAGAACCGTCTTCAACATCAAAAGGTGTTTCCGTAAGCAATTAGAGTTCGATGCGGATTGTCCCGGTTTTATCGCTCATATCAAGAAATTACCGAGGTCGCACACGAACGATCAAATCTCGTTGATAGGATGTGAACCCATGTACATTCCTATTGCAGGCGCAATGTGGCGTGATAATTTAGCTTTGCTAATATGACGGACGCACAGCGGAACTCGAAATTCAAAACGATGTACTCTCCAGGACAACCTTTACCAGCTATGCTCGATCAATCGGCGGGGGACGACTTTGCGCCGATGGGATTGGATCAGGTTGCCAGCCTTGGCGGTAAGGATGCCGACGGGCCGTTAGAGTTCAGCTTCGAATATCAAGGTTACATTTTTGCGGTCCAGGCCGACGCCAGTGAACAACGGACAAACATCAAATTCCGCGCCAATTTGGGCAGTCTTCCCTATACGGCGGAAGACCCAGTCGCGCGGTCCAGTGCTTACGCGGTATTGCGAGCGGCCAGCCAGGTGCTTGGTGGGAAGGTCCGCCTGACCCCCCGCCAACGGGTCATTCTGCTTGACGATATAACCGTAGATGAACCGTTTACGCCGGTTGTTTTGCTTTCACTGTCAACACGGGTTCTGGTTCAAGCGAAACCGTATCTGGAATTGCTGGCGACATTTATCAGTCCGCCGGTACCAGCTTAAAATTTGGGGAATGGATGGGGCCGTCAGGGATGACAGACATGACTAAGGAGAATACCGAATGTCCGAAAATCCCATCCGCGTTACTGTGTTCCGTTGGGCTGGTGCCTGGGGGCCTTTCAAGGTCAATATCCCGTGCGGCGAATGCTCACTAACCAAAGACGTTATTCAAGACACCATTGAGACGGAATTGGCCGGCGTGCCGGTTGTCGTTGATATGCGCGATTGGTTGACGGAGTGGTGGAAGCCGCTGTTCAAGGGCGGATGGCATGCCCCGATTGTTCTGGTCGAGGGCAAGATTGTGTCCCAGGGCGCGGCGCTCAACCGGGGCGTCCTCGCCCAAGCGGTGATCGAGGCCCACGCCCGCCGAACACCGTCACCCGGCAACCACGTGTTCGGCAAAGCCACCTGTCCGCATTGCGTCCGCGCCAAAGGCTATTTGGATGAAGCTGGGATCGATTACGCCTACCACGATGTGGTCAAGGAACCGCGCGCACTTTATGAAATGTTGGCCCGCGTCAAACCGATCGTCGGCCCGAAAACGCCGGTCACGGTGCCGCAAATTTGGATCGATGGCAAATACGTCGGCGGGGCTGATGACTTGCAGAAGATCACGCAGCTGGACGTTGAGCCGAACACCGACCGCGGGCAATGTTCGCTATCGCCCGGCAGCATGACGAAGACCGCTGCATAAACCGTATTTTCACGTGATTCCCGCCTACCGGTATTGAAGTTCCACCGTTGGATCATAACTTAGAGGCTATGATCCCGGCCTTGCCGCGGCCTGAAAATATGGCGGCAGGGATTAATTCAGTTCACAATCGGAGACGGTGAAATGAAGTTCGGCGGATTCAATGACCTGTTCCCGAACATCACAATTCCTATGTCGACCATCACCTTGCTGGGCACAGCCGAGGTCTTGGGTTTTATCGGATACCTGAGTGGCATGTTCGAAATGAACGAAGATGGGGATCGGGTGCTACGTGTCGGTTATTGGGACGTGGAGCGAGTCAGCTATACGGCAGCCATGTGGATTTGCTGGGGCCTCATCATTTTCATGGTGATGAGAACGAGAGATGACTCGAATTTGAAACTCGGTGTCTGTACCCTTGTCAGCATGCCCGTCGTGGTTTTCGTCATTCTGTTTTTCGACCTGATCCAACTCAGTCCGAAGTAATTTTTCCGCAGCGCGTGCCGCGCCCACAGGCGTGAAAGACGCCGGCCGAATTATCGTAGAATCTTGGCGCGGTGAGCTCTAAACAGTACCGCAGTTGCACTATTCCCATGGTAGATTAGTTGGTTGCCGGCACCGCCAGGACTTGGCCTGGGAAAATCATATCCGGGTCAATGATCTGTTCTTTGTTGGCCGAATAAATCGTGGTGTAGCGGAAGCCTGTCCCATAGGCGCGTCGGGCTAGCCGCCAGAGACTGTTGCCGGGTTGCACGATCACAAAGGGTTCGGGCGGCATGCTGTCGAGGGCTTCGGCGCGCGAGAACGGCAATTCGATGCGCGCCAGGACCTTGCCCGCAGCGTTCACTTCATCGGCGCGCAGTTTATATAATCCGGGCGCCACCGGACTGTCGGGCTTGATCCGCCAGCCGCCGTTCTCATCAACTTCGACGCGGCTGATGGGCTTGTTATCCATGTATAGCTGGACATAGCGCCCCGGTTTTCCCCGTCCGCTGATATGCAGCCGGCCCGCATCATCATAATCGACCGTATCGACGGATAATTGCTTGGCGGCGCTTTCCGGTGTTGGTTTTTGCAGGACGGTAGATGGCCCATCACCTTGGCGGGGGAATTTTAGAGCCAGGGCTTGGCCCGGACGCTTGGTCGGTCGGCCGGCGATGTCTTTGTTCTTTTCCGGGACCACAACCACCACCACGTCATCTGACGGGACTGCCGGTTTGCCTTTGCTCCGCTGTTCAAGGGACAGTTGCCGGCTGCCCGGTTCCAGCGGCTTTTCAGGCGCGAACACCCATTCACCGCGCTCATCAGCATCGAGTTGTCCGACGAACTGACCGTTGTCGATGATTACCACGGTGCTTTTCGGCGCGGCTTGGCCGGCGAACACGGCGTTGCCTTCGGGGGTTACACGGACCACATCGAAGCTTGGCTTGGGCTTCGCGGCAATGGGCTTGGCCGGTTTGGGCGCCGGTTCGGGCGCGGCGGGCTTTTGCTTTTGCGCGGCCTGTGCCACGTGCACCGGCGTGTCGACTTCGTCATTCCACAGATAGACGTTAACACCGATAGCGGTGGAGACGGCGGTGGCGCCAAGCAGCGCTAGTATGAGCGGGTTCGACCACATGATGACTATTCCATATTAGCACGGGCCAGCGGGCAAGTGATTTACATCGTGACCTGCGCAAAGATGATAAACTCTACTATAATTTGGACACGCGGAACCAGAGGACTGGAATACCCAAAGATGGATAACGAACTCAAGGCGCCCTTTGGCGAAACCGAGCCCTCTGATGACGGGCGCCGGACTTACGT
Organism: Rhodospirillaceae bacterium; assembly: GCA_018665815.1. Classification (GTDB taxonomy): domain Bacteria; phylum Pseudomonadota; class Alphaproteobacteria; order Rhodospirillales; family Casp-alpha2; genus UBA3470. Next base: position 65,861 of record JABJBP010000130.1, read on the forward strand.
TTGGGACCTGCCGGTGCGAGCTTTCCACTGGTCTTTGGTCATCTTGGTCACCACGTCGCTCGTCACCGGTAAAACTGGTCATATGGATATCCATCAGTTATCGGGTTTCGGTGTCCTGACGCTGGTGATATTTCGCCTCATCTGGGGAGTCGTTGGCGGGCGCCACGCGCGGTTCAATAGTTTCCTTCGTGGCCCCATGGCGGTCATCGACTATCTCAAGCGCCACATGCGGGGTGAAATACCGCAATTTCTCGGCCATAACCCGATGGGGGGCTGGTCAGTCGCGGTGATGATTGGGCTGTTGGCCCTGCAAACGGCCACCGGGTTGTTCGGCAATGACGATATTCTGGTCGAGGGACCATTGATGCAATTCATCGAGAAGGAAACCAGTGATTATCTAACCTGGGTGCATTATCTGTCGAGTAACGCGCTCATGGCGGTGATCGCGTTACATCTTTCGGCCATCGCATTCTATCGGATGAAGGGCGAAAGCCTAGTGAAACCGATGATCACGGGGATTAAGGAAATCCACCAGGAAATCCACGGCGACACAAAAGAAGAAACAGATAATGGCGGCAAGGTCGGTCCCGAAATCAATCCTCGGGGGAACGTCCTTGCCGCCTTGATAATCTTCGCGGTCGCTGCGGGTATAGTGACGTACGTCGTCAATTTGTAGGTAACGACTGGGCTATTACTTTTTCTTCGCGCGGAAAGGTTTGTGACACGCTCCACAGGCGTTCTTGCCTGTCATGCCAATCTGTTTCGCGGCACCTTCCATATCCCCGGCTTTCGCCATCTCTGCTAGTTTTGCTGTCTCAGCGATGAAGGCATCTGCGACTTTCTTAAAGTCGGCGGGCTTTTCCCAAATGGCATCTAGGGCGCGGGTCTTGCCATCTTTTTGCGATGACCCTTTAGGGAAGGCATGTAGTGAAACCCTGGCTAGTTCGTTCAGCGCGTGGGCATGTCCGGCGAAATCCTTCTTATCGCCACCCTGGCCCTTGAGGATGGTCTTCATGGCTCCCCAATGGCCGCCCACGGCCTTCATTACGGCCTGACGGTAAGCAATATCGCCTTTGCCGGCGAATGTCGGTGTGGCTATCGATGCCATTAACGCAACGGCAATCGCGGCGAATAAGGTTTTTTTCATTGAAGTCATGTTATCTCTCCCTATGTGGCACGCCGTCCTTACCCCACGGCGATCCTCGTTGAGTGGAAATTCGATGATCGGGATAGTCGCCAATCGGTTATTTGCCCAGGTTATTTACCCAGTGCGGACCTGACTTGACCGAGTTCCAGAACGGCTGCGTTCATCTTCACGTATTCACCCTGAGCGGTGAACTTGTCGTGGGCCATTTCGCTTTGCTTGATCACTTGCATCAAGGCCGCTTTCTTTTCGGTGCTCAGCGTACTCTACATAAGTGCGTCGGCGGTTTTCTTGTATCCGTGCTCACCTTGGCAGGCCAAGGCCGGTCCGCTGACGGCGGCAATCGATGCCGCCAGGGCGATGCTAAATGTTAATCTTTTCATTGCTCGAGCCTCCGTTTCCTGAAATGGTCCGACCATGCTAACCGAGCCTAGAACCCGAGAACAATAGGGTCATGGCCAGCTCACGAAAAATTCATTTCCCCTTATGTACAGCGAATATCTTAAACCATGAATGATTTCAATTCTTTATGCGTGTTTTGCGGCTCCAAGGTCGGTGCCAACCCGGCCTTTGAGGCTGAGGCGCGTCGGCTGGGCACGTTGATGGCCGAGCGGGGCATTCGGTTGGTTTACGGCGGCGGCCGGATCGGCCTGATGGGGGTGGTCGCCGATGCGGTTTATCAAGCCGGCGGTGAGGTGATCGGCGTAATCCCTGAGTTCCTCATGCACCTGGAGGTCGGCAACGAAAAGGTCGGTGAACTGATCGTCACCGACAGCATGCACACCCGGAAAGCCAAAATGTTCGAGCTTTCGGACGCCGCCATTGCGCTACCGGGCGGCATTGGCACGCTGGATGAAACGATTGAGGTGATGACGTGGAAGCAACTCCGCCAGCACGGCAAGCCGATCATCTTGATCGACGTCGAGGGATACTGGAAACCGTTTTTGGATCTTCTTGACGCGGTTATAGATGGCGACTTCGCACATCCGAAAATCCGCGAGCTGATATCCACCGCGCCTGACGCTGATGGCGTGTTTGAAGCGCTGGCGAATGCACCCGAGCCCGATCAGGAAGTTTTGACCAGTCATTTTTGAGGGCGGAAAGGCAAATGCCTGACCGGCAAGTCTGCACAATTACCCGCCAAACACCTTGCTCAGAATTTCCGTGGTCCGTTTCGCCGGATTCTTGCGGATTTCCGCTTCTTCGGCGGCCAGGTAATGGAACAATCCCTTGAGCGCCAGATCGGTGGTGTGTTGTGACAGATTGGCTTTGACGTCGGGGACGAAGGGCAAGGCTTTGTATTGGCCCATGAGTTGATCGTAGGTCGAGATCGCGCCGACCTCGGCCAAGGAACTGTCGACCACGGGTTTCACCGTCGCCGCCAAATCATTTGTCGCGACTTTCTTGAAATATTGTGTAGCGGCATCATCGGGGCCCTTATAAATCGCCATGACGTCATCGAGGGTCATTGATGAAATCGCTTTCCAGATCAATTCCTTGGTTTTCGGCGCGGCCGCCTCGGCGGCTCGGTTGAGCCGCAGTTCGACATCATCGGCGAGCGCCGAAAGGCCGAATTTCTTCAGCAATCCTTAGACTTTCTGAAGTTGCGGCGGCAACGGAATATGAATGGCCGGATCGGCGTTAAAACCGTCATTGGCGCCGATAGACGAGACCACCCGTTCGGTGCCCACTTTGAGCGCTTCGCGCAGCCCCGCCGTGACGTCCGATTGGCTAAGCCCGCCGCCCGACGAGGTGCCGCCCGATTGGCCGGTCACCGAACCGATGGCGCCCTGCAGCTTATCGAACAGACTTTGCGCCGATGCATCCGACGCTAGTAACGCAAGCGCGACGCTAAGCGAAATGACCATGTGTCGCATGGACGGATTCTCTTTAATCAAATACGGCGCGGCCCCCTGCCTTGCCGTTGTCATTTAGGTTGCCAAATCAACCAACAATTCAGGTTGGTCCGGCGAATATTTGCCCCGAGGCAATGATCGCAGATCGATGTCGGGCAAAAATCGGCGAATGGTCTCGACGGTCTCTTCAAGCGGCACAGGGCTATCTTCGGACTCGCTGACAACAAGCGTCGCGATTTCCAGGCCGCGGGCCCGCATCGCTTCGACGGTGGTTAACGTATGGCTCAATGTCCCGAGATACGACCCCACAACAACGATGCACGGAATGTCGAGGGTCGTAATCCAGTCGGCGACGGTGTGGGTTTTATCCATTGGGACCATGACGCCGCCGACACCCTCGATCAGGCCGACATCGCTGCCGTTTGCCATGGTGTCGCGGCAAAACTCAATCAATTCATCGAAGTCGACGGCGCGGTCTTCGCGGCTCGCGGCCATATCAGGTGACAGGGGCTCTTCAAACCGCCACGGCGACAAAGCTTTGACGTTCTCGAACTCCGGTTTTAGATCCAGCGCGCTCAGCAGCCGTCCGGTATCCGAATATTGAAGCGCATGCCAAGTAAAGCCGGTGATCACCGGCTTGATCGCGTTGACGGTTTTGCCCGCCGCCGAAAGTTCCCGGATGAACCGGGCTGTCACCACGGTCTTGCCTACACCGGTGCCGGTGGCGGTGACAAAGAACTGTTTCATGACACGTCTTCCCCGATGATCTTTTCGCGGATGATTTTTGCAAGCCTGATAACGTCTGCTTCCTTATGACCTGCAGAAAACGTAATACGAAGCCGTGCTGTCCCTTCCGGTACTGTGGGCGGTCGGATGGGTACGATCAAGAAACTTTCGTCGGCCAACAACTTCGCTGCGGCCAGGGTTTTATCCGTATCGCCCAAAATCACCGGCACGATGGGGCTCTCGGCCGCCGGTAAATTGAGTTCGCGGGTGAATGTTCGGGCCAAGGTGAGGGGCCGCTCAGTGAATTCCCGGTCGCCTTCAATGAGACCAAGGGCGGCAATGGAGGCGGCAACGGCACCCGGTGGCAAACCTGTTGAGTAAATGAATGTCCGGCATCTGGTCCGGATGAGTTCGCACACGGCATGACTGGCACATAAATATCCGCCATATCCGCCAATAGCTTTCGATAGGGTGCCCATTTGCAGCGGTACGGCATGGCGTGCGCCATGGGCAAAGCTGGAACCTCGGCCGCCGCCGACCACGCCGATGCCGTGGGCATCATCCGTCATCAGCCAGGCGTCATGCGTCCCCGCCAGTTCAACCAAATTTCCGATCGGTGCCAGATCGCCATCCATGGAAAATACCCCGTCAGTGGCGATCATGGCGTGTGGATGCTTGTGGCGTTCGGCTTCCAAAAGTGCGCGAAGATGATCCATGTCGTTGTGGCGGAAAACATGGTGGGCGCCTTGGGTCAGCCGAGCGCCGTAAAATATGCATGCGTGGGAGAGTTCATCGAGAAATACAGCATCATCGGGCCCAATGAGCGCCGGAATAATGCCGCTGTTGGCTAGGAAGCCCGAGCCGAAGACGACGGCGTCCTCGCTGCCCTTGAGCCGGGCAAGTCGCATTTCCAATTCTTGATACAAGGGGTGATTGCCGGTGACCAGCCGTGATGCGCCGGCGCCGGCGCCATATTTCTCCGTTGCCTCCATGCTGGCTTTCTTGATCAAAGGGTGTTGATTGAGGCCGAGATAATCGTTCGATGAAAAATTGATCATCCGGCGCCCGCCCTGCATGACTTCGACGGCGCCAAGCGGTTCGGTGACGGTGAGGCGTCGGCGCAGATTTTGCGCTTCCATGCCATCTAACTTGGCCAGGGCGAAGTTTTCCAGCGAAGAGGGCGTTTTACTCACGCCCATTCTCCGCGTTTTTCAGACCACATGGCGGTGATCTCGACGACGGCGTCGGTCAAGGTGGTCAAATCGGCGGGATCAATATTAAAGGCCGGCATCAGATAGATAACGTTGCCGAAGGGCCGGACCCAACAGCCTTTGGCGATGAATTGGTCGCGGATCCAATACATGTCGCCGAGTGTTTCCAATTCGATGACCCCGATACCGCCCCATACCCGCACGTCCATAACACCCGCGATGTCGCGGCAGGGCGCCAGCGCATCGATCATCTGCGCCGCCATGGCCTGGACTTGGTCGAGTCTTGGTTCAGTCTCAAACAAATCAAGGGACGCGTTGGCTGCCGCACAGGCCAACGCGTTGCCCATGTAGGTGGGACCGTGCATCAGGCAGCGTTCCAACTCATCGGCGTAGAAGGCCTCGAAGATACGGTCGGTGGCAATAGTTGCCGCCAAGGGCATGGTGCCGCCGGTCAGTGACTTCGACAGCGTCATCAAATCCGGTGTCACGTCTGCTTGTTCACAGGCAAAGGTCGTGCCCAACCGGCCCAGCCCGACCATGATCTCATCAAGGATCAGCAATATGCCGTGGCGATCGCAAACATCACGAATAAATTTAACGGTCTCAGTGGCATGAAATATCATTCCGCCGGCGCCTTGAACCAAGGGCTCCATGATGATACCGGCCAAGGTGCCTGCATGTTCGGCGGCCAGCGCTTCAAACGCTGTGCGGTCTGTCTCATTGGCCGGCAGATCGACCACCAACTGTTGCGCCATCAGGCCGTGGAAGGGGCCGTGCATGATGTTGTCCGGGTCGCCGACGCCCATGGTGCCGATGGTGTCGCCGTGATAGCCGTTCTTGAAAGCAATGAACCGATTGCGGTTTTTATGCCCTTGATTGATCCAAAACTGGACCGCCATTTTCATGGCTATTTCCACCGACACGGAGCCCGATTCGGAAAAGAATACGCGATTGAGATCGCCCGGCGTCATCGCCGCCAACCGGGCAGCCAAGGTAAACGCCGGCTCATTGGAAAGCCCGGCCAGCATGACGTGCGGCATGGTCTTCGCCTGACGGGTGATGGCGTCGACGATATGCGGGTGATTGTAGCCGTGACACGCCGACCACCACGACGCGATGCCGTCAATCAGTTCGCGCCCGTCTTCCAGGCGTATCCGCACACCCTCGGTCGATTTGACGGCCTGCGGCAGGGGCGACGATTTCATCTGGGTGTAAGGCATCCAGATGTGCTTATGGCCCGTGGTGAACCAATCGGGATTAGCCGGCGGGACGTCCGACGGCGTGGTCATTGGGTGCCGGTAATGCCAAGCCGCTCAAAGAGGATGTCGTCGTGATCGCGGCCGGGATTGGGTGTTGTCAGCAATCGCGGGCCGACAAAAATTGATCCGGCACCGGCCAGGAAGCACAGCGCCTGAAGTTCATCGCTCATTTCCTCGCGCCCCGCCGATAGCCGGATGACGGACGCCGGCATCATGATCTTCGCCACCGCGATGGTGCGGACGAATTCGATGGGGTCGAGCTTCGGCGTCTCCGATAATGGCGTGCCTTCCACTGTCACCAGCATATTCACCGGTACGCTTTCGGGATGTTCCGCCAGCGTCGCCAGGGTCACCAGCATAGCGGCGCGGTCATCAGGACTTTCGCCCATGCCGACAATGCCACCGCAACACACCTTCATGCCGGCCTGGCGCACGGCGCTCAGGGTGTCCAATCGATCGGCGTATGTCCGTGTCGTGATGATTTCCGAATAGTACGCTTCAGACGTGTCGATGTTGTGGTTGTAGTAATCCAATCCCGCTGCGCTGAGGCGTTCGGCTTGGCTGTCCGTGACCATGCCGAGTGTCGCGCAGGTCTCCATGCCTAAGTCCCGGACTTCCGAAACCATCGTGCAAATTTTATCGAGATCGGAATCCTTCGGATTGCGCCACGCCGCTCCCATGCAGAACCGTGTCGCGCCGCCGGCCTTGGCGGCTTTCGCCTCAGATAGGACATCATCCACGTCCATGATCTTTTCGGCCTTGGTGTCCGTGTCGTAGCGCGCGGCTTGCGGGCAATAGGCACAGTCTTCTGGGCAACCGCCGGTTTTTACCGACAACAGGTTGGACATTTGCACCGCATTGGCATCGAAATACTGGCGATGGGCGGCTTGCGCGCGGTAGATCAGGTCATTGAACGGCAGCGCGAACAGCGCCAAGGCTTCATCCCGCGTCCAATCGTGACGGATGGATTCCGAATCCAAGTGTGGGGCTGGGTGAATGTCGTTGATTTCCATCGTATCGGGCATGGCTGATCCTGCTTCGGCGATACTAGGAGCCGGGGTCGTGGGGTCAAGGAAAAAGCCGCCCATCCGTTGATTGTCGACGACCGGTATTGTGTGGTTGGCCAGAACCTTGGGTCGCTAGTGCGGACGCTATAGAGTGTCGATAAGATATTTCAGGAGGATCATGTGAATTCCGAAGACATCGGCTACCTGCCAGCAACAGAAATGGTGGCAATGATTGCCGCCAAGGATATTTCGCCCGTTGAAGTGAACGACGCGGTGCTTGAACGCATTGAGACCGTTCAACCAAAACTCAATCCGTTCATCACGATCTGCGCCGATGAGGCCCGTGTCGCCGCCAAGGCGGCCGAGGCCGCGGTCATGGCCGGCGATGACTTGGGTCCGCTGCACGGCGTGCCGTTCACGGTGAAAGATCTGGTCAATACAGCAGGTGTGCGCACGACGTATGGATCACACGCGCTGGAAGACAATATCCCCGAACACGACGCCCTCAGCGTGGCGCGCCTTAAGGCCGCCGGTGGCATTATGGTTGGCAAGACGACGACACCTGAGTTTGGCCACAAGCCGATGACCGAGGCGCCGCTTTTCGGGCGCACCCTGAACCCATGGAACCAGGACCGCACGTCGGGCGGGTCCAGCGGCGGGGCAGGGGTCGCGGCGGCCGCGGGGCTCGGGCCCTTGCATGTGGGTACCGACGGCGGCGGCTCGATCCGCATTCCGGCCGCTGCTTGTGGGATTGTGGGCATGAAACAGACCTTGGGGCGAGTGCCCCATGACGGCACACCCGATAGCTTTGCCTTGATGTCGTTTATCGGCCCGATGACCCGTACTGTCGCCGATTGTGCACTGATGCTGGACGTCATGTCCGGTCCGCATCCCAGCGACGTCCACAGTCTTGGGCGCGAGACGCCGGACTTGATTGGCGCGGCGGCCGCAGACGGCGATCTTTCGGGGCTGCGAATCGGGTGCCGGACGTTCCTTGGCAATGAGGTCATCGATACGGAAACCCGCAACCTGTTTGACGGCGCCATGCCGGCGTTCTCGGATGCCGGGGGGACGTTGATCGCGTCCGATGGCCCGTTCACGCCGACACTACCGTTTTGGGCACCGTTGACGTATTCCATGTGGGCGGCGCGGTTCGGCGGCTATGCGGACCAGCTTGGCGATAAAATGAGTGAAACCCTTAGATATTGGATCAATGAGGCCCAAGGCGTCAGTGGCGTCGCCGTCCAGGACGCTATGGCTGTGCGCACGCGGATCTTCCGCGAGGTCGAAGCCTGGTTTGATGATGTGGATTTAGTGATCATGCCGACGATCACACGTCCCGCACTGCCCGTCGATCATGATCCACGCGAAGCCATTGAAATTGAAGGAAAGTCCGTCGATGTGCCGCGTGCGGCTTGGTATCCCTATACGCATCCGTTCAACCTGACGGGCCATCCGGCAATCACCGTGCCGTCGGGCTGGACGGCGGATGGCATGCCCGTTGGGCTGCAAATTGTCGGGCCGTGGCTTGCGGATGATTTGGTCTTACGCGCTGCGGCTTGTTTTGAGCGCTTGCGGCCGTGGGCGGACCGGCGGCCAGATATTGGTTAAACCGTCCAAGATGGCTTGACGGCGCGGCGCTGGTCGCCTACAAAATCGTCCGCTTGGGGCCACTACGGCCCGCTTGAAGTTATTAAGAGGATCGACCCATGTCACGACGTTGCGCGCTCACCGGCAAAGGTGTTCAGACTGGCAATAATGTCTCGCACGCCCACAACAAAACGCGGCGGCGGTATTTGCCGAACCTGCAGCACGTCTCCATCATGAGCGACGCACTAGGTAAGCCCGTTCGCATGCGCATCAGCGCGGCGGCGATCCGCACCGTCGAACACAAGGGCGGCCTTGACGCCTATATGCTTGATGCCCGCGACGCTGACCTGACAGTTGAGTTGCGCCGGCTGAAAAAGCGGATCAAGAAAGCGGCAGGCGCCGCGGCATAGCGCCGTGACCCGTCGCGAGGAAGGCCCGCTTTGCGGGCCTTTTTTATTGTCTGATATGGATTGCTGATCAGCGTAACCGGTATTTCAAAATACGGTTGTTATAGGTGTCTGAAATCCAGACATCCGGGCCTTTCACAAACACCCCTTCCGGCCAATTCAATTGTCCCTTGCCCAATCCTTTCTCACCGGTGCCGATGAAACCGATGGGACGGTAAGTGTGGTCCAGAATTTTAATTTGCGAATTGTACTCGTCGGCCAACCAGATGACGCCTTCGGGCGTCGTTGCCAGGTATTTCGGTTCATAAAAATGGTACGGCGCGCCGCAAAGCTGGGTAATAAAATTTAAGTCCCGGTCATAGATCATCAGCCGGTTGTTGCCCGAATCGGCGGCAATGACACGCCCCGAGCTTTCATCGAATTCCACATCATGTGGGCGATCAAAGACCTTGCCGCCACTGTTGCGACCGTCCACTCGCTTGATGATTTTGCCGCCCTCAATCATTACCAACGAGTTCGAGCCAACATTCGTCACGTAAATGCCCGTCGGCGGCCGCAGCCACGCCTTCCGGCCAATCTATACCGTCCGTTATCTCGCCCGCCGGCTCGACCATGGCCTTTCCTTCAATCACGCCGTTGAAGCGATAGATGGCAATCCGTTCGTTGCCGGTATCGGCAATCAATAAACGCCCGCTGGCATCGAAGTCTGCATCGTGAGGGCCGGCCAGCTCGCCGTCGCCGAACCGTGCGATGGTTTGCAAGGTGGATGGGTCCAGAACTTTGATAACATCGTTGCCCATGTCGGTGACAACGAGATGACGACCGTCCGGCGCCAGGACAAGGTTATGAGGACTAAAGAACTTGGTTGAAGAGGTGCCCGTCCGTTCGAGCTTCAGCGCGTCCGGGCGATCGACGCGGTGCGCCTTGGGGGTGGATTGCGCCGCGATTGCGGGCAAGCCAACGGCTGTCACTAAGCAAAGTATGATCGCAAAACGGGGCATCTTCTGATTACTCCATCAATTCAAACATCATCAGTAGATTTCGCTGCAGCGGACTGAAATTGTCATCGGAAATAATATATATCCAATTGCGCCCGTCGGCGGACTGGTTAACTTCGATGCCTTCGAAATTGTCGACGGTCAGGGGGGGGCGGAGTTCAGCGATGATCTGCGGTCGAAGGCGTGCACCGGCGCGGATGCTTGTCCCTTTTAGGCGCCCGATCCTGACGGCCACGCCGGCACGCAGGGTAAAGCGACGCTCTAATACCAAGACATCGCCGTTCGCCATGGTGGCGGCACCGGTGGGGCGAAACTTATCGTTTGTGACGTAAGTCATGACTGACCATCCCTCGGCGCTGCTGATCCAGGCCAATGCGCTATCGGACTTGTTCGAGCCTTCGGTAATTGCAATGAGGCTACCGTCCGCCAGCAACGTAAGTGCTTCGATGCCGCTATTCTTTTTCATATCCGCCAGTTCATCCGGCGGCGGCAGCGGTTCTGGGAGGACTTGGCCCGGCATATAGCGCCATAACCGATGGCGGCGTTCAAAGCTGACGATGATTTCACCTTCGACACCGGGGCTTATCGACTCGGCATCTGATTCTGATTTGGCTTTTAAGGGTTCGCCGTCCAGCCCGGACAGGGTATCCAAATCAGTTCGGCGAAGACCGGCGAGATCACCGTTTTCGCCATAGACGATCCGCGCGGCCAGCCGGCGCCCCGTGTCGGTAACAGAGAAAAGTCGCTTGCCGTTGGCACTGACGGCCAATCCAGATAGGCCGCCGAATGTCGCATCACTGGAACGCATGGCGATGCCGCCCCGATAGCGCAATTTGCCGACATCAGTTTGGTTAGGGTCCTCCGAATTCAACGGTACCGGTGTGGTAGTGACTTTGATCGATCCGGCAATGGAATCGGGTGCGGCAAACGCAATGAGACCGGCCAGCACGATGGTAAAAAGTGATTTCATCGATTTCTTTGGTAAAGGGTTCAAGGGGCACCGCCCAGGGATCATAACCGAATTGTGACCCGAATCTCCACATTCAAGCGCTAAACTGAGGACAGCTAATTTATTAGGGAGGTTTTGATGAACGAGATTTCACGCCGCCGCATGATTAAAGGTGTGGCTGGGGGCATGGCGGCTGGCATGCCGCTGGCCGCTATTCTTGCGGACCCGAAGTTGGCACAAGCCGCCGCCGGTGGGTTGGAAACCGTGGAAATTACTACGGGAGACGGACGCAAGGTGTCCGGCGCGATGGCGATGCCGGACAAGACGCCCGCCGCGACCATATTGTTGGTGCATGAATGGTGGGGATTGAATGATCAAATCAAATCCGTCGCCGCTGAATATGCAAAACAGGGCTACATCGCACTGGCGTTGGATATGTATGACGGCAAGGTCGCCAGTGCCGGCGACCGGGACGGCGCCAGAGTGTTGATGAAGGCCGTCAATCAGGCCGAGGGCGTGGAAACGGTTCGCGCCTGGGCGAAATGGCTGAAGGCGCACCCGAAAGGCACCGGCAAGATCGGCACCGTGGGCTGGTGTTTTGGCGGCGGATGGTCGTTGAATACCGCCATGAGCGAGCCAGTCGATGCGGCGGTCATCTACTATGGACGCGTCAACAAGACGGCGGCTGATCTGGCTAATCTGAAAGGGCCGGTCCTTGGCCACTTCGCAACCCAGGACAAATGGATCAACAAGGACATGGTCGGTGGCTTTGAGGTCGAAATGGCAAAAGCCGGAAAGGCGTTTACCAATCATTGGTATGAGGCCAATCATGCCTTCGCGAACCCATCAAACGGGCGCTATGACAAGGAAGACGCGCAGGTGAGTTGGAAACGCACGTTGGCGTTCTTCGCCAAGCACCTTGGTTGAGGCGGCGCTCAGCCGCTTTTTGGTTTCCAGGTGGCGATGCGCGCCTTCGCTGCCTTGATGTCGGCAGCGGATAGCCTGCGTATTATTTTCTTTAACGACTTCTTTGATTTGGCGGTCCCGCCTCGGGCAGCCAGGGTGAACCATTTGTAGGCTTCCACTGGGTCCAGCTTGAGACCGTGTCCAGCGGCATAGAGCGCGCCCAGGATGTGTTGCGCCGGCGCGTGGCCCAATTCCGCGGCCTTCTGTGTCCATGCTGCGCCTTTGCGCGCATTGCGGTGAATGCCGATGCCTTTCAGATAGCGCTTCGCGACAATGAGCATGTCGGGCGCTGAACGATTTTTTTCGGCTTTTGCGGCGAACGCAGCGAAATTTTCCGTACGCTTGGCTTTCGCCGCTGCCACCGCTTTGCCTGAGACACCCGTCTTTCGTAGATGCTGGATATACTTTTCGAACCGATCCAAAAGTTGCGGTACGTCAGGTTTACCGAACCCCCAGGCCTTATCGACGTTGATACCGGAATCGCGCAAATACCGGCTGAAATCGGCGCACCAATTTGACCTGACGTCGCGCCGGAATCGGATCATATCGCGGCTGTCGCGGCGGACGCCGAAATCTTGATAGGCTTTTTCCTCGTGGATCAAGGCTTCGCATTCGCGGTCGATTTTGCGGTCATTGGTACCCCGCCCCCGGTAGTGCTGCAGGCCGTGCCCGACCAGTTCATGGACGACGACGGCGGCCAGTTTGTCGATTTCCCATTTAACTCCGAAACGCCCGACGACGACCAAGAATTGTTTCAGTCCGCCGGCTTCTTTTTGAAAGAAATCGGGAAAAAACGCAGCAATGGTCACCGTCGACATTTGTTTTTTGGGAAAGGCCGCATCGTAAACGATACTGACGCGACCATTTTTCTTTAATGTTTCCAAATATTTGACGCTGAACGGTGATTTTTTATAGATGCGGTCTAGGGCGTGTTTGATGTTGGCGACGCCGTCCGCTGGGGCCAATAGGTCAATATCAAATTTTTGTTCGGGCAACGGAAGCCCGACTAAATGGATGCCGTGGTGGACCAACTTCACTTCCGGCGTCGCTGCGTTCGTAGCCGGTGGTAAAATGCTCAGAAATAATGCCAGACCCACGTAGGCGAACCAATGCATGGCTCAACTCTCGGCTATTTCGGGATTTGGCGGCCCGCTGGCGAAATCGAAAATTTTCTCATCGTCGAAATAACTGTGGTCGTGGACGACGACACTGTCCTGATCGACCAGTACGATGGCATACGCCGGGTCTTCCACCGTACCCTGTACCGGCGTTTCGTTATCAAGGACCAAGCCGATCTGAAACGAAGTCGCCTTCACTGTTGAGAATGGCAACCCACGCCAAGCGCCATGACAGGTGCGGTGGAGGTGGCCAAAGAACAAGTGACGGATATGGGTAAATCCCTGTAGGACGGCAATCATGTCCTCAGCGTTCGTCAGGCGCTGCGCGTCCATGCCGTGGATACCGCTATCAAAGGGCGGGTGATGCATGAACACGAATACGTCGCGGCCGGCGTCGGCGGTTTTTAGCAATTGTTCGCGAAACCATCTCAATCGGGCTTCGCATAAATATCCGGGACCACGTCCGTCATCAACCGTATCCAGCGCGATGAAAACACCGGCCGGTGTTTCTAGGGTGTATTGCAAGAACCCATCATCGCGCCAAGGTGCGTCTGGAAATTCTTGGCGCATGGCTATCCGGTCGTCGTGATTACCCATCAAAAGATGCCATGGCATATTCAGCCTGCTGAGGATTTCGTTGGTTTCTCCGTAAGCAGCGGCTTCGCCCAGATGCGTGATGTCGCCGGTGACCATGCACAACTCGGCGTCAGCAAATCGCGCGTTGATGCTCTCGACCGCTTGCGCCAATCGATCTCGGGCTTCGAAACCGAAAATTTCGCGCGACCGAGCAACGAGATGCGGGTCGGTAAGGTGGATAAATTTCATAGGGTGAATGCTAGCCGGGCAGAGCAGCGTGGGAAAGGAAGAAAGGGGAATGGGCTTGTTGTGCACTGCCGTGAACAAAAATCTCTTCACATCATTTCATAATACAGTTATGCGGACTCAATAAGTTAGCGAATTCCGTCAGCTATATGTCAGTGATTAGTAGGATAATGCGACCGCTGGGGGGCGATGATGCGACGAAAAGGGGTTCACATGCGGCACTTATTTTGGCTATCGATTGTGGCGATGATACTAAGCGGGTGCGCGCTGCCCGTGCCGCTTCAGGTCGCCGGCTGGGTATTGGATGGTTTCAGTATGGTGACGACCGACAAGACTCTCGCTGATCACGGGCTTTCCATGGCTGCAGGCCAGGATTGCTCAATTTGGCGCGGCATCACCGAAGGCGATGTTTGCGTTGATGAGCGTGGCAACACCCTGATGACAGCGATGGCAGGGCACCGCAGCCCGGCTCTTACGTTGGTGCGTCCGCCAGTCGAAGTGGCATCTCTGGCCTCGCCTTTTGGCGACCCGCCGATTGCCGCTCCCTATCTTATGGTGCATTGAGGCCGCAGGCGGTTCGCGCCCGGTTAGCTATCTTCAAATGAAATTGTTGCCTGATCAGGCTCGGCGTTGGCGGCCCTTGGCAGGGACGTCGTCTTCGAACAGTTCGGCTAGTTGGTTCATCATCGTGCCGCCCAGTTCCTCGGCATCAACGATGGTGACGGCCCTGCGGTAATAGCGGGTTACGTCGTGACCGATACCGATGGCGCTGATCTCAACATCGGATTTGGTTTCAATCCATTCGATGACGTCGCGCAGATGGCGTTCAAGATAGTTGCCGGGGTTGGCTGACAAGGTTGCGTCGTCCACCGGCGCGCCGTCGGAAATCACCATCAGGATGCGCCGTTGTTCGGGGCGCCCCATCAAACGGTGATGCGCCCAAAGCAACGCTTCGCCATCGATGTTTTCCTTCAACAAACCTTCGCGCAGCATCAGGCCCAAATTCTTGCGCGCGCGCCGCCAGGGTTGGTCGGCGGATTTGAACACGATATGGCGCAAATCATTAAGCCTGCCCGGATTTTTGGGTTTGCCGTCGGCGACCCATTTCTCACGCGCTTGACCGCCTTTCCATGACCGGGTGGTGAAGCCCAATATCTCAACCTTGACCGCGCAGCGTTCCAGCGTGCGAGCTAAAATATCACCACACATGGCCGCCACGGTGATCGGCCGGCCGCGCATGGATCCCGAATTATCAACCAGCAGCGTCACCACGGTATCGCGGAAATCCGTGTCGCGTTCCATTTTGTACGACAACGGTTGGGTCGGATTAACGACAACCCTTGAAAGCCGACCTGCATCCAAGATGCCTTCTTCCAGATCAAACTCCCACGACCGGGTCTGCTTGGCCATTAAACGACGCTGCAATCGGTTGGCCAACCGCGACACGACACCCTGCAGGTGCGATAGCTGTTGGTCCAGTTGATGACGCAACCGGGTGAGTTCTTCGGGGTCACACAATTCCTCGGCGCCGGTTATTTCATCGAACTTGGCGGTAAACGGGTGATAGCGAATATCCGAATTGGCTTCGTCACGGTGCCAAGGCTCGTTCCAGCGGCTTGGGCCGGCGGGTTCTTCTTCGCCATCGCCAGTGGCGAATTGTTCCTCGTCACCGTCGCCCATATCGCCTTCGTCGGTCATTTCCATTTCACCGGATTCGCCGGCCATCATGGAATCATCATCCATTTCCGAATCCGCACCTTGATCGGCGTCATCGCCGGCTTCATCGGGATTGTCTTCGTTTTCCTGATCATCGGAATCGAGCGGCTGTGTGTCGTCGTCGATCAAATCCAACGTCCGGATGATATCGGTGACGGCGTCGGCGAAGCGTTCCTGGTCGGCGGGGCAGTCGCGCAAGGCGCGCACTTGCTTGCCGATGCGGCCCTCAAGGTCGTGGCGCCAGATATTCATCAGGCCGTGCGCGCTTTCCGGCGCGGTCTCGCCGGTCAGGCATTCACGGACCATAAGGCCCACCGCATCGGCAAGCATGGCGTCGTTCTTTTCCGTGACCGCGCCGAAGCCCTTGGCCTTGCATTGTTCATCAAGCAAGGCACCGATATTTTCGGCGATCCCTGAGAACCGGCGCGTGCCGAGGCTTTCGCAACGCACCTGTTCAATGGCTTCGTAGACGGCCCGGGCTTCAGGCCCCGACGGCATGTGCTCGCGGTGGACGTCCTGGTCGTGATAGCGCAACCGAAGCGCCAAGGCGTCCGATACACCGCGTAACTTCTTTAAAGCGGCCAGATCAACGGCACCGACTGGCGTCGGTAATACGGCGGATTCTTTCGTCGCCGAGGCTTGGCCAGGCGTGAAGGCGACGGTCAATTCCTTCTCCGCCGCCACCGCCTTCAGCGTTGCCGAGGTGACCCGTTTGACCAGTTCGTTGGGTTCTTCCTTGCGTATCATCAGACAGTCCGGCATCGCCCGTGCGGGCGGGCCTGCTTTCTATTGAAGAACGGCGTTGGCGGCCGATTCGGGGAGTTCCTGGCCAAAGCAACGCTGGTAGTATTCGGCAACCACCGGCCGCTCAATCTCATCGCATTTATTCAAGAATGTGAGCCGGAAAGCGACACCGACATCACCGAATATCTGCGCGTTCTCTGCCCAGGTAATCACGGTGCGGGGCGACATAACGGTGGAAATATCACCGTTGACGAAACCCGAACGGGTCAGGTCGGCAACATTGACCATGGCAGCCAGCGATTCACGGCCTTCGTCGGTGTCATAGGCTGATGCTTTCGCCAGCACGATTTCAAGCTCCGCGTCGTGCGGCAGATAGTTCAATGTGGTGACGATATTCCAGCGGTCCATTTGTCCCTGGTTGATTTGCTGGGTGCCGTGATAGAGCCCGGTGGTGTCGCCCAAGCCAACGGTGTTGGTCGTCGAAAACAGACGAAAATACGGGTTCGGTTGCATCACCCGGTTCTGATCAAGCAGGGTCAATTTACCTTCAACCTCAAGCACACGCTGGATCACAAACATCACGTCGGGCCGTCCGGCATCATATTCGTCAAATACCAACGCCGTCGGGTTTTGAAGCGCCCAAGGCAGAATGCCTTCGCGGAATTCCGTCACCTGATGGCCGTCGCGGAGCACGATTGCGTCTTTGCCGATCAGATCGATCCGGCTGATGTGACTGTCCAGGTTGATCCGGATGCAGGGCCAGTTCAGGCGCGCCGCCACTTGCTCGATATGGGTCGACTTTCCGGTGCCGTGATAGCCTTGGATCATGACGCGGCGGTTGTGCGCGAACCCAGCTAGAATGGCCAATGTCGTATCATGGTCAAAACGATAGGCATCGTCGACGGTGGGCACATGTTCATCGGTGTTGCTGAAGGCCGGAACCTCCATGTCACTTTCGATGCCGAAAATTTGACGGACGGAGACGGTGATATCCGGCTCCTGGGCAGCCAGGGCATCGGACGTGTTAACGGCGGCGGTCATGGCAGAAGATCCATTTCTATTGACGGGTCGGGGTCGCGGAGTATTTGCGCAGTTTGCGGACCAGTGGGTGTAGGGGGAATGCCCCGTTCAGTCAAGGCGGGGCGGCGGAAAACCTATGTTTCCAGGAAGTCCATAATCAGCCGGTAGGCGTGATTGATTTCCTTGATCCGATCATCTGCATCCGCCGGCGCGCCTGGTGCGTCCGGATGGTAGGTTTTGACCAAATCCTTGTAGCGTGTCTTGACGGCCACGATATCCACTGGAATTTCGAGATCCAGCACTGCCAACGCGCGCCGAATTTCGGCCCCAATGGCGGCAAGGCTTGGATCACTGGCCGGCTTGTCGCCCGAGGCGCGTTCACTGTCGCTTCCGTCATTGTCGAAGGTGCCAAAAGGATCATCGAATTCGCCGGCCATGAACGCTCTGATCGCCGGCGCGGCGCCTAGCGGCCACGATGGCCTGTTCCAAACCGTGTCGTGGCGGACAATGGCTTCGACCTCGTCATCGGTCAAATCGGCGAAGAAATTCCATGCCTTGTTGTACTGGCTTGCATGCACTTTGCAGAACCATCGGAAACTGTTCGGCTCATCGCGCGACCGGGGAGCACGATGCGGCGCTTCATCATCACAACCGGGCCAATCGCAGACCATGAGATCGGCATTCGGATCCGGGCCATAACGTTCAAGAACGGGTGTGTGGAGCTTCGCTGTCATGCGACAACTATGCGATCTTGCTTCGCTACTGGCAAGAGATAGCCCGACCGGAAAGCAAATTTCAAACGCCTGTTCTGGACGCTAAGTTTTTGAATAATTCCACTATTGGTTTTGGTCTATTAATGGTAAGTTTTTCTTATCTGGATAACACTTATTCAGATTACTAAGCGCGGGATGGGGTGCGCTTGGTAAATAATAAAATACCACCGATGCTGCGGGTGCTGAATTGGGTCCCTGCAATTGATGTATCGGTAGGGACATAAAGGGCCGTATTGCCATGAAAAGCCGTCTCATCAGCCGAAATATCAAAATCAATGGGCGCCGCACAAGCATGCGACTCGAGGAAGCCACCTGGGAAGCTATTGACGAAATTTGTGTGTTTGAAGATGTCAGTCTGCACGTGTTGTGCTCGGCGATCGATGAATGCCGGGACAATTCCAGCCGGACCTCGGCCGTCCGCGCATTTATTATCACCTACTTCCACAAGTTCGCGGCCGAATGCGGCGGCCTGACTAGTGGTCGTGCGGAAGACATGTTGCCCGGATTATCGATGACCGGTTGAATCCTTTGGCCGGTGCACCCAGGTGGGACTTGCGTGGCGGGTCTTACGAGGTGGGACTTAATCCTCGCCCGTATAAAATTGTGGCCATGTGCGTTCGACGATGGGACCGTCACTCGCATAGGCGTGGCAGGTGTCGAGCACGGGTGGGCGATCGGTTCGTTTTTTAGCATCCTCTGATGACTTGCGGTTACGCATGGGAATAATCGTTTGATAAGCGGTTTGCGCAACCGGGCCCATCATCATGTCGCGGACATGGGTGCAGCCCTTGGTGCGGCCCATAATTTTCCGCACCTCTTTGCGCCAACCGGGGCCGATCGTTAGTCCTGCAATTTCAGGCACGCTGCTGTTGGCGTCCGTGCAAAGAGTATAGGGCGACGACTCGGTGAAGGCTTCGGCGGCCTGCACGACCATATCGTCATTCACCGTCAGCCGAATGGTCATCCGGTGAACCGCCTCGCCGCTGGCAACGCCGCCGCGGTCCACGTTGTCGAAGGAATAAGTTTTCGAATCCGTCAAAGTTCCTTCGATATCCCAATGCCCGTCATCGCGCTGGAAACCCTGGCACTCGATGCGGCGGGTATGAATGTGTTTTCTGGGGGCCGGACGGGAGAGCGACATGATCGGTTCCTTTTTCGGAGTAGGGCGCGAATTTTTCAAAGCCAGTCCTTGCACCGGTGTCACGAGCTTGTCAATTCGGCGGATGGCTGTGATGCTGGCTTGAAATATTACCTAACAAATGTTAGTTAGATAATATAAACCCGCATCAGTGCGGACGTCACGGGAAAATCAAAGCGATGGTGGCAGCGGCTCAGGTTTATAAAGATCCCTCGGTTGGGCGGGACAATAAATTGCCGCAACTGTTGGATTCCGCGGCCGGTCATTTTCGAACCGAAGGTTATGCGGCGGCATCCATGCGCGATATCGCGGCGCGGGCTGGCATGAAGGCCGGGTCCATGTACTATTATTTCGCCTCAAAAGAAGATCTTCTAGTGGCGGTCCACGAAGAAGGCATTCGCCGTATCACTGATGCGGTCAGTTCTGCGCTTTTGGATACGCTTGACCCTTGGCAGCGGTTGCAAGCTGCTATGAGTGCGCATCTTGATGCGTTATTGGACGGCGGCGATTATGCGCAAGTGGTTGTTCGGGAACTGCCGCGCGGTGATGCCGCGGCCAGGCGACGGCTGATTGCGCTGCGTGACGAATACGAATTCATATTTCACCGCCTTGTCGATGAACTGCCGCTGGCACCGGATGCGCCACGCCGACATTTAAGATTGATGCTTCTAGGTGCCATGAATTGGACCCAGAATTGGTATCGGCCAGAAGGCGACAGCCCCCGCGATATCGCTGAGGCCTTCGTTGATTTAATCCGCAAGGGAGAGAACATATGAGCGCCACGAATAGCGCCACCGATGACGGCTCGACTACGGCTGCCAGTGTAGACCTGCAAGGCCTACTTGGCCGCCCCGCCCGTGTCATGGTCACCAAGATCGGTCTCGACGGACATGACCGGGGGTCAAGGTTGGTTGCCGGGTTCCTGCGCGACGCCGGGATGGAGGTCATCTACACGGCGCCATGGCAAGCCATCGAGACCGTCGTCAATCAGGCAATGGAGGAAGATGTCGATGCCATTGGCATCAGTTCGTTGGCCACCGATCACCTTTTGGTGCCGAAGCTAATGGAGGCTATGCGCGCCGCAAAACTTGATGACGTTGTCGTCATCGTGGGCGGTATCGTGCCGGAAAATGATGCCAATGATCTCAGAGAGGCCGGCGTCGCCGAAATTTTTCACCCGGGATCATCGCGCGATGAGATCGTGACGCGCATTGCCGCCCTTATTTCAGAAAACCGTGGCCGTTAACGGCCGAAAGTTATCGAACCAGGAGATAGTCATGCCAAAAAACGGATCATCTGATCATGACCGCAATGCCGCCGATCAGCGCTGGCAATCGGCTTATGAAGAAAACCTGCCCGGTGATGCGCAGCGTGAAAACCGCTCCGGTATTCCCATCAAGCCGCTCTATACGCCCGATGATTGGGACAGCGAGAGCTATATGCCGGATTTGGGCTTTCCCGGCGAAGAGCCTTGGACCCGCGGCATTTATCCAACCATGCACCGTGGCCGGGCCTGGAGCCAGCGCCAGCTGGTCGGGTTGGCGACACCCGAACAATACAACGCGCGGATGCGCAAAATTGTTGCCGCCGGCGCCAACGCGCTGAGCGTCATTCCGTGTAATTCGGTCTATCGGGGGTATGACATGGATGAGGTCGACCCGGTGCTGTTGGGGACCTGCGGGACCACTATCAACACGGTCGACGACCTGGACACTTGCCTTGACGGTGTGCCCATCGATACTACATCGATCGCGTTGAACGACCCATCACCGTTCACCCTTTTGGCGTTCTTGTTAGCTACTGCCAATCGCCGTGGCATTTCGTGGGACAAGGTGTCCGGCACCTCGAACCAAAGCGATTTCATTTCGCATTTTGTGGCCAATCATATGTTCTTCCGTCTGGCCTTGAGTGGGGCGCGGCGGGTCTTTGTCGATCACGTCGCTTTCGCCAACGAACATGTGCCGAAATGGAATCCGGTATCGGTGGTCGGTCAGCACATGCAACAGGCCGGCGCGACACCGGCCGAAGCCATGGCCTTCACATTGTCCACTGCAATTCAATTTGCCGACGATTGCATTGCGCGCGGCATGGATCCCGATAAGTTCCTGCCCCGGTTCACTTTTTTCTTCGACATTTCAATCAGTTTTTTCGAAGAAATTGCAAAGCTTCGGGCAGGGCGCCGCATTTGGGCGCGCATTGCCCGTGATCGTTTGGGGGCCAAGGATATGCACTCGCATCGGTTCAAGTTCCATGCTCAGACCTCGGGCCTCGACCTGACCCGTCAGCAGCCATTGAACAACATCGCACGGGTCACCGCACAAGCTATCGCCGGCATTTTCGGCGGCCTGCAATCCATGCACACGGACGCCTACGATGAAGTGCTCAGCACGCCAACCGAAGAGGCCGCGAAGATCGCCGTGGCGACGCAGAATATTTTGCGTGATGAAGCACATCTTGATGATGTCATCGATCCGCTGGCGGGGTCATTTTATGTTGAGACACTGACCAATGACATGGAAGAGCAAATACTGGCGGTGATGGACAAGGTCGAGGCCGCGGGCGGCATGTTTGAAGCCGTACGGACCGGTTTGGTGCAGCGGATGATCGGCGAGTCAGCAGCAAAATTTCAGGCGAAAGTGGATGGCGGCGAACAAGCCATCGTCGGGGTCAACAAATACCAGGACGATTCCGAAATACCGCCGCGCGCCTTGGACAGACCATCAGCCGATGTCATGCAGCGCCACATCGACAATCTTAAGCGGTTCAAGTCGGAACGCTCCAACGAGGCGGTAGCTAAGGCGCTGGATAACCTTGCCAGGGCATCGGAGGACGAAAGCGACAATATTTTTGGCCGTATCGTCGAAGCCGTCGAGGCAGGTGCGACCAACGGGGAGGTTTGTGGCCGATTGCGCGATGAGTTGGGCTTCGGGCAACCATTGATTGCCGCATGACCGCTTTAGAGGATCAGCTGTCGGAATTGCTCAGCGATGACCCGTTTGCTCGGGCATTGGGTATTTCGTTCGTCAGGGCCGAGGAAGGGCAGGTCACCCTTGAGATGACGATTACGGAAACGCATATGAATTTTCTGGGCGGCGCCCATGGCGGCGCGATATTCGCGCTTGCCGACATGGCCTTCGGCTTGGCGTCAAATGCCGCCGGCACTGTCTCCATCGGGATCGATACCCATATTGCCTATATTCAAGGTTGCCGCGCCGGCGATGTCATTCGTGCTGAGGCGGTTGAACTTTCACGGGCGCGCCGGACGGCCGTCTACCGGGTTGACGTGACTCGGGATGCGGAGAACATCGCAACATTCACAGGTACGGTTTACGTAACCGGGCGCCTATTGGAAGAATGGAAAGCGCCTGCGGGTGCTACGAATGGCGCGGCTTAGGCGCCGTAACGGTCACCGAAAACAAAGGCCTGGGTTTCTTCGATGTCTTTTTCCAAGGCCTCTTTCACCGACGCGTAAAGATCGCGGATGGACACGATGGAAACGCATTTTCCGTCTTCCGCTACGGGTAAGTGGCGATAACCACGCGTCTGCATCAATTCAAGCGCGTCGCGTGCCGAATCATCCGGTGCTAACGTATCAGGATTGGCGGTCATAATATCGCCGACTATTGTCGTGTTGCCATTTTTTCCGGCCGCTAAAACCTTTTGCGTCAGGTCGCGTTCGGTGATGATGCCGATCAGCATGCCGTCTGCGTCAACGATTATGAGTGCGGCAATATGCGCATCGGCCATTTTTTTGGCGGCCGTCAGAATCGTATCACCCACCGTGACGGAAGCGATGTTCATACGCTCAACGATATCAGGTATGATTTTTCCCTGCATAATCCCCGATTCCTCCCGTAACTGATCCAAATCTGAATATTGATTATCTTACGGCAAGCATGATGGGCGCGCTAGGGGTATTGGCTAACCCGTTGTTTACTCAGCATTTGCATCCACTGCCACGTCATCGGGTTGGTCGGGGGGCGTGATTCTGACTTGTGTGATCTGATGGCGTTGGCGTTCCAAAATATCGAATCGGAATCCATGAAACATGAACCGCTGCCCGACATCGGGGATACGCCGCGCTTCGTGCAAGACCAGCCCGGCGATGGTGGCGGCCTCTTCGTCGGGCAATCCCCACTCGTATTCGCGGTTCAAGTCGCGGATCGTCACCTTGCCGTCGACCACATAGCCGCCGTCCGCAGCCTCGCTAACCCCAATGACAGCGACGTCATGTTCATCATCAATGTCGCCAACAATTTCCTCAAGAATATCCTCAAGAGTTACGACGCCCAAAAAACTGCCGTATTCATCAACCACCAAGGCGAAATGTTCGCGGCGCTCACGAAAGGCCTGGAGTTGATCCAGAAGCGGCGTCTGTTCGGGGATGAACCATGGCGCGGTCGCTTCATTGGCAATGGAGAGACCTTCCGGGTCACCGCCCCGGGCCCATAAGTTGCGCAATAGACCCTTGGCGTGCAGGACGCCGGAAATATTGTCCTGATCGTCGCGCCATATGGGAATGCGGGTATAAGGACTGTCGACGACTTGTTGGATGAGGTCGGTGACCGGCAGATCGGCGTCCAGGGCCACCACATCCTTGCGATGGGTCATGATTTCCGAGACCTGAACATCATCAAGATCCAAGACACTGCGCAACATCGCTCGTTCGTGGCGGCTGGATATCTCATCGACGTCATGCAGCGCGATGGCGCCACGCAATTCCTCTTCGGTTTGCGTCAGTTGCTCACCATTGCGGGCCTTGACGGATAACAGGCTCAGGGTACCGCGGACCATCAATTGAATAGCCTTGGTGAACGGCGAAAACACGGTGACGACGATGTTGACTAAAGGTGCGATGGCCAGCGCCGAACGATCGGCGGTGCGGATGGCATAAGTTTTGGGCAGGACCTCGGCGAAGATCAGCACGACAAGTGTCATAGCGATGGTCGCGTAGGCTATTCCGGCAGGGCCGAAGATTGAAATCAGCACACCGGTGGCCATCGCCGACGCCATGATGTTGACCAAATTGTTGCCCAGCAAAATGGCGCCGATCAGGCCTTCCTGATCATCACGCAGGCGATTGACGATGGCTGCATTTTCGTCACCGTTCTGTTCCAGTTGATGCATCAATGGCCTGGACGCTGCCGTCAGGGCGGTCTCCGAGCCTGAAAAAAAGGCCGAGAGAAAAATCAGAAAGCCTATGGCTGCCAGGGTTTCCAGCATGGGTTTGCTCCGTCCTATTCAATAGGGGCTATCAAAGATACTTAACTAAATATCGGTGCAATGATCTGTTCATCGCGCCATCATATCGGCAACAAGGGCATTGAGAAGGTCCGCCGGTACATCGCGCGTCGTAAAGGCCTCGCCGATCGCGCGGGCGAGCACGAAAGTCAGCTGCCCGCTTTCGGTTTTCTTATCCTTGCTCATATGTCCGATGATAAGTTCCGGGGTCCAATGCGGCTCGGCAATGTTTTTCACAGATGTTGGCAGGCCGATGCCTTCAAGGTGGCGGGCCACGCGCACAACGTCCTGGCCGGTGCACAATTCAAGCCGATGGGACAACTCGAATGCGCACAGGCAACCGAAAGCGACGGCCTCACCGTGCAGCAATTTATCGGAATAGCCGGCTTCGGCTTCGAAGGCATGGGCGAAGGTGTGGCCAAGATTGAGTAGCGCCCGCCGACCGGCTTCACGTTCGTCGTCGGCGACGATCTCGGCCTTGGCCCGGCAGGACTGCTCGATGGCATAACGGCGCGCTTCGGCGTCACCGTCCACCAAAGCCTGAGCATTCATTTCGCACCAATCGAAAAATGCCGGATCGCTGATCATCCCGTATTTGACGACCTCGGCGTAACCGGCCAGGACCTGGCGTCGGGGGAGGGTGTTCAAAGTGTCCGTATCAGCGAGCACCAAAAGCGGTTGATGAAAGGCGCCGATCAGGTTTTTGCCCTGTGGCGTGTCGATACCGGTTTTGCCGCCGACCGAACTGTCGACCTGCGCCAGCAAGGTTGTCGGAATTTGGATGAACGGCACACCGCGTAGTGTGATGGCCGCAGCGAAACCCGTCAGATCGCCGATAACGCCGCCACCCAATGCAACGAGTGTGGTTTTGCGATCGATACCCTGGTCCAGCAACCATGCCGTCAATTCGTCAATACAGCGGATCGACTTGGTTTGCTCGCCGGGCGGAAAAATTTTCGTCGCGTGCTTGATCCCATGATGGTCCAGGGATTTCTGCAATGGCGCCAACCATGACGCCGCGACATTCTCATCGGTAATCACGAAGACTTGCGACGATGGCACGACAGCTTTTATTCGCGCCCCCGCCGTTTCAATCAGGCCATTGCCAATTTCAACCGCGTAGGACCGATCACCAAGATCAACGTTGAGCGATGTCATTGTCGGTTCAGACCTCATTCGGCTTTGCTCCATCGGTCGGCATCAGTGTTTCCAGTGCTGCCATGATTCCCTGCAATGTATCGCTAACACTTTCCTCGCCGGTTTCAACGGTGAGGTCGGCCTCAGCATATATGGGATATCGGGTTTCCATGAGTTCGCGTAAAATTTTCTGTGGGTCGCCAGCTTTCAAAATCGGGCGGCTGTCACGGCGTTTCGTACGCTCGAGCAGAATTTTCAAATCCGCCTTCAGCCATACCGATATGCTGTGCCGGGCAATGAGATCGCGGGTTTGGTCGTTGATGAACGCACCGCCACCGGTCGCGACGACACTGGGTGTTTCGCTTAAAATCCGTGCCATGACCCGTTCTTCGACTTCCCGAAATGCTTGTTCGCCATAAATTTCAAAGATGTCCGCGATTGAACACCCGGCCGCGTTAACAATTTCCTCATCGGTATCGATAAAGGGTATGCCGAGTGTGTCGGCCAGTCGTCTACCGATGCTCGTTTTACCAGCCCCCATCAATCCCACGAGGACGACGAATTGTTCTGGATTCAACATGGATCGGCCAGGGGGCGGGGGAATTGCCGTGTATGCCGGCGCAATTCGACCGATTGACCCATGGGTAGCGTTGAAAGCGGCCGAGCGAGGCGATAATATGTCGCGGCGATCCGCGCCGAAATTTTGACACAGTCTGTGGTTAACATTTTCGCATAACATACGCGTACCCGTCCGCCGTCAAGGGGATGGAACACCAAGGGGCCTTTGAGGTTTTATCGCTCATGAAAAATATTTCTCGGTTGGTTATGATCTTGGTGCTGATGATGTTCGTCGGTGGCGGAGTTTTCCTCGTGACCTGGGATATTCCTGCGCCGTCGAAAAAGATCGAAAAAGAGCTGCCTGATGATCGCTTCCCGAAATAGACGCGCCTTTAGGGGGGCTGTGTGTGTCGTCGGTCTGATGACCGCCGGCGCGCTAGGTTTGGCCGCCACCGCCGCCGCCCAGGGTACGGGGCCGGTGAAACTGACCGCGCCGAAAAAACTCAATCCTCGCGACGGCACGCCGCAGGGAGCCTCAGGCACGGCGGTGCCGACATCCATCTTTGGATATAAATCAGGACCGAACCGGCGTTCTATAACGGCGCGGCCATCGGTTGGATCGGCAGGCATCCAAGTTGATCAGTTGCGCGCCGTTGAGCCCGACTCGGCCGGTACCTTAACGGCGAAAACCGGTGGTTTTGGTGTTGATATGTGGGCCGGCTCACAACGCGCCTACGTCATGCGACTGCTGCGCGCGTTGCCGTCCTATACGGGCTCGGCGACAATCCGTGATGGATTGCGGCGTGCATTGCTAAGTGCCGCCTCGGCCCCCCAGGGATTGCAGTCCGGAGCAAAGGCCGGACCAAGCCTCGCCGCCGCGCGGCTGCGCGCGTTGATCGCGCTTGGCGATTATGCCGGCGCGTCGGACTTGCTGACGGTCATGCCTCGGCAAGGCCGCGGCCCGGCGTTACTGCGCGTTGAGGCGGAGTTAAATTTTCTGACCAAGGATCACACCTCGGCCTGTGGGTTGGTTGGCGACCAGGTGCAATCGAATGCT
Source organism: Rhodospirillaceae bacterium (assembly GCA_018665815.1). Taxonomy (GTDB): domain Bacteria; phylum Pseudomonadota; class Alphaproteobacteria; order Rhodospirillales; family Casp-alpha2; genus UBA3470. The sequence goes on from JABJBP010000130.1 coordinate 93,298, forward strand.
GGGGATTTTTGGCAAAAGGCTTTGATATTCTGCCAAATCCTGGCGGGGCAGGCGGATAAAGCGGAATTGGGCCTAACTTTGATGCGTGAGACCGGCCTCGAAGACCAACTGTTTTTGGCCCTCGCCACCAACCTGATCAACGGCGATCCCGTCAGTATTGAAAACTTCGGTAAGCCCTCGGTCCTTCATCTGACTTTAATGGGCGCGGCGAAATTCGTGTTGCCCGCCGGTGCCGGCCAGCGCCGCTCAGGCGTGCTGCGATATCTGGCTATTTCTCCGCATATCTCAGCCGAACAACGCATCAATGCCATTGAACTGGCTGTCGGGCAGGAGTTGTTCGGCGAGGTGTTGTTAAATCGCCTCTACAGCAAAATTGATATGGAAAAGGCGGCGGACAGTGATATCGCCCAGATGGCCGTCGAACGCGCCAAGCTTTACCGCGCGGCCATGGGCGCCAAAGTCCCCACGGCAAAAGCCGAAGCGGCATCACGCGCCCTGGAATCGGGGCGGCAGTCGAAAAGATTTGGTACCGTCGCGCGAATTTTCGGCCCCATGCTGAAGAACATTCCGCCCAGCCATGATTTGTTATGGTTCGCCCCAATAGCCTTTCGAGCCTTGGCGATAAACGGCGAGGACGATGTTGCCAGGGCTTGGCTTGATCTGGCGCGCCGTAATGCCGCGATATCCGAGGAAGCCGGCAAATTACTTCGTGAAATGGCGCCGCTGATACAGTTGTTCGACGATGCCCTGAGCGGCGGCGAGGCGCTACCGGCATCCGCCACATGGGATACCGATCAGGCGGTCCTGTATTATGGTTTGGCCGAAGCACTGGGCAAGGACGTGCCCGAACATCGTTGGGAGCCACTGGTGCTGAATGCCGCGAAGACACAACCGATGCCCGATCCGGCATTGTGGATCAGGTTGGTGCGGTTGAACCAATCCACCGTGGCTGTTGAGGCGCCGCCCGCCCAAACCGTATCGGCCAGCGCCGTGTTGGCTCGGGGCTCTCTGGCACCTGTCGCGGCTACGACTATCAGCGCAGCGCCCGGTCGCGGCCCTGCCACCAAAGCCTCGGGATCGGTGGTCATGTCGGAAGCCTTGCCGCCGCCGACCCCTGGTGCTGCCAGTGGCGAAACCCGCGTTGGCGAGCGCCTGTTGTTGATTGCCTTGGCGATGGGCGACAAAGACTTGGACGACGTTAATCCGGTAGTTGTCGCCGAAGTGGTCCGTGGGTTGCGCCGGATCGGTCTTGGCGCGGCGGCCCGAAAATTAGCAATGGAGGCCGCGATAAACGCGGGCTTATGAGCCCCCGAAATCGCGGCGATAGTGGGCGCGGCATCACCGCCACCACCTCGGCGCATCTGGAAACGTTTCTGGACATGATGGTCGCGGACCGCGGTGCGGCGGAAAACACCATAGAATCCTATCGCCGCGATCTGGAAGATTTTCTGGGGTTTTTAGTGCGCCGCAAGCGGACACTGGAAAGTGCCGAGACCACCCACATCCGAGGCTATTTGAAAACATTATCGGAAGCCGGGATGGCACCCAGCACGTCATCACGCCGGCTTTCGGCAATCCGGCAATTCTACCGGTTCATGCATGCTGAACGGGTTCGTGACGATGATCCGTCCGGTGGGCTAGATAGCCCGAAGCCCCGAAAAGCCTTGCCGAAGTTTCTGAGCGAGGCTGAGGTTGAGCAATTGTTGGAGGCAGCACATGGACGGAGCGGTACCGTTGGATTGCGCCTCACAGCGCTGGTCGAAACGCTATATGCGACGGGACTTCGCGTCAGCGAGTTGGTCGGCTTGCCCATATCGGCGTTGTCTAGGGATGGCACGATGCTGGTATTTCGGGGCAAGGGCGGCAAGGAGCGGATGGTGCCGTTGAGCGAGCCGGCCATTGATGGGTTGGCCGCCTATTTGCCGATCCGCGAAAGCTTCCTGCCGCGCGGGCGTGCTGCCGACAACGGGTTCATGTTTCCATCACGAGGCCGCCAAGGGCATCTGACGCGGGTTCGGTTCCATCAAATATTGAAGGAACTGGCCATGGAAGCCGGCCTTGACCCCAAGCGGGTGTCGCCGCATGTGCTGCGCCACTCATTTGCGTCCCATCTCTTGGCGCATGGCGCCGATCTCCGCGCCTTGCAGCAGATGCTGGGCCATTCCGATATCTCAACAACCCAAATTTATACCCATGTGCTGGACGAGCGCCTAAAGGCACTGGTTTCTGACGCCCATCCGTTGGCCGATTTGAATAGAGGGAAATAAATTTGTGTGCCGCCGCCTTGGCTGTCGTTTGGCCCGAGGTTTGGATTATTCAGCCAGCGTGGCGACGATCCAGCGCACGGTACGTAGTAGCCGCGCATCATCGCCTTTCGGTCCGACCACCTGGACGCCAATGGGCAGGTCATTGTTACCCGCGAGCAACGGAATGGTGACCGCCGGCAGTCCCAGGTAGGTCCAAAGCGTGCAAAATGCGGGGCTTCCGGTGGCATCTAGGCCGGCCGGTGCTTCGCCGCTCGTCGCAGGCGTAATAATCGCGTCATAACGATCAAAAAATGCCGAAATTTCAGACCGCAACCAGTCGCGCTTATCCATGGCGTTGCGGTAATCGACGGCGCTGGCTTGCCTGCCGGTCCCGATCATCTCGATCATCTGCGGGCTGAACTGATCTTTTCCGTTGTCATACAAGCCTTGGAGATTATGAGCCATATCGACACTCATGACGGTTTGATGAAGCGCCCATCCGTCATCATATTCGATGGGTAACGTGTCTTCGTGGCAGCGCTCGCCAAGGGCGGCGGCCAATTCGATGAAGGCGGCGGCACCGTCTTCATCGATATCCTTCCATGCGGCGGTTTTAACGAACGCCAAGTCCGGCTCAACCGGGGGGTCGGATAGGGCGGTTTCGACTAACGCCGGCTTTGCCGTCGGGCGCATATCAGGGTCTGCTGCGTCGAAGGTCATGACCTGCTCGGCAATAAGGGCGAGATCCTCGATGGACCGCGCAAAAATGCCCATGGTGTCGAGAATGTGCGAAAGTTTCAGGACCCCCGTCCGCGAGATCAGGCCGTGGGTCGTTTTGTATCCATAGACTCCGCAGTAGGATGCGGGGCGGATAACCGAGCCGTTGGTTTGGCTGCCAAATGCCGCCGGCACCATATGCGCCGCGACTGCCGCCGCCGAGCCGCTGGAAGAGCCGCCGGGTGTGTGGTCAGGGTTATGGGGATTGCGGGTTTTGCCTGGCGCGAAATACGCCAGTTCCGTGGTGACTGTCTTGCCCATGATGATGGCGCCCGCTTGACGCAACATGGCGACCAGGGCGGCATCGTCGTCGGGCGCGCGCCCGGCATGAATGGGGGTGCCGTTTTCCGTCGGCATATCGGCGGTATCGATAATATCCTTGATGCCGATGGGAACCCCGTGAAGCGGGCCCAGCGGCAAGCCGTTTTGGCGATGAAGATCATGTGCGCGAGCTTGTTCCAAAGCAAACGCCGGGTCCAGATAGGTCCAGGCCTGAACGCCGTCATCAACGGCGGCGATTCGATCAAGGCAGGCTTGGACCAATTCCTCGGACGATATCAGGCCGTCACGAATCTGGCGTGCCGCTTCGGCAGCGGAAAGTTCACATAGAGACATGGAGTTCGATCCTTAATGCTGGGGCGTGGTCTTCTGCAAACGGGCAGTTATTTCGCTTTGCGAAAGCAAGTATCCCAAAGGTCGTAAAAAATCAAAGGCAGAACGGTCAAGCAGATCACCCAGAATGGAAGGCCGCCCCAAAATCCCGCAAACCCGGCGGATATGCCCTGCGCCAGGCCCAGCACGAAAACCGAAACCATCAATGATCCGAGCAAGCCGGATATCTTTTCAAGGGTGCCTGCGGACATGTTTCACTCCCTAAGTTCGATCAGTGCACGGCGACTACGGAATATACTTACCAAAAAAGTAATCCGGCAGCCACAGTGCGATCTGAGGATATTGATACATCAAGATCATGATCCCGATAACAATGCCCAGGTAGGGCATGATGCCTCTGAAAATATCGACCAGTTCAATGACCTTCCCCAGTACCCCTTTGAGATAGTACGCCGACATAGCCATGGGTGGAGTGAGGAACGAGGTTTGCAGGTTAAGCGCCACCAGCATGGCGAAGAAATACGGATTCACGCCGAATGCCGGCAGCATGGGCAGGAATATCGGCACGAAAATGATCAAAATTTCCGACCATTCCAGTGGCCACCCAAGCAAGAAGATAATGACCTGAACGAAAATTAGGAATTGCCAGGGCGCCAATTCAAACCCGAGAATGAAGTGCTCGATGATTTCGTGCCCGCCCAGATATGAGAAAACGGATGCGAAGGTCCAAGAGCCGACAAACAGCCAGCACACCATGGCCGTCGCTTTCGCCGTCAGGTAAACGGATTCCTTGAGCATATCCCAACTCAATGAGCGATATAACGCAGCCAGAACAAGCCCACCGAAAGCGCCCATGGCGGCCGCTTCCGCCGGTGTCGCCAGTCCGCCTAGAATTGAGCCCAGCACCAGCATGATCAACGCCGTCAGCGGCACGAACGAGGTCAACAATTGCCAATAAACCACTCGTCTGGGCGGGACATCTTCATCGCGCGGCTTTGGTGCGATTGATGGATTAATCATGACCCGTATGATGACATAAATGATGTATGATCCAGCCAGCATGAAGCCTGGAATAATGGCTGCTGCATAAAGCCGCAACGGTGACAGCTCGGCGATAGCAGCGTAAACGATCAACATGATCGACGGCGGAATCAAGATGCCAAGGGTGCCGCCGGCACAAATTACGCCGGAAGCAAAGCTCTTGTCATAATTGGCTTTGGCCATGGCGGGATACGCCAGTAATCCCATCAACGTCACAACCGCACCAACGATGCCGCTGGCCGTTGAAAACACGGCACAGGTAATAAGCGCTGCAATGGCCATGGAACCCGGTAGATTGCGGGCCGCCATTTGCAGGGCATAAAACAGTTTGTTGACGATATTCGCGCGCTCGACGACGTAGCCCATGAACAAGAACAGTGGGATGGCCACCAGGGTGTCGTTTTCCATCACCGAATAAGTGTTTTGGTTCAACAGATAGAAAATCTTGTTGTTGAGCACATCGGAAATCGTGCTGATGGAGCCGGCTTCATAATAGGCGTAATAGCCAAAGCCGACCCCCATGGCGAGCAAGGTGAAGGCGACCGGGAATCCGAGCAATACCATCACGATGAACAGCGACAACATCAAAATTGCGACTTCGGGGTTCGTCATCCTCGTGCGTGCTCCGTCAAATCAGAAATGAATTAAAGGTTATTGGGCTTCGGCCTTGGCCGCTTGAGCCTGCAATAAATCTTCTGTTTCTTGTGCATCCTTAAGGCGCGGTAGCCATTTGTTTTCCTTGATCGCCAAATAGCACCGCATGCATTCGGCAGTCCCTTGAATAATGAACAAGGCACCTGCCATGGGGATTAGGGTTTTGAAAAAATAAATCTGAATTCGGGCGGGGCTGTTCCAGCTAACTTCCTTGTAGCGCCAAGAGTCAGATGCGATTTCCCAGCCGTACCAGAGTAGAGCGAGCATGCCGGGGAAAAAGAAAATGATATAAAGAATGAGATCGATGCGCGCCTGCCAGCGTACCGACAATAGGCGGTAAACCACGTCGGCGCGCACGTGGGTGTCCTGGGCAAGGGCATAGGGGCCGGCCATCAGGAACAAAGCGCCATACATCTGGACCATCATGTCGAAAACCCAGACGGTGGGGGCGTTGAGCACATAGCGGACGAAAACTTCGTAGGCGACCGACAAAGTCAAAATCAAAATACACCAGCCAAACGCCCGCCCAATCCAAATGCTGAGCCCTTCGATGGCATGGATAATTGAAATCACTGGTGGTCTCCCGCTTAAACTTTTCTTGTTCAGATATGAGAGGGACAGCCCTTGGGCTGTCCCTCCCTATCATCACTGATCATTTGATCTTGCAAATTCGCCGATCAAATCAACCGAAATGGTGCTTGTAGGCAATACCATAATCGGGTTGGTTCAGAAGCAGGTAGTTCATCACTTTCTTGGCGTAAGTTTTTTGTGATTTAACCACCTTGGCGAAGAACGGATCTTCTTTCGAAATCTGATCCACAACAACATCCCACGCCTTCAACTGGTCTTTCATGACCGAGTCAGGGGTGCGGTAGACGTTAACGCCATGCTTTTCTTTGAGCTTAATCAGATCATCCGCATAACGAAGCGTGTTGTTCCAATAGAAGTTCGAGTTCTCGGCTTCGGAAGCGTATTCCAGGATGGCCTGCAGCTCTTTCGAAAGGGAATCGAATTTTTTCTTGTTGAACGTGACTTCGAAGCATTCCTGAGACTGATGGAAGCTGGCCAGATGGTAGTGCTTGGAAACGTCCTGCATACCAAAGTCGCTGTCTGAGGTCGGGTTGTTGAACTCGGCAGCATCGATCAGGCCGCTTTTCATCGCCGGCTGGATTTCTCCGCCCGGCAACTGCACAACCGCCATGCCCATTTCCTGAAGAACGTTGGCGGCCAAGCCAACGGTCCGGTATTTAAGACCCTTCATTTGCGATGAGTCTTTGACTTCTTCCTTGAACCAGCCAAGGGGCTGAGCCGGCATCGGGCTGTTGAAGAAGCTGACCAAGTTCAAGCCGAGGGAACTCATCAGTTCTTCAAAAAGAGCCTTACCGCCGCCATAATGGATCCAGCCGAGCATTTCCTGCGCCGACCAGCCGAAGCACGGGCCGGTACCGAACAGCGAAGCTGCTTTCGATTTGGAATACCAATACGCGGGCACATAGTGTGCGCCATCAAGAACGCCACGGTGTACGGCGTCTTGCATTTGGCTGGTCTTAACAACCGAGTTCACCGACAAGAGGTCGATCTTCAGGCCCTTACCAGCCATCTTGTTGACGCGATCGACATAGCTTTTGGCGTTTTCAAGGAAAATGCCGCCGCCCCAAGCCGCTTGAATTTTCAAGGTCGTTGGTGCTGCCGTCGCGATGTTCGGCATAGCCAATGTCGCCGCACCTGCGGCGCCAGCGGCAACAGCGCCGCTTTTGATAAACTTACGGCGCGAGACCGCTTTTGTTGTTTTCGTCATGGAAGTCCTCCCAAGTATTTTAAGTCAATTTAACGTGCAATCCTGCCTCTTCGATAAACCAATGTACAGACGCAGGAATTTAGTGAAACGAAAGTTCCGAAAACTTATTCGGCCCTTTCATCAAAATTAGCCCCATCAACTCGTCAGTTAATGATGAAAGACTGACAATTCAGAGTTCTAATTGTATTTCTCCTCAGGCCTTAGCGGTCATATTCTATGATCGGTATTTTTATATTCCGCTGTTGTTGGCCTATTCAAGGCTTCTCTTGGCGGTTGCGCGTGTGCCTATATCGGCATCTCGGTTGGCTCAGTATGGCATCCATCTTGACTAGGTTGACATAGTTCACACGCTATTACCATTTAACTGCATCAATTATAGAGACCGGTGGCAAGGATGGAAATTCGGGCGTTTGCGTACGCGTCTACGGGTTAACACGTAGACAAATAATATGCGGATAATATCAAGCCTGCGGCAAATTCCGTCGCAGATGATCGACGTAGGCAATTGGGCAATTGGACCATAATCGTGTTAACATCACGCCGCTTTGCGCACTGGGGCGCCGTGGCATTGGAATTTTGACGATGCGACCACCTTACAAGATCATGTTGCAGGCCTTGATCCCGGTGATCATCATCGCGTCGGTCATTACTTTGTTTACGAATTATCATTCGCAACGCCTGACGAAGGATGAGATCGCGGCGTTCGAAAACAGTCTTCTAGACGCGAAGAAGACCGTTCTTCGGAGCTATATCTCCTTGGCCCAGGCATCAATTCGCAATGCGGATTTGTCACCCGGTGCGCATGGCTTGACGGGGCCTCCTGATAAGCCGACGCGCGATGAGGCGATCCGGATTTTGGCCACGCTTGCGACGGAACCGGATGCCGATTTTTTTGTCTATGATTTCGGCGGCAACAATTATGTCCATCCGCGCCAGCCCGGACAGGTCGGAAAAAATCAGCTTGAATTGAAGGATTCCAATGGTGTGCCAGTCGTCCGGAATTTTCTTCGCCGGGCGCGAAATGGCGGTGGTTTTGAGCGCCATGCATGGAAGAACGCCGAGAGTGGCAAGATGACTGACCGCATGAGTTATGTAGTTGCCCTTGAAGATTGGCAGTGGGTTTTAGGCGCTAGCGTTAATCTCGCTGATGTTAACCAGCTCATTCAGGCGACCGATGTCGAAACGGCGGCCCGGTTCCGTCAAAATTCCATCGTCATTGGCGGATTGACCGTCAAGGCGGTGATCATCATCGTCGTCACGGGGATTTTTTTCGGATTGCATGAGCGCCGCGAAGCCGACACCAAGTTGAAGGAACTGACCCAGCGTATTGTTGAGACCCAAGAAGAGGAACGCGGGCGGGTTGCCAGGGAATTGCACGATGGTATTTCCCAAGTTCTGGTGTCCGTTAAATATTCCCTTGAATTGGCGCGGTTGCGCGCCGAGCAAAAATCAGATGATGTCGGCGACGCCATCGACAAAGGAGCCGAAGGCCTGAATTCGGCAATCCGTGAAGTGCGTCGAATTTCCCGTGATCTGCGGCCACACATGCTCGATGATCTTGGCCTTTCGCCGGCGCTTGAAAGTTTGGCCGGGGAGTTTTCCGAACGGACCGGTATTGATGTCAAAATTTCAACGACCCCTTTCCGTCGCTCATTGCCGACCGATGCCAAGACAACCTTGTTCCGCGTCGCTCAGGAAGCGTTGACGAATATTGAGCGCCACGCCGGTGCCGCGAATACTAAAATTGAGTTGGGGCTCACACGGCGCGGCGTGGAATTGAAGATCACAGATGACGGCAAAGGGTTCGAGACGTCACGCTACGAAGGCAATCAGCATTCCACCGGCGGGCTTGGCTTGCGCAACATGAAAGAGCGTCTCGCTTATCACAACGGCGAGTTCAACGTCGTCTCAACGGCCAATGGCACGACGATCTACGCCCGACTGCCGAGATCATTATTGCGCAGCGACGCGGACGGAAAGCCGGCGGAAATCTATCAACACGAAACCGAGGAGGCATGGCGTGACTCAACCAAGCCGGCCTAAGATCAGGGTCCTGCTGGCGGATGACCACCCTATGGTGGTCGACGGCATCCGGTCGTGCCTTGAGGTCTATGACCATATTGATGTGATCGGCACAGCTGAAAACGGCCGTCAGGCATTTGAGAAATCTCGCGCCGACGCCCCCGATATTGTTCTCATGGATATCAACATGCCCGAAATGAACGGCCTGGATACAGCGGATTTGTTCCGTGACCAGCTGCCCGATGTGAAATTGTTGTTCTTGAGCATGCATGATTCCCGCGAGTACATATCACGCGCCGTGCAATGCGGCGCGCGAGGCTACGTATTGAAGGACGTTCCCACCGTCGAAATCGTCACCGCCATCGAAGCGGTCAACAATGGCGGCACCTATTTCAGTTCCGGCGTATCGGAAATTTTGTTGTCCGATGGTGGCGCGGCCGATAGCCCGCTGACGGATCGCGAACAGGCGATATTGCGGCTTGTCGCGGAAGGCATGTCGAACAAATTGATCGCGCGACATCTGGACATCAGTCTGCGCACGGTGGAAACCCACCGCCGCAATATCAAAAGAAAACTCGACGTCGACTCGACCGCCGGTCTGACCCGCTACGCGATTGAGCAGGGCATTATTGAGGTGGCAAAGGTATAGGTTTGATCATGGCCGAATTGACCAACGATTTGAACTGGCTGGCGGTCATTGTCGGCGCCGTGGTGGCTTTTTTATTGGGCTGGCTTTGGTATTCACCGAAAATGTTTGGCACCAAGTGGGCCGAAGGCGTCGGCGTTGAATTGGACAAGGTCGACGCCATGCCCATCGCCGCCATGGTGACGCAGATCGTCGGCACGGTTCTGTTGTCCGTGGTGATCGGCATATTGCACGCCTCGGGCAGCATGGCGATGACCGGACTGGTGGTGTTGACGATCATCATGCTGCTGGTCGCCGCCGGGTATTTCGCGCAAAAAAGCAATTATGCGATCGCCACGGAATCTGGCTTCATTGTCGTCATGACCGCGATCATGATCGCCGCCCAGATAATGTTTTAGGTCCGAGTGTGATCGCTCGGCACCGTGCCGATTTGATTTTATTGAAGAACGCCGTCCAGTGCCTGACGCAGGGCTTGGCTATCCCTGAGGCCACTTGAAAACCCATGCCCGGCGCCTTCGACTTCTAAGTACACCGCCGCCAAACCGCGTGCCTGTGCTGCCGCCACGTAGGCTTTTGCCAGATAGGGCGCGGTATTTGTATCCCTGGTTCCAGTGACCGTATAAATTTTCGCGCTCGGCTTGACCTTGTCGAGATAGTCATGCGGCGATTGAGCGTTATTCAAGGGCTTGCGTCCGCGCCGGTCGCGCCATGTCGGCACGTCACAGGGGCACGAATTAAAATCACCGCGTCGACGATGTCCGGCCGGCTTCCAAGCAAGACGCCGGCATTCGCCGCGCCGCCGGAATGACCGATCATCACCACCCGACCAGCCTTGTGGTGCGCCTTCAGTGCCGCCACGGCGGCACCGACGCTATCGAATTCGGCGGCTGAATAGATTTGGTCACGGTTCTGGTCGCGGCTTGCCAAACCCGATGACGTGCGCCCATCACCGGTATACCCGGGCCGCATCATGGCGATCCCGACAGCACCTCGTGCCGCCGCCGCCTCAATCTGCAGGCAATGATCGGTGCCGCTGACCGACATGATGTTGTCCGGCGCGTCGCAGGTCCCCGCATGAGCCGTCCCGGCGGTGATCAGAGCCAATGCCGCAAGGAATGCCACAATTCGTATCATTGTTTTCCTTCCTAAAACCCGATATGCGAGCCGCCATCGACGGACAAATGTTGGCCCGTGATATAGCTTGCCGCATCCGACAGCAAAAAGCACATGGGCGTCGCAACTTCCTCAGGCGTTGAGAAGCGGCCCAATTGGATCTGGTCCAAATATGTGTCGCGGAATTTGTCCGAGCGAATGGTTTCCGTCATGTCCGTTTCGACCACCCCGAAAGCGATGGAATTGACTCGGATGCCGTGGCGCCCCCATTCCTTAGCGGCGCTCATGGTGATTCCCAAGACGCCGGATTTCGCCGCCCCATAATTGATTTGGCCAATAGTGCCGCGGCGCCCGGCAATGGACGAGACGTTGACGATGGCGCCGGGGTTTTTATCGCCGTTCTTGGCGCGCGCAATCATGTGCCGCCCAACGGCCTGCAGGCAATAGAACACGCCACTGAGATTGACGCCGCTGACATCTTGCCACGTTTCCACCGGCATCTTGTGAATCATTGCGGCCCGGACGATGCCGGCATTGTTGACCAGCCCGTGAATCGCGCCAAGCTTATCCGCGGCGTCATTGATCATGTCCTGGATGAAACCAGGGTCCGTCACGGAGCCTGCGTAGACAAGCGCACTGTCGCCCAATTCATCGGCGACGCCTTGCAGTTTATCTTCCTGGACATCGCAAAGAACGACCCGCCCGCCCAAACGGACAACCTGTCGCGCGGTCTCTGCACCAATACCCTGACTGGCGCCAGTGATGAGAATGTTCCGTTCCGCAAGGCTCATGAGGTTTGGGCTTATGGAATCGTTCACCGATTTGTCCTCCTGCGTTGATGTATCTAAGGGTAACGCGCGCGAATTGTATGCTCAAACGTCACGCGCCTTCCTTTTTATCGGTCGAAAGGAATTTGATGCGGTGTTTTTTTTGGGCTCGCCGAGGGTCCAGTTTCTGCTATCATCGGGCCATGAGATATGTACTTTTCATCGCGCTTGGCATTTCCCTACTGCTGACTGGCGGCGTGCACGCCGACGAAGCCAAGGGATTCGCGAAAATTGTCGAAATCTGCAAGGCTGGCAAGGAAAAGGCCGTGGCTTGCGAGAAGGCGGTTTGGGATTTCGCCGATGTCGTCAAGGACGACAAATTGACGATTGCCGAAGTGTCGCGGCTCATTCGCGGCGGCGCTGTATATGCCGAAGCCGAGATCGCAAAAAAACAAAAGGCCCAAGGGCAAGCGGCGACGGGGTTGCAAGGCCAAGCCGTTTTGCTGGGTTACTTGCTGGGGCCGATGGCGGCTCCGATGATGGTTTACAATTTTGACTATGACGGCGATGGCAAGATCGCCCGCACGGAACTCTATGCCGATTATCCAGAAGGCAAGATGGTTGATTTCGTTCTCGGGTTTGCGGAGGGCGACTGGAAGTCAAAAGGCCTAGGCGTCGGGCAATTGCTCAGCATGCTGCCAAAGAACATCCTGGGCGGCGCCATGCCGGGATTGTCCATGAAGCCGCCCACGGCGAAAACGTTTGATTTTCCAGCGATTGGGGGCGCGGTGGCCGCGATGCCTAAAATGTCCGCAATGCCTAAAATGCCGGTGATGCTCCGCATCCAACCCTTGCACTTGGTCGAATGGACGGCCCAATTTGTTCGGGCCGGCGGCAAACCCCAATACAAAATGCGCTATACCTTGCGCAACCATTTGCAGAAAGACGTGAAACGCATCGATGGCACGCTCTGGTTCAAGGACAAACAAGGCCGACCGTTTTTCGCCGTCAAAATTGCTAAAACCAAGGGCGTGAGAGAAGGCACGCAGGCAACGCTCGGCGGTGACTATCCGCTTGATCTTCAATCGTCCGGTCATCTCAAGCTCCGCGACATGAGCAAGCTGGATATCGAGGTTGAGATTAAAATCGACCGCGTTGAGTTTGGCGACGGCTCGTCTCGGATGTTCTAAGGACTGCGCCGAGCGACGAGTGCGCCGCGGTCCAACTCATGGCACCACAACGTGTGGTCAGGTGGCCGATCAAGCGTTCAGTCTGGCTTGTCCATGGGCATCTGTTGCAGAAGAAAAATTCGCTTGGCACAATTATCGATTGCTGGAAGACAATCCGAGCCGTTGGCGAAATGACGATGTCGTCGAGTTCAGGAGTTATTTAAGCGCTCTGTCCAATCCGACGGCGCAATTTAGGGGGCCATGTTTTTTTCTTCCACCCGCGTGGCGGCCAGCGGTCGGCGCAGCGAATTTGGTGCGATTCCGGCCTTCAGTGCGGTCATTACGCCAACTGCTTCCCAGTAATTTTCCACCATATGCAATTGGCCCGGCGCCCAGGGCAGCGCTGACAGGTCATTTTGCATCAGGTTGTTATTCTCGCGCACGGCGATGATCGGGATTCCCTGTTCCAGTGCCGCCAGCGTGGGCAGACCAAGGCATTTGTCTGGAATCACAAGGCACGACACATCGGCCACCGTCAACAAGCCGGCCATTCCCATCACTTTGGGGTCCGTGATGATCCGCGGGCTACGATGCAGGCCTTTCAGCATGCATTGAATAAATGTCAGCGACACGGCCTCGGCGGCGAGCCTGGGCTCGACCAGACCTAAGTCGAAATTCGCCACCTTGTGGTTCTCAAGCATGGGCGAATGGGCCGTCGGAACATCATAGAGCAACGACACCGCATGGGTCAGCATCGCTTCGACGCCCCCCCAGGGATTGATCATCTCGCCGTCGCCCTGGAAATACGCTTCGTGAATTTCATCATTAAGGTCGATGACCGAGGCGATGGCCACTGCATCGAAGGCGCCGTGATTCTCATCGATTACCGCGCGGATGCGCTCTAGCCCATTGATCTCTCCGGCGGCCCTGCCCGAAGCCGTAAATTCCGCCGCCATGCGAAGCGGGGGGGCGAGCTTGACGACGCCGGCGCAGTCAAAGCCATAGGTGGCCCTGGCCGCGCTCACCGCATTGACGGTATCGTTTGCGAACATCTCAATCTCGTGGGCATCAATGATCACCAGCACGCGATTTGCCCGCACCCGCTGCAATGCCGCTGTTCCCATCATCATCCGGGTGATCGAGCTGCCCTCCACATAGAGCGCGTTCTCCGGCATTTCGTTGAGATCGGAGGCATTAACGACATTCGGATGGGTGATTAACACATCGCAGGCCTCGGCGAGAACCCGTGCGGCGGGGGTCGCGTCCCCGGCGTGTCCACCGATCTCGGCGCCGATGCCGGTCGGCACTAGGAAAACGGCGTTGAAGGCATCGGTGCGCTCGAACTTCCGCGGCACCAATCGAAAGATCGAACTCAGATCTTTGGCCACCCCGGAATCTAACCCATCAAGCGTGCCGAATTCACATTCATAACCCGCCTCATCCATGCACGTGATCGCGAAGCGCACCGGAACGGTGCCATCGTCGAGGTGCGATTTCACCGCCTTTTGAATTTGGGCGCACAAATTTTGATGACCCGGTGACGCCGGGATCGTCATGCGCTGTTCGATCATTTTCATGCGCGCAACCTCAAACCCGATCGATGAACCTGGCCGAACACTCGGCGGCGCCGAACCATTCGATCGAGAATTCCTCTGCCACATTGGGGTCGAAAGCCTTGCACGAAAACATGTTGATATAGACCGCGCGCAATTGGTCCAGCGTATGGATGACGATGGAACTGGTCAGGATAAACTGAACGGCCGACGTGCCTTGGGTATGCGGCAATGTTTGCTTGTCTTCTTCCGGTACGCCGATGTCGTCCCAAAAATGCAAATCTTCGCGTTGCATATCGATAAGCACGCAAAGGCGTTCAAAATACGCCGAAATGCTTTCGCGGGTGAATTTCGACGCGTCGCAGCCGTGCATGTCGAGGATCAGCTCAATGCCGTACTTCCTCGTCACCCGTCCAGCCGTCTGGTCGGTGGTGCCGTCGCTGTCAATCATGTTCGCCCAATCCGATAATCTCTAGTCCGATATAATCTGGGGTCATATAGCATTGTTCAGTCCGCGATCACATGGGGAACGATGCGGGCATTTCTGCCGGTCACCAAGGTTTTGTCTTCGCGTATGCACAATCCAACCGCCTTGCTGGCCACCAACCAACACCCAACCAGTGGATAATGGCCGCCAAATTCCGGCAACGGCTGGAAGCCTTGTATGATATGTGCATCGTCTCCGTAGAGGCCGTCGGTGTGGTGGAGCGTCTTGCCATCACGGACGATCTCAATATTGGCCCCCTGGCGCGACAACATGGGTTTGCGGACATAGGTGCCGGCGTCTGCAAATGAGGCGGCGGCGGGGTCATCTTCAAAAAATGCCGGCAACAGATTGGGATGTCCTTCGAACATCCCCCACAATAATGCCAGCATGCCTTTGTTAGACAAAATTGCCTTCCATGGCGGCTCAATGAACTGAACGCCCGATCTTGGCACATGGAGCCCAAAATCCTCATTCATGATCCATTCCCAGGGATACAATTTTATCAGGGTCGTGATGACCCGGTGATCAAGATCTGTGAAGCGTCCTTGATCGTCGATGCCAATGTCGCTCATGGCCAGAAAGCAAGTCTTTAGCTCGGCTTCCCCGGCGCATTCCTCAAGATATTTCAGCGTCTCTGTATCATCTTCAATATCCGGGTTGCATGCGAAGTGCGATAAGGCCCCGACACCCAGTTGCGGCAAAGCCTTCACGATGCTTTCGTGGACGTCGTTGAATTGATCGCTGTCTTTCGGAGCCAGCCCCGCTTCGATGGCATGCTCCAACCACTCCCATTGAAATACCGCCGTTTCATATAGCGCCGTCGGCGTGTCGGCATTGTATTCCAACAATTTTGCCGGCCCGTTGCCGTCATATGAGAGATCCATTCTCCCATAGAGATTCTTCTCATTGTTGCGCCAGCTCTCGGCCATGTAATCCCAAAAGGGTTCTGCAATACCGAGGCGGCGCAAAACCTCTTCGTTGCCAAGGGCGCGATCGACGATTTGAAAACACAGGCCTTCGATTTCTTCCGCGGCGGCTTCGATATCTTCGTCGACCTGGCGCGCCATGAATTGGTAGTAGGCGCGTTCATCCCAACCGGTGATGCCTTCGCCGGCGGTATACTCAAGGCCATGTTCAGCGGCCGCACGCGCAAGATCGGGGCGTTCGGTGACGGGAATGCGCTGCATGGCGTCTAAGGGCGAAGTGAAGTGGGGTGTTTGGTCATGTGGCGCCCGACCCGAACCTACGCCCGGATGAACCAAATCCACCGCGCCTGATGGTCGAGCTTTTAAAAGACGGACGGCTTGTGGCGGAACTGGCGACGCGGGTCCGGCCCGTCGTCGAGCCGGCGCTCCGGTTGTCGGCAGTGCGGAAATTGTTTGGGCTGCTGGCTGGCCGGTAAAGTGGCTGCGAGATCATCGAGCTGCGCCCGCCGAGCATGGACCCCATCATGTAGCCCATCATCAAAGGCATGAAAACCGATCCGCCGCTGGTTGTTTTGTAGGGTGCTTGCTCGCACCTGCCATCGCCAAAATCGGCCTGGCAATCCTCCTGAGACGTATATTTCGGTGCCACCGCTGCATGCTGATTGCGCGCTTCATTAAAGTTGGCTTCACATTGATCAGCGAGCATACCTGGCTCATCCTTGCACTGCTGCAAGCTTTCGAATACCGCCGCGTCGACTTTTGGTTCTTCACAGGCGGTCAACGCGATTAAGCTCACACTCATCACCAAGGCGGCAGGAACAGAATTCCAGCGTTTCATCGTGTTATCTCCGATTGGGTTTGACGTGGGTTCTCTGCCCTATGTGTCACACAATAGATGTACGTTTGTTGATTAGTTCGTCATCGACGCAGCGTTCAAGACGCCGCCGGCGAGTGAGGCAGCGCCAAGCCATAGACCGCTGGCCAACTCGCCTTTTTCGATCCGCTCTGAAATTTTGGGTATCGGCATACAGACGAGATAAAAAATTGTAATTTGGACGATCACAGCGACGGCGCCCCATAGAGCACAATCCACCAAAGAGCCCGAATTTTCGATCGCGCTGGCCAGCGGCACGCAAAAGCCGATCAGGCTGCCGGCAAAGGCGACGGAGGCGGCGGCGTTGTTTTCCCGGATCAACTTGATCTCCGGGTGCGGTGTGACCCAGATGTAAATGACCACATAGCATAGAGTGAGACCCACAGCCGTTGCCATATAGGCAAGGAACCAGGGCAACTCGTTGAGCGTAGCGCCAACTGTTTCCAAAAGACTTATACTCCCTAAGTCACTAATAATTATGAGCCCGAAAACGCATCTTAGAGGGTAACCAATCAAATGCAAATGTTGGCGAACTACCGTTAATCGTTGACCCGGCGCACTTCCACCAATCGTCGACAATTATCGCCCAGGTTCGCAAACCGAGATGGCGACAGGGTGCAAAAATGG
The DNA here is from genome assembly GCA_018665815.1 of Rhodospirillaceae bacterium. GTDB lineage: Bacteria > Pseudomonadota > Alphaproteobacteria > Rhodospirillales > Casp-alpha2 > UBA3470. Next base: position 110,610 of record JABJBP010000130.1, read on the forward strand.
TCCACTGCGCGACAGCCCGCAGGCAAAATCGTATCTTTAGTACAAACACAAAAACCAAATTTCGGCGAATATTATGACCCAGTTTCTCTATTTCCTTATTATCTGCACCGGTCATCAGCGTAAGATGTGAGAAAGGTTTGGCGGCCCTTCAACAGATGTGAAACTCGTGCTATGCTCATAACATTCAATACAGTCCAGTGGATCACTGGGTTGCAGCAATAAGATTGGCAGGTTGTCGGCTTACTATCTGTTGGACCAACTTAAAATGCAGTATCTGCTAGGGGATCAACATGCGTTATGAGTACATGACTTCGTGTTCAATGATCAGGACGTATCACCAGATGACGAACGCTAGAGGCCACGACGCACCCAAAGCCAGTGCACCTCGGCCGCGACGTTTGGCTGAATGGCTGGACGGAATCGGCGAGAGTGCGCCCCAGGATGCCCGAGGACCCGAAGTCGATAACTCTCAGGACATCGAAATAAAACCAGTCGTTTAATGCCCGCCTCGGTCACAAACGGAGATAACGACAGGACATGCAGCCTGTCCGTTATTGGGCAATAGGCAGGTGTAAAGAATATTTTCTAAATGAAATCAAAAAAAACCTATTAAAGGGTTGAGGTTCTGTTCTCATATTGCTATCTCTTGATCACATGTGCTGGCTAGCCGGCAGGTGCGGACATTATGAATAGGGCTTCGGGGCGTGGTTTCGATCATGCGCCGGAGGCCCCACGGGGGCGGCCGCCGAAATGTTTGGTGGGTTGTGAACGGGGGTGAAACTACAGACCGGTTCGTTTCAATCTCAAGCGGGATTGGTATGGCCGGCAAGGCAATCCCGCGTGGTGCATGGTTGCCGCCTAACTCAAGCGCGATGGGAATGGTGGGTTGGCCACTGCACGTGTTTCGCCTACAGAGCAGGTCGAAAAGTTGGTCGCAACGTCCGTCCGGGGGATGCTCAGTGCTTACGCCGCCATGTTAAATGGTGACGGTCACATCGCATGCGGACAAATGCTGACTAGCGGTGAAATCATGTACACATTTGTGCACCGGTCTAACGCATTGATCCAAAATGAATTTGCTCAATTTCGCCCGAGAAAATGCGTACAAATGATGACTTTTGCGGACGAATGCTGACTTTATAAAATCTCCTGCTGTAAGAGGTGCGGAGATCGGTAATTGCAGCAACGAGTTCGTTGCGGAGCGCGGGATGGCTGACCCGACCATCCCCATCCAGCTTGAGTTTGTGTTTCCAACAATTTAGACCGGCCGCTCTCCGGCGATGGTGACGCGGTTCATGTGGCGCCGGTGGCCGGCGTAATCGTTGATCGCGAAATGCATGGTGCAGCGGTTGTCCCAGACGGCCAGGGTGTTCGTCGTCCAGGTGAAGCGGCATTGGAATTCCGGGCGGATGGCGTGGTCATAAAGAAAGTCTAACAGTGGTTGGCTTTCGTCTTCGGTCATGTCTTTGAAGCGCATCGTGTAGATTGGGTTGATGTAGAGACTCTTGTTGCCGGTCTCCGGGTGGGTTCGGACGACTGGGTGTAGGGTCTCTTTGTCGCCGCTATCGTCGGGGTTGATGGTCATCGAAGCACTTTGGTTGTCATCGTCGGTGAAATATCCGCCGGATCCATAATTGCGCTCGGCGCTATGGACGGCGGTGAGTTTCGATAGCATATCTTTCATGCCGTCCGATAGGGCGTCGAAGGCGGCTTCCATATTGGTGAACAGGGTGTCACCACCGTAGGGGGGGGATTGCAATGAATAGAGGGCGGAGCCCAGGGGCGGCTTCTCATCGAAGCTGGCGTCGGTGTGCCAAACCCCGCCGAAGTTGTACATATCGCCGTCCTCGGGTTCTTTGACGATGTCGATGATGTCGGGGTAGTCATCGCGCGCCTTCACAAACGGCACCCGGTAGACTTCGCCGAACACGCCGGCGATGCGCAGGTGATCTTCGGGGGTCAAATCCTGGTCGCGGAAGAACACTACTTTGTGGTCCCATAGCGCCTGTTGAATTTCGGCTGTCTGGCTATTGGTCAGTTGGGATGACAGGTCGATGCCGGTAATTTCAGCACCCAAAGCGCCAGCGATGGATTGAGCGGTTATGGTTTCGTATGGCATGAGAATTTCCTGCGTTGGCGGTGATGATCGGCGAAAGCCTAAATGCGGCATTGGCGCTTGTCCACCGAGGCCAGCAATTCGGTTCGCCTCGTGAAACGCGGAATTTTTGGGTGTTCAGAGGTCCTTGAGGAACCGCAGCGTTTTGAGAAATGTGGTGTCAAATGACGAAGCTGAAGAGGGGGGGGAGCAGAGGGCATTGCCCGGATGCATGTCATTCAAGCCGCTATTGATGATGGGCCGTCATGGCAAGCTCGCGGTTGTTGACGAACCAGTCCACCGACCGCTCAAGGCCGTTGCGCAAACCGACCTGCGCTTCGAAACCAAGCTTGTCGCGCAATTTTGTACTATCACAGTTGCGCCGGGGCTGGCCGATATACGGCGTCGGCTTGAATGCCGGTGACATTTTTTCGCCGCGGACCGTGCCGACAATGTCGCAGACCATACCGGCCGCGTCACCGATACTGACTTCCTCATCGGTGCCGATGTTCAGTGGGTCGTGCTCGGCATAGCGCGCGGTGATCTCGATCAGGCCGCGCGCAATGTCATCGACGTAGAGAAACGAACGGGTCGGCGTGCCGTCCCCCCATACGGGCAATGTACCATCGGTAGATTCGAACGCCTTGAGGATGAGCGCCGGCAGGACGTGGGAGCTTTCGGGATTGTAATTGTCGCGCGGGCCATAGGTGTTGTAGGGCCGCGCGATAGCGACTTCCAAGCCGTATTCTTCATGGGCCGCAGTCGAAAGAAATTCTTCCATCCGCTTAGCCCATCCATATCCGGCGTTCGTCGGTTCCGGGCCCGCGATAGTGCCTTCAGTCTCGGGTGTCGGAATGGTGCAATGGCGGGGGTAGATGCAGGCCGAGCTGGTGACCATCAATCGCTCAACCCCGTTGTCGCGGACAGCTTGCATGACATTCAAGAACGCGCGCATATTGGCCTGGAATACGGTTGCCGGATGGGTCGCGTTGTACTCAATGCCGCCGACGCTAGCCGCTAAGTGCATCACCACTGAGGCGCCTTTTAGCGCGTCAATCGCGGCGGCGCGCTCGCCGAGATCGACATGGCGAATATCGACATCGTTGGTCAAATGCGCCAAGAACGGCGGCGCGATTTGGCGGGTCGGCACCACGGGGTTGGCGCCCAGCGACAACAGTTGCTCAACAACATGCGAGCCAATGAAACCGCTGCCGCCGGTGATGCTAACGGTGCGTCCGGCGAAATAGGCGCGCGATAGGTTTGAAAAATTTTCAAGCCTGACGCTGCTGCGATAAATACTCAATGCCGTTCCTTCGTTTGGTGTGGATTAAATGGCTGGCTCATTCGGACCCAGATACTGTACTTGGTTGTCCGTTTGATTAGATCACAACGGACAGATCGAACTCAAAATGTCTTTTGCCTGGCTATAGTATTCGGTCGGGTCGTGCAGGCATAGTTAACTGCGGCTTCGCTTTGCTTTCCAAGCCCTTAGTGCCGGTTTACTCTTGTATTCGCCATAGGGAGGCGCGACCAGTATGAGTGACAATCAAGAAACCGGAACGCTTGCGGACGCCGAGGCCATGTCACGTTTGATGGGCGATTTCGCCGAGCGCTCGCAACGCATCGTCCAGTCGTTTTGCGATCGCCAGACCGCTGATGGTGGCTTTCAAGTCGCCGATCCAGTGATCATCGGTAAGGCCTTCATGGATATGACCGCCAAATTGATGGCCGATCCGCAAAAACTGGCGGAGGCCCAAGCTGAATTGTGGCAAGGATACGCGAAGCTTTGGGAAAACACGGCGAAGCGCATGGCCGGCGAAGAAGTGGAGCCCGTTGTCGCGCCGGCCAAGGATGATCGCCGTTTCAAGGATGCAGCCTGGAGCGAGCAGGCGATGTTCGACACCATCAAACAGTCTTATTTGTTGGCGGCGAATTGGATGCAGGGGACGTTTCGAGACGTCGATGGCTTGGATGATAAAACCCGCGAAAAAATCGATTTTTATACACGCCAGTATGTCGACGCCTTGTCGCCGACAAACTTTGTCGCGACAAATCCGAAAGTGTTGGAAAAAACCATTGAGACCAAGGGCGAAAATCTGCTGAAAGGGTTGGATCATTTGTTGGGCGATCTTGAAAACGGTCAAGGTCAGCTCAAAATTTCGATGACCGACACCGATGCCTTTACGCTCGGCGAGAACGTCGCCACAACACCGGGGAAAGTCGTCTATCAAAACGACTTGATGCAATTGATCCAGTATACGCCGTCAACCGAGAAGGTGTTTTCGACGCCGTTGCTGATCGTTCCGCCATGGATCAACAAGTTTTACATCTTGGATTTACAGCCGAAAAATTCACTGATCAAGTGGGCCGTCGATCAAGGGCATACTGTGTTCATCATCTCTTGGGTCAACCCCGATGAACGCCATGCGGACAAACGGTTTGATGACTACATGCTGGAAGGACCGTTGGCCGCGCTGGATGCAATCGGTGAAATTACCGACGAAGAGAAAATCAATATCATCGGCTATTGCATCGGTGGCACGTTGACGGCTTGCACACTGGCCTATATGGCGCATAAGGGTGACGACCGCGTCAATTGTGCGACGTTCTTCACCACTATGGTGGATTTCGAGGAACCGGGTGAGTTGGGGGTATTCATTGATGAAGAGCAACTCGCGAAACTCGAAGAGCATATGTCCGAGAAGGGGTATTTGGACGGGGGGCATATGTCCCAAGTCTTTAACATGATGCGTGACAACGACCTGATTTGGTCGTTTGTGATCAACAATTACCTAATGGGGCGGGAACCCCTAGCTTTTGATCTGTTGTATTGGAACGCCGATTCGACCCGTATGCCGGCCATGATGCATTCGCTTTATCTGCGTGAAATGTATTTGAATAATAAGCTGGTTGAACCGGGCGGGATTACCCTTGCCGGCGTGCCGCTTGATTTATCGAAAATCGATCTTCCGATGTATTTGATTTCAACCAAGGACGATCATATCGCGCCGTGGAAATCGACCTATAAAGCGACGCAATTATATAAGGGTAAAGTGCGATTTGCGCTTTCTGCATCCGGTCATATCGCAGGTGTTGTAAACCCACCGGCAGCCGGAAAATATTGCTTTTGGACGAATGCCAAACAACCGAGCGATCCCGACGAATGGTTTGAAGGCGCTACGCAACACGATGGTTCATGGTGGCCAGATTGGCAAAAATGGGTAAAAAAATTCACAGGCCCTCAAACCGCCGCCCGCCAGCCCGGAAACAAGAAACATAAACCCATTGAAGATGCACCGGGTGCATATGCCAAAGTTCGGCTAAGTTCCTAAGATCGTGCGGAACTCATGAACGACACGCCTATCCCTAAGGCATCCGAGACGGCCTCCAGCGAAAGCCAGGTGTTCGACCATCTGGAATTGCTTTCGCAAATGGGCCAGGATTTTGTCTCAACCCGTGATTTACAGTCATCGCTTGTCCGAGCCGTCCAACACATTACCGATTATGTCGGCGCAGAGGGCGGTGCGCTGTTCATGTTGGAAGACGAAGACACAATGTTGGAGTGCCAGGCTTGTGTCGGCGTGACAGAAATCACAGGCCTAAGGTTGCCGAGCGATCAGGGGATCGTTGGACGCTCGGTCCAGGAAGATGCGCCGGAAATCATTCGTGACGCCCAAAATGATCCGCGTTTCTACAAAGGCGTCGACAAGCAAACCGGCTTTACGACACTGTCGATCCTTTGCGCGCCGATGAGCGTCAAAGGTGAGCGTATCGGTGCCATCGAATTAATTAACAAGAAAAGCGGCGACGGGCTGTTCGATGACAGCGATCTGCATCTTTTGCGAGCGATGAGTGCGTCGGCAGCATTGGCTATTCACAATGCGCGCATGGCAGAAGCGCTTGTTGAACAGGAGCGATTGGCCCGTGAATTGGAACTGGCGGCGGAAATTCAGCGATCCTTGTTGCCAAGTGAGCCGGAAGATGATTTTCCGGTTTTCGGCATAAATTTTCCGGCCCGTACGGTATCCGGTGACTTCTTCGATTTTTTTGAACTACCCGACGGTCGCATCTGCTTCAATTTGGGAGACGTGTCCGGTAAAGGCATGAACGCGGCATTGTTGATGGCGAAGACCGCAAGCCTCTATCGTTGCCTTGGCAAGACTATTGAACATCCCGGCAAGCTACTGGCATTGATAAATGAAGAGGTCTGCGAAACCGCGGCGCGCGGCATGTTCGTCACAATGGTTGGTGGAATCTACGATCCGAAAACTGGAATTGTCTTAATGGCGAACGCCGGCCATGAGCCGCCGTTGCTGCATTCGGCAAGTGGTGAATTTTCGGAATTACCGGCGGAAGCGCCGCCCCTTGGCATTTCAACCATGCTGGTTGATGAAGACGGGTACCCCGAAGAGGAATTCGATCTCGAAGGCGGCGCGCTGTATATTTTCACCGATGGCGTGACCGAGGGGTACAAAAAAGACGGTTCGGAACTTGGCGCTGAAGGCGTGAAGGAAATCCTGTCAAAGCACCAAAAAGACCAAATCAAAGTTCGATTAAACACAATTGCCGGGAAAATTGCTCGAAGCGGCGAAGCGTTGCGCGATGATCTGACATTGATCGGTATCGATGGCGCAGCAGCGCAAGTCGCGAAGAAAGCAGCTGGGCAGTCCGAGAACATGAACGCGGACATTGGTGAAGGTGGCGGCGAGGGACAAGTCCTCGGTGCCGAAACCATGTCGTCATTGCGGATACTCTCGCAGCCGAACCGGCTAAAACTGGTTCGCGAACTGGTCGCTGAAACGGCCAACCTTGCTGGGTGCTGCATGGAGGACACTCGTGATTTGGTGATTGCCGTTGATGAGGCACTGCAGAATGTTATTCGCCATGCCTACGGTGGTGCACCTGACGGCGATATTGTCATCACCATGGAGCGCCAGAAAGAAGATCTTGTTATCTATGTGCGTGATCACGCACCGACAATTGATCCGAGTAATGTAAAACCTCGCGATTTGGATGATATTCGCCCTGGTGGGTTAGGCACGCACTTCATTCGCGAGGTCATGGATGACGTGGAATTTCTTCCGCCACCCAAGGATGGCGGTAATGTGCTAAGGATGGTAAAAAGAATTAAGCAATAAGAAGGATTTTTGGGAAGGGGTCCAAGGGTAGCGAATGAAACACGAAATTAGGGAAGAACAAGGGGCGTTGGTTGTTGCCTTTAATGGTGACATCGATTTGCAAAGCTCGCCCGAAGCTCGCCAGGTCCTGCTTGAAGCGGTTGGCAAGAATATGCCGATACTCGTTGATCTCAGCGGCGTTGGGTATATTGATTCGTCTGGGGTCGCCTCGTTGGTTGAAAGCTTTCAAACGGCGCGCAAGGGCGCCCAGAATCTGGTGCTTGTGTCAGTTAGTGACGGTGCCAAGCGGGTTCTGCAATTGGCGCGTCTCGATAAGGTTTTTACAATCTGCGACAGTCTCGACGACGGGATTGCCGCCGTCGGCTGAGCGTTGATTGATGGCCACTGAAAACGAACATAATTCCGCAGGCCGCTTTTTTGAAAACGTTGGCCGTAGTGCTGTCCATGGCATCGAGGAAGTGGGCAATGGCGGCGTTATGGTTCTCGAAAGCCTCTATTGGACTATCTTCGGTTATCGGTTGAAGCAACCGGTGCGGATGAATGCCGTCATTGAGCAGATGATGGAAATTGGTATTACCGCGATCCCTATCATTGCCATGCTTGGCGGCGCAATTAGCGTCACCTTGGCCATCCAAGGGATTCACACGTTGCGTATTTTTGGTGCTGAAAGCCACGTCACGGCGGGGCTAGCATTTGTCGTTGTGCGTGAATTTGCACCGATGATCACCGGCATCCTGGTTGCCGGGCGATCGGGTTCTGCGCTGGCGGCCCGGATCGGCACAATGAAAATCAATCAGGAAATTGATGCCCTTAAAGTTATGGGGATCAATCCAATCCGATATCTGGTGGCGCCGCCGCTTATTGCCATGGTCATCATGGTACCGTGTTTGACAATCATGAGCGCTGGTGTCGGTTTATTTTTGGCTGGGGTTTATATCAACGTTGAGCTTGGCATATCGTTGTCAGCATATCTCGATCAGGTTATCGACATCTTGAAAGTTGATGATGTCGCCCAAGGATTAAGTAAAAGCTGTATTTATGCGGTTGAGATAGCTGTTATCGGCGTCGTCAACGGCGCAGGTGTCAGAGGCGGCGCCGAAGGCGTCGGGAAAGCAACGACACGCTCGGTCGTCCAAGCTATTTCAGCAATCATCGTGACGGCCATGATCGTCGTGATCATGTCGACGGTATAGTCGGGGGCGGCGCGATGAGCGAGCAAGATATTGTGATGGAGGATCGATCTGCGGCCCAGAGCGTGCCGCCGTCTGTGATTGAGGTTGAAGACCTAGTCACTCATTACGGTGAGCGCGAAATTCTCAAGGGTGTCACCATGGAGGTTCGCGAGGGCGAGATCATGGTGATCATGGGTGGCTCGGGTTCCGGCAAATCAACCTTGCTGCGTCATTTGATGGCGCTTGAGCAAAAAACCTCCGGCACAATGACCATCTTGGGCCAGAATATCGACGATTTGAATATGCAGGAATTCACCGATCTTCGTAAAAAGCTTGGCGTCGCGTTTCAGGGCGGCGCGTTGTTCAGTTCGCTGACAGTCGGTGAAAACGTCATGTTGCCGCTCTACGAGCATACTGGCCTTGATCGCAAAACCATGGAAATCATGGCGCGCATGAAGATGGAAGTCGTCGAGCTTGGTGGGTTCGAAGATCTGATGCCGGCGGAGCTTTCTGGCGGAATGATCAAACGGGCGGCTTTTGCCCGCGCTGTCGTCATGGACCCACGGATTCTTTTCTGTGATGAGCCGTCTGCAGGGTTGGACCCGGCAGTTGCGTCGGCGCTCGACGAGTTGATCCTTAATCTCCGCGATGCCATGGGCATGAGTATTGTCGTTGTCACGCACGAACTAGACAGCGCTTTCAAGATTGCGGATCGGATCACTATTCTGGACAGGGGCCATATCTTGATGATTGGCACCGTCGACGAAGTCAAAAGCTCTACGAATGAACGCATTTATAACCTCCTCAACCGGGTGCCGGACGGTGAAAACCTTGATCCGGATGAATATTTGGCACGTCTTACCGGTGAGGAATCCGGGGTCGGGAACCAGCCTTTATGAGAAGTTCAAAAATTAATTACCTTGTCGTCGGCCTGTTCGTTTGCGGCATGATGGCCGCTCTAGTCGTCACCATTGCCGCATTGACCGGGCGTACTGGCGCGGTCGACAATTACTATGCGATTTACCGCAACGTCACTGGAATTAAATTCGGTACACAGGTGATTTTTGAAGGCTATCCAATTGGCCAGGTTGAGAAAGTGACGCCGCGACCTCAGGAAGGCGGCATGGTTTTCCGTGTTGATGTCGCGGTGGTCAGTGGCTGGAAGATTCCGGCAAATAGTGATGTTGAGATTGCCGCGCCCAGTCTACTTTCAGCGAAAACCCTGAGCATTCATGCTGGCACATCGAAAGCCGCATTGAAGCCTGGAGACGAAATTCCAACAGTCGGCTCCGCAGATGTATTCGGCGCCATGGGGACCTTGGCAGACCAGATTTCCGGGTTGATTGACGGGGAGGTCAAACCGCTTTTGCAGAACGTTGGTATTGCGGTCAAGGACATCAATAAATTCTTGGTCAGTGACGGCAATGAACTGGTCAAGGATGCCGCCGGGCTGGTTAAGGATTTGGGGGACCGAATTCCGAGGATCGCCCATCAGATCGAAACTTTCTCGACCAATATGTCGGATGCCAGCGAACAAGTGATGAAACTCGCCTCATCGAAAAATCGCGAGAGTATCGAGCGATTGCTGAAAGACATGAATGCGACTGTCGGTCAGGTGCAGGGCGTGCTGGGGACAATGAAGCAGGTGATGGCAAATTTGGATCAGCTTGTGGTAGAGCCAAAGGAGAACGTTGGGAAAATCTTGAAGGAAACGCGCTACATTGTCGATTCCGTGTCGCGTCATATCGACGCGATTAATCAAAACATGGAAGGCGCTGCCCGAAACATGAACGAGTTTTCACGTCAAATCAGGGCCAATCCAGGGTTGTTGCTTGGTGGTTCACCGCAAGAAGATAAGACCGGGAGCCGATAGATGGTGAGGGCCTTATTTATGAGCCGGAAGTTTAATCATACCTCAATAGAGTTGACGGCGCTTAGGGTATGGCGTCAGAGCGTTGCTAGAGCTGGCATGGCTTTGATAACCGTCCTCATCATTTCGTCGTGCAGCTCCGCGCCGCCCGTTCCCGAGGATCACTATTACCGGCTACAAGCGGTCCATGCGGGTGAGCAAAAAGCGGCCAAATTGTTTGCGGGCACCATTGAAATTGACCGCTTTGTCGCTGATGGGCTGACTTCCGAGCGCGCTATTGTCTACTCCAAAGCGGGTAGCCCGAACGAGGTTAAGGCACATCATTATCATTTCTGGATTAAGCCGCCGACGGTCATGCTCCGCGATGAACTCGTCAGTTTTCTGCGTCAAGCCAAGATATCGAAAGCAGTGGTGACGCCCGCCATGCGGGTGCGTGCAGACTATGTCGTAACTGGCAAAATCAGACACCTTGAACGCGTCACAGGTGAAAATGGCCGGACCCGCCTGGAAGTAGAGCTGGGCGTACGCAATCCGTCGGATGGAGAACTCTTGTTCCTGAAAACTTACAAACAGGACAACGCGACAGTGGACGCCAGCGTTGCTTCGGGGGTCGAAGCATTAAACACCGCGCTATCGATCATATACGCGGATTTTCTTAGTGACGTATCGAAGCGTTGACTGCTCCCGGGCGAAGTCATGATGTCTGAGCGTCAGATCGCGAGTGAGTTCCAAGCGACGGCCTTATCTCCCTCTCGCCGATGGGCACGGCACGGTCATCGTGGCGGAGTTCTTTGGCTAACAGGACTATCGGGGTCGGGAAAGTCGACCTTAGCGGTTGCCCTGGAACAGGAATTGTTCAGCCAGGGGGCGCAGGTCTTTGTCCTTGATGGGGACAATCTTCGACACGGACTAAATGGTGATCTCGGTTTTTCACTGGCTGATCGGCGGGAAAACGTGCGCCGAGTTGCGGAAGTTGCCCATGCTTTTGCAGAAACAGGGATGATCGTTATAAGTGCATTCATATCGCCGCTTCATGCCGATCGCGACAATGCGAGAAAGATGATCGGCGCGGGCTTTCACGAGGTTTATTTGGATGCGGACCTCAGTGTTTGTGAAAAACGAGACCCCAAAGGCCTCTATCGCAAGGCGCGAGCCGGCTTCATTGAAGACTTTACCGGAATATCGTCACCCTATGAAAAGCCCCAAACGCCGGAACTCACGCTGCATACCGGTATTGATCAGATCGAAATGTGCGTTGCCGAACTGCTGGCTTACGCGGACACCATATTTGCGCTTTCGGAAACAAAGCCGGAATAAACGTCCAACTCGCCGCCGATTATTGTCGACTACATACCCAAAGCGCGTTTATAGACATCCAGAACTTCTTCCATTTCGCTACGGTCGCTGGCGTCCATCTTCCGCAACGCAACGATTTGACGAAGGATCTTCACGTCGAAGCCAGTTCCTTTAGCTTCCGAGTAGACCTCCCGGATATCATCGTTTAATGCTTTTTTTTCTTCTTCCAACCGTTCGATTCTTTCGATAAAGGTGCGCAATCGCTCACCGGAAATACCGCCAACATCTGACATCAGTCTGTTCTCCTATTATCAATGTGAAGCCTTTGCAGCGCCGCAAGATACGGACACGGCAATTGATGTGCAAGCGACAGTTCTTTCCCCACCTTGATGATGGAAACCGTGCCGTATAGTTGCGTCCGTACGACGGCATATGTAGATTCTAACGAGGTTCGAACCGGTGCGTGGAGAGCGTGATTGACCAGCTATAACTTCAATCGCTGTAACATTCTCTTGGTTGAGGATAATGCCTATATACGCAATACCATGGAGGAGTTACTTCGCAGCTTCAAATTTGCGAGAATTTCGACGGCGGAAAACGGCGAAGAAGCCATCGATTTTTTGAAATCGATGCATATGGCGGACAATCCGGGACCGGATATCATTATCTCTGACCTCGTAATGTCGCCCATTAACGGATTGCTGATATTTTCGGCGCGTTGACAGACGAGCGGTCCTACAAACCCGCATTCCCGCCGGCCAAGGCGTTTGCGATTTTGGAAAGCATGCAAACCGGCATCGACCAAAACCTGTTGATGCTGTTCAAGGATATTTTCGGCGGCGATCCCGAATCAGGCCTCTAACAGCCAGCGCCAGATCCCTAATAGACGGCGTCTAATAGCAGCCCTCACACCTTCAACAGTTGATCTCAGGCCTTTAGCGGTAAGACACCGGTGCGACCGGCATCTTTGGTTTCTTCAATCAACATATCGACGACCGCTTTTAGCGCCTGGTCCGTATCCTGGCCGTCTTTCAGAGCAGATTGGTAGGTGGCGACTTGGCGATGCGCGCTGGTACCCTCCGCGCGGATGGTTCGAAGATGTAGGATTTCCTGCTTACAGCCGAGCGCTTCGGCATCTTCGCTGATCAAATCAATGATCTCTTCGAGCAACCCTTCATAGGGAACAATTTCCCCGCGGCCGAAATCAACGAGGCCCGCGTCGATGCCATAGCGTTGGGCGCGCCAGCGGTTTTCATTCACCAACATGGCTGAATATTGCCGCCAGCGCTGATTGTTCTGGCGCAGCCGGTAAAGCATCCGAAGAATGCACTGGAACAAGGCCGCGACCGCCAGCGCATCGTCAATGCGTGTGCAGACATCGCAGATGCGCATTTCCAATGTCGGGTAGCGCGCGCTGGGGCGCACATCCCACCAAACCTTGGTGCCGTCCTCAATCAGCCCGGCCTGGACCAGCACGTTGACGTGGCGCTGATAGTCGGTGAATGAATCAAAGAAATACGGCAACCCGGTGCGCGGCATCTCATCCCAGACACTCATCCGATATGATTTCAGCCCCGTATCCCCGCCCTGCCAGAACGGTGACGACGTGCTCAACGCTAGTAAGTGCGGCAGGAAGTAGATCACCTGGTTCATCAAGTCGATCCGCAGGTCATCATCGCCGATGCCGACATGCACATGCATGCCGCAAATCACCAACCTGCGGACCACCGCCTGTAAATCCTCGGCGATAATGTTGTAGCGTTCGGCGTCGGTGTGATCTTGTTCCGACCATTGCGAAAACGGATGGGTCGAGGCGGCGATGGGCGCGAGGCCGTGTTCGGCGGCTTTCTCGGCGATACACGCACGCATCTCCGCCAGGTGCGGCTGGATCTCGCCGACGGTGTCACATGGCGGACTGTTGATCTCAATCTGGGCGCGCAGGAATTCATGCGCGACCTTATCGCCGAGCGCCGCCGAGCAGGCTTCGAATAGTGCTTTCGGCGGGTCCTTCGCCAAACCGCGGGTTTCCAAATCAACCAGCAAAAACTCTTCTTCGATGCCGACGCTAAACTTGGGAACTCCATAAACCATTAAAATTGTTCAATCCGATTGAGGCCGTCGATGGCCAAAATTTCGACCATGATATCACCCAAAATACGCGCCCAACGGCCTATCCCTTCCGGGTCGCGGACCTGATCTTGATTGATCTCAATGACGCAATTGGCCAGACCCGCCTGGCCGCCGTGCAGATCTATGGTATTGGCCATATCGCGTCCCGAATAGGGCTCGTTGTCACCAACGTTGAGCCCGGCGTCGGCCAGTCTTTCCATCAGCGGTTGGGCTAGGCGCGGATCGCGATTCCACAAAACGCCGATATCCCACGGCCGGGGCGCCGCGCCATACCCCGGTGAAAAACTGTGGACGGAAAACAATACCGGTGGCCGGGCGCGGGCCATGACCGCGTCGAGGACGCGCCCGATGGCACCATGATAGGGCGCGTACAGTTCGCGGTCGCGCTCTTCGCGGGCCGTCATGTTGAGGCCGAGATTACCGGGAATAGGGGTGTTGTCGATTTCCTCAACGATGGAGTCCGGATGGTCGATAGGTCGGTTGAGATCAATGACCAGACGCGAAAACCCGGCCAATACCAAGGGGGCGTCCAGGCGCCGCGACAAGAGCCTGGCGACTTCGGCGGCACCGATGTCATAGCCGATATGGCGATCGAACACTTCGGGGCCGAGGCCAAGATGGTGAAGGCATTCGGGCACCGTCCGGCTGGCGTGGTCGCAAATCAATACGACGCCGGCAGAGCCGTCCAAGTTCACGATCTCAAAGGGAGCCGGGTCCGTCGGGCCGAGCAGGGGTGCCAGCGGGTCGTTCAATGCCTTGTCCATTCGCCAACTATAGATCAGCCGCCCGAGAAAACCATGCCCGATGGCTTAGTCTGATCTGCCGGCCAAGCACGAATTCTCCTTCTTCTTTGGCACGTCTTTCGGCATATTGGGATCGTGGTAACTTAACCCGCCAATCGGGACGGGTCGGGATATGAACCGAACATGGGGAGCAACAATCTTGTCACGTGATGATTTTCTGGAAGGCATGAGCCGGGCCGCGCAAACGGTCTCGGTAATCACCACCGACGGTCCTGCGGGGCGGGCCGGGGTGACCGTCAGCGCTATGTGCTCGGTGTCCGCTGACCCGCCCATGGTTTTGGCCTGCATCCATCACCAAAGCCGCGCTGTCCCGGCGATCAGGCAAAACACGGTGTTTTGCGTCAACGTCCTGGCCGACACCATGGCCGATGTCTCGAACGTCTTCGCGGCACGCACACCCATCGATGACATGTTCGTGGCAGGTAGTTGGCAGGCGGCCTCCACCGGCGCACCGGCGCTGAACGGCGCCCTGGCATCGTTTGATTGCAGGGTTGAGGAAATTCACCGCGCCGGAACGCACTTCATATTCCTGGGCACCGTCGAGCAAACCATGCTCGGCGACGGCAAACCGTTGATTTACGGGTCCAGGTCCTACGGCACACCGTCGTTTTTTGACGGAGAAGGATAACTCGCAAAGACAGTCTCTAGCGGGATTGGGGTGATGTTCTGTGACCGTCGCTCCGGTGGAGCGAGGGTCGATCTCCGACGCTCGGAGGGAGCAAGGCAATCCCACGCTCCGCAATCGAAAAACGTCAGATAAATTCGCGAGGCCCGCGCGCCTCAGGTGGCACATAAGCCACCCGCTATTTTTACTTTGTCAGCAAACGTCTACAAAAGTCATCATTTGTCCCCATTTTGCTTGGCGTATTTAGCGGGTATCGTTTTTTATCAACCACTTACGCCAGTGTACAAATGTGTACACGATTTCACGCAAAGTCATCATTTGTCAGCCTTTGTACACGCAAAGTCATCTTTTCCGTATCGGGGTGATGGCGAAGCACGACGCCGGGTGCGCAAATTTCTTCCGCGTTCGCTCCATTTGGCACCGCCAACAACACTTAATGTCGCCCCCGGTGGCGCCGCCAACCAAATCGGGCAGCGGCCCTATTCTCAATGTCCAATGGCGTGCTTCCCGTCAAAACCCGAGCAGCATGGAAAACAGATAGGAAGATAAAATAGGAATTTCAACCATTAAATAGAAATTATTACATTTGGCAAATTTGGTTCATTTTTGTTTGCCAACGGAAACCAGACCTAGGTCAGTGGAAGTTATAGCGTCCGAGAATAGTCGAGGCTGTTGAAAAACTCATCAAGCGGGTAGCCTAAAATTTCGGGTAATTTAATTTTGCAAAGGACTGTGCGCCGAAGTTTAGCATTGTATCGACTTCCAGTTCCTGGCGGCCGAGGGGGACGGCGAAGGGCGAAGGTTTGCCAGGTCGAAGTTGGCCATACCTTCGTTCTCCGTTCTTCCAATTATTGATGAGGTGACGGCGTGTGACCGCACCAGTGATGAATGTGATATGGCTCACCTGCCAACCCCACACAAAACTGCGAGACCATGCCCTCTAGGTTCTCCGCTATAACGCGGGCGTCGGCGTTCGCCCCCTGGAGGCGGTCAACTGTATCCTCGACGTCGTGACAAAGCTGTTCGTAGTTGATTTTCGTAAATCGCCGATCCTTGAGAACAAATTCTCCGTCAACCATGACACTTTGCACTGCGCTGCTGTCTTCCGTATGGACGATTTGATTGACGGGATCGTTGAACGGCACGAAATTGATATTGGTGAGATCAAGAAAGACGATGTCAGCCTTGGCACCAGGCACCAACCGGCCGATGTCATCGCCGAACCCCAGCGCCCGTGCGCTACCTTCGGTCGCCATGGCAACAATCTTATCCGTCGCCAGCCATTCATTTGTATCCGCGGACATGATCCTGGACGCGAATGAGGCAAAGCGCATGGCTTCGAACATGTTCTGATTATCGGCGCAATGGGACCCGTCCGTGCCAATGCCGACGTTGAGGCCGCGTGAGACAGCTGCCCGGGCCGGTGCGATTCCGGAACCAAGCCGTAAATTGCTGCCCGGATTATGGGCCAATGAGCAACCGTTATCAGCCAGCCGCTTAAGATCGTCGTCATCCAGCCAAACACCGTGGGCCGCCGTGAAAGACGGTTCCAAGAATCCGAGTTCGTCCAGATGCGCTGTCAGGGTCTTGCCGTAGCGCTTCATGCCGGTGACAGCCTGAATTCGAGATTCAGCCAGATGCATGTGAAGCCCTACATCATGATCCCGGGCTAGATTGTGGCATTCGATAATGAACTCATCGCTGCAGTGTAGAGGGATTGTCGGTGCCAACGCGAGCTTGGTTCGCTCAGGATCGAAGGGCCAATCCTTCAACAACGTTCGACAGGCCGATAGAATTTCCGCTGTCGGTGATGCGCGGAGTTTTGACAAGCGCTTTTGATCCGATTCAGGAAACGCATCAAGGAGCCCTGGGTTTGCGTCAAGAAGCGTCCTATCAGCCATCATCGGTGCAATCACCGAACGTACACCAACATCCTTGTACCCCTTGGCGACTGCATGCATGCCCTCGAGTGTCGGCAGGGGGAACTCGAAATACAGATCATAGGCCGCCGTGCAACCCTTCAACACCATCTCGGCCGCATTCAGTGTTGCAGCAAGGTGTTTATCCTCAAGGCCGCGTCCGCCAATCAACCAAGGTCCCGCGTGTAGCAGATGCTCAAGAGTCCACCGGTCGCCCAAACCTTTCCCAAGGCTACCGTGACCATGGGTGTGGGCGTTTATCAGTCCTGGCATCAACAGCATGCCAGTGGCATCGATTTCCAAAGTGCCTTCGGGAACTTCGTGGCCCGGCTCACCGATCTCACGTAACACACCGTTTTGAATAACCAAGTCTTGGGCCGGCGCTGAGCGGGACGCCGTTTCCAGCAACAACCCACCACGGACTACTGTCATCAAATTCGGATCCATTGCCGCCTCCTATCAGTGGCCAGAAGTTACTTTGCTCATGTTCCCGCGACCTGCTGGCTGGTTGACCAAGGGAACCTGAAATCAATTTACCGGGCCGAAACGGCGCAGGCGGCGGCCCTGAGGCTCGATGAATTCGAGTATAAATGGGGCGACAAATTCCCGCCCATCGGCCAATCGTGGCGGCGAAACTGGGAACAGATCATTCCGTTTTTCGCCTATCCCGAAGCGGTCCGCAAGATCATCTACACGACCAACGCCATC